>NZ_JAELUF010000438.1 GCF_016429195.1 Brevundimonas sp. ASV9
TCGCTACCCAGCAGGCTAGGCGTGACTCGAGAAGTGGGACGCCGACTTCAAGTACGTTTGCTCCAAAGTTCATCAAGGCCGACGAAAAGGCCCGTGGTCACGACCCTGTGAGGGGAATCGAAGGCGAGAATGATTTCTCTGGAAAGCGATACGTCTGGCTCAATGACCCGCAAGAGGCGTTCATCAAGGGTTGGGTCGTCGAAGAGTTGGCCGGCAGCAAGTTGCTCGTCCAGACAGACGATGGAACGGTGAGTCCTACTCTGTTCAATGGTGCGAATCATTAGCTGACCTGTGTTTTAGCAACAAGAAGTCGATGCTGGAAGCGTCGACAAAGTGAATCCCGCAAAATTCGACAAGGCAAACGACATGGCCGAGTTGACACACCTGAACGAAGCATCCGTCGTACACAACTTGCGCATTCGATACCAGTCGGACCTCATATAC
>NZ_JAELUF010000439.1 GCF_016429195.1 Brevundimonas sp. ASV9
GTCGTTTCTTTGTTGGTTCACCTTTTCTTGAATCATTCCTTGGACGATTATGACCCCTCGGATATCTATGACCACATTCGAGTGAGACGAACAGAGACAGCCACAGTACAACGCCACCCAGAAACGACACCCCGCCATCCCGGTACCGGCCGAGACAAAACGGCTTCAGTACAACAATACAATACAATGGCTGCTTCTTCGTCAGCGCCTCCTGGAAGGCGCATTAGCTCGGATAGGACTACCATCAATGACCTCGATCACGCCAGTCATCACAACGACCCGATAGTGCCGTCTCCCGATGCTCCTGCGCCAATCGTGCAAGATGAGGCAGCCGCCCTCTCAAGAGACGAAAAGGCTGCCGTTGCCACGGAACATGCAGGCGAAAGCGCAAACCCAAACCAAAATACCAACGTCAACACCACCGCAAGTGACTCCTCGTCGCC
>NZ_JAELUF010000440.1 GCF_016429195.1 Brevundimonas sp. ASV9
CGGTAAGCCCGAAACAATGACGAATATTTTGGTCAACACCCACATCCAAGAGCATGCCGGCGCACTTGCGCACAAGGCCCTTGTTCTCCGATACGTCATCGATAACATCGATTAGCTCGTGTAGCAAGGTTCGGCCGTGGCGATCAACAGCCATGGGGTCGGCTCCCCGTGACATGAGCAATTTGATGAGATCCCAATGAAGGGATCTAACAGCGACTCGCAACGGTGACATTCCATTTTCGTCCAGCGCAGAAATGTCGGCACCGTCGCCGTGATCTAGAAGCATTTTCGCTATTCTCGCACTATCCGCAGGCTTTAATCCTGCCACATTGTGCAACAGCGTCGTGTTGTGCCGTTTCTCATGAGGCTCAAATATGTTTGATCCAGCAGCAAGGAGAGCTTCTACCGCCCCTGAACTCCTGGCACTGAAAATGGCCCAATAC
>NZ_JAELUF010000441.1 GCF_016429195.1 Brevundimonas sp. ASV9
GAACGAGGGCTGGGCCGGCGTCCGAGGCGACCGACACCGATGGGCGTGTAATCATTCCCCGAAGCAAATGCAGCGCTTTTGTTTGTGATCACGTGTTGTTAATCGACGAGGATTTAATATATCAGTGGGTAGCTTCTATTTATTGGGAGCGACTCTATGTTGCCTGTAGCTTACTTAACATGAGCCCGGATATGATGCAGTTCAAATGTCTTCGTACGTATGTAACACGGCTGAGTAAAACGCTGGTCCCTTTTATAAATTTCTCCTTCTTCAACTGAAAACTATGACAAATATAGAATGGCTCTACGGCTGGCTTGCTACTGTATTATTCCCTTCACTCTAGCTCAGCCCCAAGTCATGCTCATCTATGAGACCGCTCGCGTACATGATCCTGACCATTGGATATACAGCGCGGGCAAAATTACTTCTCCTCTCCACTATAT
>NZ_JAELUF010000442.1 GCF_016429195.1 Brevundimonas sp. ASV9
ATATCCACCGTGCAAACGGTGCAAAACGCCCAACGCAGATCTCAAAATGAGAAATCTGCCGACATGCCGGTACGCATCAACTACTCCAGCAAAACCCTATCCTTCTCAAATATCTAACCGAACAGCAGAGCTTGCTACATTGAGCACGTAGAGTCCAAAGTCAGAAAATCTCTGGGCACCCTGCACAAGGAAACAAGAACTACCAGAGACCTCCAGCCCCGACGCTATCTTGCTGGCCTCTCCTTTGGCATCTCCTCCACCGTCCTGACGCAAATCCTCGACGGCACCGCAGAATACCACTCCACAAAGAAATCGTCGTCTTCTTTTGAGCCGCTCATTGTCCACATTGACACGGATCTTTCTCAAGGTCGCAGCAGTGCCGAGGAATCGCCTGCGCAGCGCCTGCTGGCCAAATATCGCCAGAGATATCCACACGTCTCATT
>NZ_JAELUF010000443.1 GCF_016429195.1 Brevundimonas sp. ASV9
TTTCCTGACAATGCACGAGAACTTTTGTTTTCAAGGATGATTAGCACAGTACTACAAGCTGACAAGAGGGAAGACCCTGCAAACCAGGCGAGCGAGGTGGCGTTTCTCCCCCTTGACGCGACAGAAGACAGGTGGCTGGAGGAGTATTTGACTACGGGCGAGGGGAGAACATTGAAAAAGGCAAAGGATATGCTCCTTGTAAGGCGAATTGCCTGTGACAAGTTTGACGAGCTTGGCAGATATAAGGCCAGCGGGCAATGGGCTGCAGTCTTGGAAGGTATCAAAAGCGGCATTGAAGGCCATACGGAGTAACCAACTTCATTTTCTTGTTTTATAGCATAGCGATAGCGTCAATTTCATGAAAATACCTTGATATTTCCCTACTACACAGGTTTCCTGAACCAAGGCCATATACGAGTTTATCTAGGCCACCAGTATCGACA
>NZ_JAELUF010000444.1 GCF_016429195.1 Brevundimonas sp. ASV9
AGCTTGTCGATCGCGCTGGACGCCGCCAGATCTCGTGCCACACGCAGCTCGGTGTCGGCCCGGGGCGGCGCATTGGCGCGCGCCTCGGGGGCGTGGGCGTGTGGGACGTGCGGGGGGGTCTGAGGGGCAGCGGCGGGGAGTTGCTTGAGGAGGGCAGGGGGCTGGGGCGCGGGGGGGGGGGGGGGGGGGGGGGGGGGGGGGGGGGGGGGGGGGGGGGGGGGGGGGGGGGGGGGGGGGGGGGGGGGGGGGGGGGGGGGGGGGGGGGGGGGGGGGGGGGGGGGGGGGAGGGCGGGGGGCGGGGCGGGGGGGGGGGGGGGCGGGAGGCCGGGGACAGGCCCGAGCCGCCGCGGGGCCGACCGGAGGAGCGGCGCGGGCCGGGGCGGGGGGGAGGGGGAGAGGAGAAAGGGCAAAGAAGAGAGCGGAGCGAGCCCAGCCACAC
>NZ_JAELUF010000445.1 GCF_016429195.1 Brevundimonas sp. ASV9
GTACTGAAGTTACAAGGTGCTCCTGTACCTACGCTAGGTACCTATTTAGGTAATTGTACCTCAAGGTAACTTAGTACCTAGTACCGTGATCAGTTGCCAATGCCCTCCCCGCGCAGACGAGACTGCTACGAGGGCAACCAATCGCACCCGCCAGAAAAACGCCAACAGCCACGAGTTCCTGTCCAGAGGGGCTGCTGATATGCCGCGCAGCCACCAATACAGACAATGAGCATCGCCTGTATGCCAACAGAAGATCGAACTTGGATGGGCGAGTCATATGGCGGACAATAGCCAGAAAAACGAAGTAAACCAAGCACTCGGCCGATAGTAGATGGGAGTAGCTACTTGCGAGCTCTTGCGCCATGAAGTTCGCCCATAATCTGAAGGAAACCTTGGCCACCCAAGGTAAATATATGACGCGGCAGGAGGACGAATATTGAAAC
>NZ_JAELUF010000446.1 GCF_016429195.1 Brevundimonas sp. ASV9
GTTTGACAGCCTTGACGTTTTCAACATCACGGCGCTTCTTGTCCACCTCCCGGCGCAACTCTCCCAGCTGAGCTTTGGATTTGCCGAGGACATTTCGAAGGTAGACTTTGGCAGAGTCGTCTATCACCATAGAGCCATCGTCATGCCATACCGGTCTGGCCTCAAACTCGAGGTTTGCGGGCTCTTGGAAGGCGCCTAGGTTGTGCCTCATGTACATCATGGAATCGAGGTGAGGCAGATTTCTGCTAATTTCCTGGCCAAGATTCTGCATCATTTCACGGCTCTGTTGTAGCATATTTTCTTCAATGCGGCTCGCAGCAGTCCAAAGTCCATTGAGTTTCAGAGTGCGGAACTCATTCAAGTCCTGCAAGCTGTCCATGACTTCGGGAACGTATTCGTGGTAGTACATTTCCTTTTGCTTGTTGGTTACGTTGATGGTAATC
>NZ_JAELUF010000447.1 GCF_016429195.1 Brevundimonas sp. ASV9
CCCCCCCCCCCCCTAAACGCTACCGCGACCCCCGAGATCTACACTGTGATGTATTCGTCGGCAGCGTCAGATGTGTATAAGAGACAGAAGCGGAGCCGCTCGTCGTCGCCAGGAATAATTATCCGCCACTCCACAGCCATCTAATCTTCAACTCCGCATCACCCAACTTCACACTGCAGCGACCACGAGCTCTCTCAAGACTCAATCATGCGATCCCTTGCGCGCCGGCCTCGCGCCCTTCTATGCCGCAGTTGCCTCTCACGCCGCCAATTCGCAACCGACGCAGCAGCGCCTCCACGGCCGCCAGCCTCGGGTTTAGCCCAGCTGCCTTCTCGCCGAGTCCTCTCCGTCGCTGGCCCAGATGCTGCCAAGTTCCTGCAAGGCATCATTACGAATAACGTTGCTTCATCGACTGGAGGACCGCGCGAGGAGGCCTTTTATG
>NZ_JAELUF010000045.1 GCF_016429195.1 Brevundimonas sp. ASV9
GCGCGGTGACGATGCCGACCGTCCGTGCGCGTGAAATGAGAAACCCGCCACCAAATCCTTTTTAAGGGAAAGGCCCGGCGGAATGAGGGGCGGCGTTTACACCGGGGGGCGTTCCGGGGCAAGAGGCGGGCGAAATGACCGATCAAGCCGCCGCCTCCGCCTCTTCCGCCAACCGCGCCTCAGGCATGGCGTCGCTGGAGGGGCGGCCCAGCGCGGGCGCCCTTCTGGCCGATCAGATGTCCGAAGCGGGCGCCAAGCGCGCCAAGCGCCGCGACATCCGCCCGCTCGCGCGACTGATTCCCTTTGCCATGCGCCACAAGGGTCATGCCCTGATGGCGGTCTTCTGGCTGCTGCTGTCCACCGCCGCCTCGCTGGGCCTGACCGCCCTGGCGCGCGGGGCCATCGATCATGGGTTCGAGGCGGGCGGCGCCAATCTGAACATCTGGTTCCTGCTGCTGGGCGCCAACGCCCTGTTCCTGGGGCTGGCGACCGCCGCTCGCTACTATTTCGTCACCCGCACGGGCGAGCGCGTCATCGCCGATGTGCGAAAGGGTCTGTTTGGCCGCATTCTGACGCTGGACCCGTCCTTCTACGCCCATATGCGCACGGGCGAGGTGCTGTCGCGCCTGACCACGGATATCGCCCTGGTCGAGACGCTGATGACGACCTCGATCTCCTACGCGCTCAGAAACTTCCTGACCCTGATCGGCGGCGTGGCCCTGCTGTTCTTCGTCAGTCCCAAGCTGACCGGCTTCGTCCTGCTGATCGTGCCCTTCCTCCTTGGACCGATCTTCATCTTCGGCCGCAAGGTGCGCAAACTGACCGTGGCGTCTCAGGATCGCTTCGCCAACGCCGTCGGCTTCGCCGGTGAAAGCGTGGACGCCATCGAGACGGTTCAGGCCTTCGGTCGTGAACAGAGCGCCATCACCCGCTTCGGCGCGGCGGTTGAGGACGCCTTCAACGCCTCCCTGACCCGGATGCAGGCGCGCGCCTGGATGACCGCCCTGATCATCGTCGTCATGTTCGGCGGCGTGACCCTGGTGCTGTGGCTGGGCGCCCAGGACGTGGTGAAGGGCGCCATGACGCCCGGCGCCCTGCTTCAGTTCGTCCTTCTGTCGGTCTTCGCCGCGGGCGCCGTGGGCGCGCTCGGCGAAAGCTGGGGCGACGTGCAAAAGGCCGCCGGCGCCATGGAGCGGATCGAGGAGCTGATGCGCGCCGTCGCCGGCATCGCCCCGCCGCCTCAGGCCACCGCCCTGCCGACGCCCCCGCGCGGCGAGGTGTCGATGTCGGCCGTCGGCTTCGCCTATCCGGGCCGCCCCGACCTTCCGGCCTTGAAGGGCTTCAGCCTGACGGTGCGCCCCGGTGAGACGGTCGCCCTGGTCGGCCCGTCCGGCGCCGGCAAGTCCACGGTCTTCCGCCTGCTGCTGCGCTTCTACGATCCGCAGACCGGCATGGTCTCGGTCGACGGCGTCGATGTGCGCCAGGCCGATCCCGTCGCCGTGCGCGATCGCTTCGCCTGGGTGTCGCAGGAGACCCCGCTGTTCTCGGGCTCGGCCTTGGAAAACATCCGCTTCGGCCGCGAGAACACAACCCTGGAAGAGGCCCGCGCCGTCGCTGAAAAGGCTCAGGCGCTTGGCTTCATCGACTCCCTGCCTGAGGGCTTCGACACCCCGCTCGGCGAGCGCGGCAAGAGCCTGTCGGGCGGCCAGCGCCAGCGCTTGGCCATCGCCCGCGCCTTGGTCCGCGATGCCCCCATCCTGCTGCTGGACGAGGCCACCAGCGCGCTGGACGCCGAAAGCGAACGCCTGGTCCAGGTCGCCCTCGATCAGGCGATGGAAGAGCGCACCACCCTGGTCATCGCCCACCGCCTCGCCACCGTCCTGCGCGCCGACCGCATCGTCGTCATGGATGACGGCCGCGTGGTCGAAGAGGGCACCCACGAGCAACTCGTCGTCCAGGGCGGCCTCTACGCCCGCCTCGCCGAGCTTCAGTTCCGCAGCTAGGGCGCCGTGGTCCGCGCCAGGGCCGGAAAGTCGCTGAACAGCGCGTCGACCCCGGCCTCGGCGAAGGCTGAGGCATAGCCGGCCATGTCGCCGTGTCCGGCCGGATCGTCGCCTCTGCGTCGCTCGACCGGCAGGAAGGCGTTCTCGGCCCGCAGGGTCCAGACCACGACCTTGAGGGCCGCCGCGTGGGCGTCGGTGACCAGGGGGCTCGGCGCGGTCGTGCGACCTTCGGCGTCGCGCGGCAGGACCAGGGTCATCTCCGGCGCGACCCAGTCGGCGTAGGCGGCGATGGCCTTTAGCCCCTCGGGCGTGATCATCTGCGCGTAGGTCACGTCCGCCCGGTCCGCCGGTCCGCCCTTGGCCGCCACGAGTTGAGCAAGCGGCGCATCGATCCGCGTCGCCAACCGCTCCAGCGGCCCGACCTCGAAACACTGGATGATGATCGGGGCGTCGGCGGCTGTCAGACCCAGCCGCTCCAGTTCCGCGACGAAACCGTCCTCCATTGGCAGGCCGATCGCGGCGAAATAGGTCGGGTGTTTCAGCTCCGGCGCCACGCCGATTGTCCGCCCGGTCCGCGCCGAGGCCTCGCGCGCGATGGCGACGACCTCGGCGAAGGTCAGGATCGGCTCCTGACCGTCATAGGCGGCGCTGCCCGGTCGAAACGCGGGCAACCGCTCCCTGGCCCTCAAAGTCTTCAACTCGGCCAGGGTGAAGTCTTCGGTGAACCAGCCGGTGGTCTCGACCCCGTCGATGGTCTTGGTCGTCCGACGGCCCGCGAACTCGGGCCGGTCGCCCACGTCAGTCGTGCCGCCGATCTCGTTCTCATGCCGATCGACGAAGACGCCGTCCCTGGTCAGCACCAGATCCGGCTCGATCACGTCCGCGCCCTGTTCGATCGGCAGTTCATAGGCCGCACGCGTGTGCTCGGGCCGTTCGCCGGACGCGCCGCGGTGGGCGATGATCAGGGGCTGGGCCAAAGGCGGGCGTTCCGGTCAGAAGGACGAGGCCGCACAGGATGAAACGGATCATCCGCCTTGGATAGGGCAGGGGCGCGTCGCCCCTATGACGATCAGCCCTGCAGAACCTTGCGCAGGTGCGGATGCAGTTCAGTGTTCGACGCCAGGATCGACTTGCCCGTCTTGGGATCGCCGTCGTTCTCGATGGTCGTGACCCGGCCGCCGGCCTCGGTGACGAACAGGATGCCCGCCGCCACGTCCCAGGGCTTCAGATTGCGCTCATAATAGGCGTCGTAGCGACCGGCCGCTACCCAGGCGAAGTCCAGCGCGGCCGAGCCCAGGCGGCGGATGCCCGCGACGCGCTGGCCCACGGCGTGCAGATCCTTGATCGACTGGGCGTGGCCCGACTTGCCGATGAAGGGCAGGCCGGTGGCGATCAGGCTTTCGGACAGATCGCGACGGCCGGCGACGCGGATGCGCTGGTCGTTCAGATAGCAGCCCTTGCCCTTTTCGGCCCAGAACAGCTCGTTCATGACGGGGTTGTAGGTCACCCCGGCGACAATCTCGCTCGATCCGTCCGGCGCGCGGCGCTCCAGCCCCACCGTGATGGCGAAGTGGGGCATGGCGTGCATGAAGTTGGTGGTGCCGTCGATCGGATCGACGATCCAGGTGTGTGACTTGTCCGTCCCCTCGATCATGCCGCGTTCCTCGCCCAGGAAGCCGTAACCGGGGCGGGCCTTCATCAGCAGTTCGTAGAGCGTGTCTTCGGCCTTCAGGTCGGCGGCCGTGACGAAATCGCCGGGGCCCTTCCTCGACACCTGAAGCTGGGAGACTTCGCCGAAGTCGCGCAGCATCGGGCGGGCGGTCTTGCGCACCGCATCGGTCATGACTTGGAGTAGGGCGGAGGCGAGGGCCATCGGGGAATCTCCTGGTCCGAAAGTCCTTCAAAGCCGCAGCCGGACAGTCGGAGAAGTTCAGAAAGGAACGGCCCCGCGAGGGGCCGCTTTAGCGTGGTGGTCTGTTAGTCCGCGCGGCGGACGTATTCGCCGCTGGTCGTGTCGACGACGATACGCTCGCCGGCCGACATATAGGGCGGGATCATGATGCGCACGCCGTTCGACGCCAGCGCGGGCTTGTAGGACGACGAGGCGGTCTGGCCCTTCACGGTCGGCTCGGTCTCGGCGACTTCCAGCACGACCTGATCGGGCAGTTCCAGGCCGATCGGACGCTCTTCGTGCATCTCGATGACGACCTTCATGCCTTCTTGCAGATAGGGGATACGCTCTTCGCCGACCCAGTCCTTTTGCAGTTCGATCTGCTCGTAGGTGGTGTCGTCCATGAAGACCAGGCTGTCGCCGTTGTCGAACAGATAGGAGAAGTCCTTCTGTTCCAGCGTCACGCGCTCGACCTTGTCTTCCGACCGGAAGCGTTCGTTCAGCTTGTTGCCGGTCTCCAGGTTCTTGGCCTCGACGTTGGCGAAGGCGCCGCCCTTGCCGGGCTTCACGTGGCTGGCCTTGGTGACGACCCACAGGCCGCCATTGTGCTGCAGGACCATGCCGGGCTTGATGGTGTTGCCGTTGATCTTCATGGGGTCACATCGGAAATGGAGTTGCGCCCTCGCTCCGTTCGGGGCGAGGCGAATAGCGCGCGATCCCTAGAGGAAGCCCCGATAAAGGGCAAGGCGACGCAACCTAATGCAGGGTGCGTCCGCCCGACGCGTCGTCGGCCTTGCGGTGCAGGAAGTTTCCGAACCGCACGCCTGATCCTAGCGGCGCCGCCATCTTGCCGGCCCCCTCGTCCAGCTTGCGCGCCTCGTGAGCGAAGGCGGCGGCCAGACCGGCCGACGACATGGCGGCGACCACCTGACGCGCCATTGAGGACGGACGCAGGCCAAGCCAGACGGCGTTCACCGTCTGGGCCGCGACCCATAGGCCCATGGCGCGGGTCCGTTCCTTTTGCGGAGGCGCGTTCCAGACGCGCACGGCAGACAGAGTCGTCGCCGAAAACACCGCCGGCAGGATCAGGCTGAAGGCTCCCTTGGGCTTTTCGGTGATCGGCAGGTCCTTGTCGCGCACCTGTTTCAGGTTGCGACGGGGCTTCAACGCGCCCGACGCGATGGTGTGGGCCAACAGGGCGAAGCCGACGGTCAGGGCGATCCCGGCGACCACATGGCCGGCGCTGCGGCCCTCGCTGTTCAGCAAGTCCATGGCGGCGTCGCGCACGTCGTCGATGGCGTCGTCGATATCGGTCATGGTCCGCTCCAGCTTGGCCCTGACAGGCTAATGGCCGGAGCGGATTGGAGTTCCGTCAGAAGGCAGAGCTTAGTTGCCGGTCGCCGCGCCGTCGGTGACGATCTCTTTCATCGCCGATTGCAGATAGTTCTGCGCGCCCATCAGCTCGATCAGCTTGTGCTGGTTTTCCAGGAAGTCGATGTGCTCTTCGGTGTCGGCCAGGATCTTCATCAGCAGGTCACGGCTGACGTAGTCGCGGGTTTCCTCGCACTGGGTCACGGCGGCGGCGGTCGTCGCGCGGCTGTCCAGTTCCAGTTGCAGGTCGGCGCCTAGGCATTCGATTGGATCCTCGCCGACCTTCAGCTTGTGCAGGTCTTGCAGATTGGGCAGCCCGTCCAGGAAGAGGATGCGTTTGATCAGCATGTCGGCGTGCTTCATCTCGCCGATCGACTCTTCGTAGATGACGTTGCCCAGGTGCGCGAGGCCCCAGCTTTCGAACATGCGGGCATGCAGGAAATACTGATTTACGGCCGTCAGCTCGTTGGTCAGCACTGCGTTCAGCGTGCGCAGGATTGCGGGATCGCCCTTCATGGCCATGGTCCTTGGTCTCGCCACGGCGCTATCGCCGTCTGTCGAGCGCAGCCATAACACAGTAAAACGGGCTTTGTTTATTTGCGAGTTTTTATCACTGCATTGAGAGTGCGAGTGACTGTCGGCCGCAGGCGAAGCAAACTATTCGGCTGCGAGTGCGAACGCTTCGCGGCTTTCCTGAATCATCTGACGCATCTCGCAGACACATTTGGCGCACTGGGCCTGGCACTGGTTGCGCGCGAAGATGTCACGCGGACGGCAGGCGCCGGCCTCGATGGCCTGGGCGACATCACGCTGGCGAAGACCGTTACAGTTGCAGACGTACACGAGGCGCTACACGTTTCACTGACTGAGAATGGTTCGCTATAGCAGTCCTTAAGGCGATTGCAAGTCGTTCGCATGGCTCAGCTGCCGGTGGGCCGTTGACGGATCGTCGCGGGGGCAGGCAATGACGGACATGGCCCGAACACCCACCGTCCCCGAGCGTCCGCCCTGCCGGCTGTATCTGATCACGCCGCCCGCGATCGCCGACCTGAACGCTTTTGCGCAAACCCTCGATCAGGCCTTGGCCGCCGGCGACGTCGCGGCCTTGCAGATCCGGCTGAAGCCCGCCGACGAGGCCGCTATCCGCACGGCGGTCGAGGTGTTGGCTCCCATTGCGCGGCGTCATGATGTCGCGGTCCTGCTGAACGACCGCCCGGATCTGGCGCGTGCTACCGGCTGCGACGGCGTTCACATCGGTCAGGAAGACGGCTCGCTGGCCGAGGCGCGCCGTATCATGGGGCCGGACGCCATGATCGGCGTCACCTGCCACGACGACCGCGATCTGGCCTGGGACGCCGCAGAGGGCGGCGCCGACTACGTCGCCTTCGGCGCCTTCTATCCCACCGATACAAAGGAAACGGTGCATCGCCCGCCGCTGGACATCCTGACGGTGTGGCAAGAGACGGTCGAGACGCCCTGCGTCGCCATTGGCGGGATCACGGTCGATAACGCCGCAGAGCTTGCCCAAGCCGGCGCCGACTTCGTGGCGGTCAGCGGCGGGGTCTGGAACCATCCCGACGGCGCAGCCGAGGCCGTCAGGCGTTTCAATGAAAAATTGCGGGCCTGACTTCAGGGGATATTAGGAACCGTGTCGTCCTATTCCGACCCCTGATTGGTCGGAACCTGTCCATGATCCTGAGCCGCGCGCTCAATATCGACGCCCCCCACAGCGCCCCCGTCAAGGGCGTGATGGCGGCTGGCCATCGGCCCGGCCCCGTCGGCGCCGAAGGTCCGGACGGCCCCAATCCCCTGGTTCCGGTGCTGACGGGCGTCGTCGTCGCCATCCTGGTCGCCCTGGCCATCGCCTATGCCCGTTCGGCCGGACTGGTGGCGGGCCTGTGGGGCGCCAGCGGCGTCGCCGTCGCCGTCTGGCTGCGCACCAGCCGTGGCCGCACCAGCGACCTCACCTTCGCCGGCGTCCTGACCGTCAGCATCCTGATTGGCGAGATCATCGCCGGCAATAAGCCGCCGCTGGCGCTGGCCTTCACGATCGCCAACATGATCGAGATCATCGGGGCTGTCCTGCTGGCCCGCCGGTTCTCGCCCACGCTCAACCTTTCTAGCCTGAACGGCGCGGTCAGCTTCCTGTTCTTCGCGGCTGTCCTGGCGCCGATCCCCGCCGCCCTGTGCAGCACCCTGATCCTGTCGCTGATGGGCCAGGGCGACATCGTTTGGCAGGGGTTCCAGACCTGGTGGCTGGGTCACGCCTTGGGCATCGCTGTACTGGGTTCGCTAGGGATGTCGCTGACGCCTGCGATGTTCGCGCGTCTGCTGAAACCCAGGAAGCTGATCGAGGCCGTCGTTCTGATCGGCCTTGTCCCCGTCTTCTACTTTGTCGCCTTCACGGGCGACGTGCCGATGGGCTTTGTCCTGCTGCCGCTTCTGCTGGCCATCGCGGTACGGCTCGGCGTCGCGGGCGCCGCCTTCACCCTGGTCGTCATGAGCGTGCTGCTGGTCGGCAGCGCCATGATCGGAAACGGCCCCTATGCTCAGGGCGACCTGACCCATCAGGTTCTGATGGCCCAGATGCTCGTGTTGATCGGCTATATGCCCGTCTTGCTGGTGGCCTCGTTGCTGGAAGAGCGCGATCTTCTGGCGGAGCGCGCGCGCGTTGGTCGCGAACGCGCCGAAAAGGCCTCGGAGGCCAAGTCCCGCCTGCTCGCCAACGTCGCCCACGAGATCAAGAGCCCCGTCGCCGGCATCATCGGCATCGGCGATCTGTGGCGGCAGGGCCACCTGGGGCCAGTCTCGGCCCAGCAGGCCGAGATGTCCGACATGCTGGTCAAGACCGCGCGTCAGGTCGAAACCCTGGCCCACGATCTGCTGGATGTGGCCCGCGCCGAATCCGGGGCCGTCCGGGTCGATCTGCGGCCGACCGACATTCCGGGTCTGCTGGAAGACGTGCGCCGCACATGCCTGCTGTGGCCCGACGCCGACCGGGTCGCCGTCGAGGTGGTGTGCGAGGGCGATGGCTTGATCGCGGTCGCGGACTCTCAGCGTCTGGCCCAGATCATCACCAACCTGACCAGCAATGCGCTGAAATACGGCGGGTCCGGCGGCCGTGTCGTTCTGCGTGCGCTTCGTCAGGATGACTGCGTCCGCATCGAGGTCAGCGATTTCGGCCCCGGTCTGTCGCTTCAGAAGCAGGCTCAGCTGTTCGAGCCCTTCAACCGCCTTGGCCTTGAGCGTTCGACGGTCGAGGGGCACGGCGTCGGCCTGGCCCTGGCCAAGCGATTGGTCGAGTTGCAGGGCGGCTCGATCGGCGTGATCTCGGCGCCGGGCGAGGGCGCCACCTTCTGGGTCGCGCTGCCCAAGGCGTGAGGTCGCGCTTGCGGTCGCGCCCCGGCCGCGCGATGGTCCGGCCATGCCCATGATCGCCCTTGCCGCCGCCCTCGTGATTTCCGGACAGGCGACGACGCCTCCGCCGCAGCGCGCCGGTTCCAACCTGACGCGGGACTTGAACAGCGCCCCGCCTTCCGCGACCCCGCCCGCCGCCTCCACCGCAGCGCCGCCCCAGACTCAGGCCCCGGCCCGGGCGACGACCCAGGCCCTGCCTCCGATCGGCCAGACCTCCGCGGCATCGCCGCGTCCGGCGCCCGCCGCGTCATCTGCGCCGCGCACGACCCAGGCCCAGCCGCCCATCGGCCAAAGCCCGGCGGCCACGACGCGCCCGGCGACCGCGACACGTCCGCAAACGCCAGCCCCGACCACAACGGCGCCGCAAGCGACCACGCCTCAACCGACAACGACCGCGCCTGCCGCAACCCCGCCGGCCGCCGCGCCCGCGCCGGCGGCCTTGAACGCCGCCGCCATCGCCGCCCTTCCGTTCAGCATCCAACTGCCCGCCGGCCTGACGATCACCCCGGCGCGCGCGGGCGCGAACGCCAGCATCTATCGCGTCCAGCGTGTCGACCAGACCCTGCTGATGATCTACGCCGGTCCGTCGTCGCAGTTTCCGATCTATGACGGCGAGACGGTCCGCGCCGGCGGCCGCGCCTCGATCGTCGTGACCGAAGGCAGCCGCCGTCTGGCGATGGAGCACCTGTTCCAGCGCGCCACGGACCCCAAGGAAATCCACGTCTGGATCGCCAGCGTCGAGGGCGCGGACCGGGATCTGGCCGAACGCATCGGCCAGTCTATCGACGTCAAATAGGGTTCAGCCCTCGGACCAGACGGCCATTTCGGTGCCGGCCGGATCGGCGAAGTGGAAGCGGCGACCGCCGGGGAAACTGTAGATCGGTTTCACGATCCGGCCGCCGGCCGCCTCGACCTTGGCCAGCATGGCCTCGAGGTCGTATGCGTACAGGATGGGCAGGGGCGCCTTGGTCTGATCGATCTGATCGGCGTCAAACCCGCCGTCCAGACCCTGATCGAAGGCGGCATAGGTCGGGCCGTAATCCACGAAGGTCCAGCCGAACGCCTGGCTGTAGAATTGCTTGGTCGCGGGCAGGTTGGCGGCGGGCAGTTCGAGGTAGTCCAGCTTTCCGTCTTCACGCACGGTTGATCTCCTGAGTTGGGCGCCACCGGCCCCTTGTCTTGCACGCGCCCTCGACATGCGCAAACCTGCAAACGGTTCGCAGTTGCAGGAATCGAGCGATGATCGTGATGACGACAGGCCTGTCGGCCCTGATGGCCTTGATGCGGTGCGAGGCGCGTCAGACCGAGCCGCCGCCGAGGCTCGAGACCGATCGCGCAAACCCGCTTCCGCCCCGACCCAGGCCCTGATCAACCGACCTGGGCGCGATGCCTCAGATGCGCGTCGGCCAGCACGCAGGCGGCCATGGCCTCGACCACCGGCACGGCGCGCAGGGCGACGCACGGGTCGTGACGACCCTTGGTGCGAAGGTCCTTCTCTTCGCCGTCGCGGGTGATCGTCTGGCGTAGGGTCAGGATGGAGGAGGTCGGCTTGAACGCCACCCGCGCCGTCACCGGCTGGCCCGTCGAAATCCCGCCCAGCACCCCGCCCGCCTTGTTCGACAGGAAGACAGGCTGCTTGTTCAGGTCCAGCCGCATCTGGTCGGCGTTCTGTTCGCCGGTCAGTTCGGCGGCCTCGAAGCCCGCCCCGATCTCGACCCCCTTGGCCGCATTGATCGACATCAGGGCGGCGGCCAACTCGCCGTCCAGCTTGCCGTACAGGGGCGCGCCCCAGCCCGCCGGAACGCCCGTGACCTCCAGCGCGACGACCGCCCCGACGGACGATCCCGCCTTGCGGACGCCGTCCAGATAGGCCTCCCAGTCGCCCACGACCTCGGCCGAGGCGGCGAACAGCGGATTGGTGTGGACGGCGTCGAAGTCGATCCGGTCCGGTGCGATCCGGTGCGGGCCGATCTGGACCACGCCGGCCCTGATCTTCACGCCGTCGCCCAGCACCTTGCGCGCCACGGCCCCGGCCGCCACGCGGCTGGCCGTCTCGCGCGCCGAGGATCGACCGCCGCCCCGATGGTCCCGCACCCCGTATTTGGCCTGATAGGCATAGTCGGCGTGCCCCGGCCGATAGGCGCGGGCGATCTCGCCATAGTCCTTGGACCGCTGGTCCTCGTTCTCGATCAGGATCGAGATCGGCGTGCCCGTCGTCACCGGCCCGTCGCCGTCGTCGAACACGCCCGACAGGATGCGCGCCGTGTCGCTTTCCTTGCGTTGGGTCACGAAGCGGCTGCCGCCCGGCTTGCGCTGATCCAGCCAGGGCTGAAGATCCGCCTCTGTCAGCGGGATCATCGGCGGGCATCCGTCCACGACGCAGCCGATCGCCGGCCCGTGGCTCTCGCCCCAGGTGGTCACGCGAAACAGATGGCCGAAGGTGTTGTGCGACATGGCTCCGACTTAGGCCGCCAGACGCTCCTGCGTCCAGACCCGCGTGAAGCGCACCAGCAGGTCCTCCGCCGCCGAGGGAACATCGGACGACGGCTCCAGCGTCACGAACAGATGGCCCGCCGGCCGTGATCCGCGCGCGGGCAGGCCGAGGTCCTTCAGACGCACCCGCACCGGCGCGGCCATGTCGGCGGTGATCCAGGCCGAGCGCGTGCCGACAGGGGTCTCGATCTCCACCCGACCGCCGTCGGCCATCAGGCGACGCTCGACGGCCCAGGTCATGAACAGGTCGTCGCCGACGACCGACAGCCCGTCTTCGGGCCGGATCAGCACCGACAGATAGAGGTCGCTCCCGTCCGCCGCCCCGCGCCTCAGCCGCAGATGATCGCCGCTGCGCAGGCCCTTGGGCGCCGTGACCCGCACCGTGCGCGCGCCCAGCCGCACCTCGGCCTGCCCCCCGGCCAGGGCCTGCATCGGCGACAGGACCAGAACCGGCGTCGGCGCGGGCCGCGCGGCGGGCGCCGACAGGGCAGGACGAGGGGGCTGGTGCGCCTGGATCAGCCGATAGGCGGCGATCACGCGCCGGAACCGCTCGGCGTCCCCGCCGGCCTGATCCGGCCGCGCCGCCTTCACCGCCGTGCGGAAGGCGGCCTTCAGCGTCGACGCATCGACATCGCCGCGCACATCCGTTTCCAGGCCCAGGATCGACAGGGCCTCGCGGACGCCGGACACATCTGAAATTGTAACAGGCGCGATCATGCCGTCACCGTTCGCCCATCAGGGTCAATGGGCGGTTAATCCTGACGACGAGACGCCCGTTTTTGACCGCGATCATTCCCAGCCGCGCCTGCACCGACTACATCACCCTCATGACCGCATCCGTGATCCCGCCCAGCCCGTCGCGTGAGGAATACGCCCGCGACTATGCCGCCGCCCTGGCCGCCAATGGCGACGAGACCATCTTCGACCGCCCCGAACCCATTGGCCTGTTCGTCGAATGGCTGGCCGATGCGCGCGCGCACGAGCCGAACGATCCGAACGCCATGACCCTGTCGACCGTCGACGCCGACGGCCTGCCCGATGCGCGGATCGTGCTGCTGAAAGATGTCGATGCGCGGGGCTTCACCTTCTATTCGAACGGTCAGAGCGCCAAGGGCGTCGAACTGGCCGGTTGCGCGGCCGCCGCCCTGACCTTCCACTGGAAATCCCTGCGTCGCCAGGTGCGGGTGCGCGGCGCGGTCGAGCCTGTCACGCCGGCTGAGGCCGACGCCTATTTCGCCAGCCGCGCGCGCGAAAGCCGCATCGGCGCCTGGGCCTCGGACCAGTCCCGCCCCCTGTCGGATCGCACCGTGCTGGAAGAGGCCGTGGGCCGCGAAACCGCGCGTTTCGAGGGTCAGGAGGTGCCGCGCCCGTCCCACTGGACCGGCTGGCGCGTCGTGC
Source organism: Brevundimonas sp. ASV9 (assembly GCF_016429195.1). Taxonomy (GTDB): domain Bacteria; phylum Pseudomonadota; class Alphaproteobacteria; order Caulobacterales; family Caulobacteraceae; genus Brevundimonas. Next base: position 12,574 of record NZ_JAELUF010000045.1, read on the forward strand.
CGCGCTCGGTCGAGTTCTGGCGCGATCGCCCGTTCCGCCTGCATGACCGACTGCGGTTCGACCGCGACGGCGAGGCCTGGCGCTCGGGCCGCCTCTGGCCCTGACCCGCGATCAGTCGCGGAACAGCAGCGATCCGTCGCCGTAGGAATAGAAGCGATAGCCGTCGGCGACCGCATGGGCATAGGCCGCCTTCATCGTCGCCGTGCCCGCAAAGGCGCTGACCAGCATGAACAGCGTCGACTTCGGCAGGTGGAAGTTGGTCATCAGCACATCGACCGCCCGGAACCGATAGCCGGGCGTGATGAAGATGGCCGTGTCGCCGTGGAAGGGCTTGATCTCGCCGTCCTCGGCCGTCGCGCTTTCCAGCAGCCGCAGGGAGGTGGTGCCGACGCAGACGATGCGCCCGCCCTTTGCATGGACGGCGTTCAGGGCGGCGGCGGTGTCCGGCGACACCTCGCCCCACTCGCTGTGCATCTTGTGGTCGGCCAGGTCGTCGGCCTTGACCGGCAGGAAGGTGCCGGCCCCGACATGCAGCGTCACCGCATGGGTCGAGACGCCCGTGGCGCGGATGGCGTCCAGCAGGGCAGGGGTGAAATGCAGCCCCGCCGTCGGCGCCGCGACCGACCCGTCATGCTCTGCGAACACGGTCTGATAGTCCGACCTGTCGCGGTCGTCCTCGGGCCGTTTGGCGGCGATATAGGGCGGCAGGGGCATGACCCCGACCTCGCGGATCGCGTCGTCCAGCGCCGGTCCCGCCAGGTCAAAGGTCAGGGTGATCAGGCCGTCTTCCCCCTTGGCCGTCACCGTCGCGTCCAGTCGCCCCAGGTCGCAGGCGCCGTCGCTCGTGTTTCCGAACCGGATCCGATCCCTCGGCTTGATCCGCTTGCCGGGCTTCATGAAGGCGGACCAGACATTGGGCGCGTCGCGGTGATGCAGCGTCGCCTCCACCTCGACCGTCAGGATTTCGCCCTCGGCCCCGATCCGCTGACGCACGCCCGACAGACGGGCGGGAATGACCCGCGTATCGTTGAACACCAAGGCGTCGCCGGGCTGCAGGAAGTCCGGCAGATCGCGAATGAGCCGGTCTTCCAACGCGCCGCCTTTCACCACCAGCAGCCGTGCGGAATCGCGCGGATCGGCCGGGCGCAGCGCAATACGGTCTTCGGGCAGGTCGAAATCGAAATCGGCGGTCTTCATCGCGCGCTCTATAGGGCGCTCCGACGCGCCGCGCCACGTCGCGGCGTGCTGCCAGCGCATCGTCGGCGCGCCGCTGTCTGATTCACAACGGCTTTTCGCGCCCGAACGGCGTCTAACCGACCGCGCCCCGGCCGTGTGTTAGACTGGCCGTGGATCTTTGACAGCGTAAGTTGGGGCGGAAGGCACGACCAAATCCCGCCCGCGCCTTACCCGCAGGATGGCGCCGGATTAGACGAATTAGACACTTTAGACGGTGAATTCCCGTCCGCGGCCAAAGGCTCCTCCGTCGCGAGATTAGACGAATTAGACACTTTAGACGGTAAAATTCCCTGCCGCCGTCTGATCTCAGCTGTAGCCCGGCGCGAACGCCCCGGCCCAGGCGCCATAGCGGTTCAGCGACAGATCGCGGGTCTCGATCTCGGGCGCCTTGCCGTCGACCATGTCGGCCAGAACCCGCGCCGAGCCGCAGGCCATGGTCCAGCCCAGGGTGCCGTGGCCGGTGTTCAGATAAAGCCCCGGAACCTTGGTTGCGCCGATCACCGGCGTGCCGTCCGGCGTCATCGGACGCAGGCCCGACCAATAGCTGGCGCCCGCCAGATCGCCGCCGCCCGGAAACAGGCTGCCGACCGAATGGGCCAGGGTCTCGCGGCGGACGGCGGGCAGGGTGTTGTTGTATCCCGACAGCTCGGCCATGCCGCCCACGCGGATGCGGTCGCCCAGACGCGTGATCGCCACCTTGTAGCTTTCGTCCATGACGGTGGAGACAGGCGCCCGGTCTTCGTTCACGATCCTGGCCGTGATCGAATAGCCCTTCACCGGATAGACCGGCAGATCGAGACCCAGCGGCTTGGCCATCATCGGCGAATAGGAGCCGAGCGCCAGGATCACCAGATCGGCCGTCATGGCACCCTTGCTGGTCAGGGCGCCGGTCGCGCGACCGTCCGTCATCGTGATCGACTGGATGTCGGTTCCGGTGTGGAAGACCACGCCGCGCTCCGCCGCCAGCTTGGCCAGGGCGTTGGTGAACAGGAAGCAGTCGCCCGTCTCGTCATGCGGCAGACGAAGACCTCCGACGAAATCGACGTCAGAGGCGGCCAGGCCCGGCTCGGCCGCGATACAGCCCGCGCGGTCCAGAACCTCGCACGGCACGCCGGCGGCCTTCAGCACATCGACGTCCTTGTGCACGTCGGCCAGCTGCTTTTCGGTGCGGAACAGCTGCAGCGTGCCCTGCTGGCGACCGTCATAGGCGATGCCGGTCTCGCGGCGCAGCAGGTCGATCTGGTCGCGGCTGTATTCGGCCAGACGCACCATCCGGCTCTTGTTCAGCGCATAGCGGTCGTGGGTGCAGTTGCGCAGCATGGCGACGGTCCAGCGCACCATGGCCATGTCCAGACGCGGCCGCACGATCAGGGGGGCGTGGCGCATCAGCAGCCACTTCATCGCCTTGACCGGGATCGACGGCGCAGCCCAGGGCGCGGAATAGCCCGGCGAAATCTGCGCGGCGTTGGCGAAGCTGGTCTCCAGCGCCGGACCGGCCTGCCGATCGACGACCGTGACCTCATGCCCGGCCTGGCTGAGATACCAGGCGGTGGTGACGCCGATGACGCCCGATCCAAGCACCAGAACCCGCATGTGACGTTTCCAAGCCCAATGTTGTTATTCGCCGCAAGCTAGCGCCGCATGGATCGACGATCCTGCCTGTTTGCGCAACGATCGGTCGCTGATAGAAGCTTGGCGCAATAATCTGCGGCTGAACGGCGGAAACTTGTGTCCCTGCTCGATCCCCTCGACCAACGCCTCCTTCAAAGGCTCCGCGCCGACGGGCGCATCAGCAATGCGGACCTAGCCTCCGCCGTCGGTCTGTCGCCCTCCGCCTGCCTACGGCGCGTGCGGCGGCTGGAAGAGCGCGGGGTGATCCGGGGCTATGCCGCCGTCCTGGCCAACGACAGCGACGACGGCGTCGTCGCCTATGTCGAGATCACGCTGGAGAAGCAGACCGACGACCACATGCGCCGGTTCGAGGCGGCCGTTCGCAACCACCCGGAAATCCGCGACTGCTATCTGATGGCGGGCGAGGCCGACTACATCGTCCGCGCCGTCGCGTCCGACATCGCCGCCTATGAGGTGATCCACAAGGACGTCCTGTCGCGCCTGCCGGGGGTGTCGCGCATCCACTCCAGCCTGGCGATCCGCAACGTCCTGGCGGCGCGCGGCTGAAACGGGCTGAACCTTCCGCCCCGGTCGGGTGTTGTGGCGGCATGAAAGCCCTCGACCTCCTCCCGTCCGCGCTCATCGGCGCCGTCGCCAGCGCCCGTTCCATGACCCCGATGGCGGCCCTCGCCACCGCCGAACTGGCGCACAAGCCCTTGCCCGGCCGCGTCTTCCTGCTGAACCGGCCCCTGTTCAAGTTCGGCGCCCTGGCCATGGGCGTCGGCGAACTGCTGGGCGACAAGATGAAGACCGCGCCCGATCGCACCGTCTTCCTCGGCCTATTGGCGCGGGTCATGAGCGCGGGCATCGCCGGCGCGGCCCTGGCCCCTCGCGGCAAGGAGAAGTTGGGCGCAGGCTTGGCGGTCGGCACGGCCGTGCCGCTGGCCTATCTAACCCTTTCGGTGCGCAAGAAGGCCATGGCCCGCATCGGCCAGACCAAGAGCGGCCTGATCGAGGACGCCTTGATCGTCGGCGCCGGCGCCCTGGTCGTCGGCCTGACCGTCTCACGGTTCAACCGCCGCTAGCCGCTCGACAGCCGGGCCCCGGCGGCGATAGGTGAGGGACGTTTTCGAAGGACCCCCGCCCATGATCACCCGCATCCAGCCCGGTGCCCGCATGAGCGAGGCCGTCGTCCACGGCGACACCATCTATCTGTCCGGCCAGGTTGGCGAGCCCGGCGACGACGTGGCGACGCAGACCCGAACGGCGCTGGCCGAGATCGAAGCCCTGCTGGCCGAGGCCGGCAGCGACAAGTCCAAGATCCTGATGGCCCAGATCTGGCTGGCGGACATCGCCGACTTTGAGGCGATGAACGGCGTCTGGGACGCCTGGGTCGACACCGCCAACCCGCCGGCCCGCGCCACGGGCGAAAGCCGGCTCGCGTCGCCCGATTACAAGGTCGAGATCATCGTAATCGCTGCCAAAGCCTGATCGCGGTTGACCGGGCGGGATGCAGACTGCAAACCGCCGCCATGCTTCAGAACCTCGAAACCCTCGCCCGCGAGGCCAAGTCCTGGCCCTTCGAACAAGCCCGCAACCTGCTGGCCCATGTTCTGAAGAAACGGCTGGGCGAGACCGAACGAGCCGAAGCGCGCGCCCTGATCGACGCCGGCAAGGCGGACGAAGCCCTGGCGGCCTTCCCCGCCTTGCAGCGCCCGGTGATCCTGGAGACCGGCTACGGCCCATCGGGCCTGCCGCACATGGGCACCTTCGGCGAGGTCGCGCGCACCACCATGGTGCGCAACGCCTTTCGCGCCCTGACGGGCGACCACTGGCCCACGCGCCTGATCGCCTTCTCCGACGACATGGACGGCCTGCGCAAGGTACCGGAGGGCGTGCCAAACCCGGAGATGCTGCGCGAGGACCTGCATCTGTCCCTGACACGCGTGCGCGATCCCTTCGGCACCCACGACAGCTTCGGCGCGCACAACAACGCCCGCCTGCGCGCCTTCCTCGACAGCTTCGGCTTCGACTACGAGTTCATGTCCTCGACCGAGACCTACAGATCGGGCCGGTTCGACGCGACGTTGCTGACGCTTCTGGAACGGTTCGACGCGGTCCAGGCCATCATGCTCCCGACCCTGGGCGAGGAGCGCCGCGCCACCTATTCGCCCTTCCTGCCCATCAGCCCGATCACCGGCCATGTGCTGCAGGTTCCGACCCTGGCGCGCAACGTCGAGAAGGGAACGATCACCTTCGAAGATCCCGCAGGCGAGCCGGGCAACCGCACCGAGGTGCCGGTTACCGGCGGTCATGTGAAGCTGCAGTGGAAGCCCGACTGGGCCATGCGCTGGGTCGCGCTGGACATCGACTACGAGATGTCGGGCAAGGACCTGATCGAGAGCGTGCGCGAAAGCTCAAAGGTCTGCCGCGCCCTGGGCGGCACTCCGCCCGAAGGTTTCAACTACGAGCTCTTCCTCGACATCGAGGGCAAGAAAATCTCCAAGTCCAAGGGCAACGGCCTGACGATGGACGAGTGGCTGCGCTACGGCACGCCCGAGAGCCTGTCCTGGTACATGTTCCAGTCGCCGAAGTCGGCCAAGAGCCTGCACTTCAACGTCATTCCGCGCGCCATCGACGACTATCTGGCCTTCATCGAAAGCTACAAGACCCAGGAGCCGGCCAAGCGGATCGACAACGCCGTCTGGTCGATCCATGCGGGCGATCCGCCGACCCACACCTCGCCGGTGTCGTTCGCTCTGCTGCTGAACCTGGTCGGCGTGGCCAATGCCTCGACCAAGGACCAGCTGTGGGCCTATTTCGCCAAATACCTGCCTGACGCCACGCCGCAGAACGAGCCCCTGCTGGATCGGCTGATGGACCACGCGCTGAACTACTACGAGGACTTCGTGAAGCCCTCAAAGTCCTATCGCCTGCCGGACGACAAGGAGAAGGCGGCGCTGCTGGACTTGGCCGAACGACTGAAGGCGCTGCCGGTCGACACCACCGACGGCGAACTGATCCAGAACGAGGTCTATGCGGTCGGCAAGGCGCATGAATTCGAGCCGCTGCGGGCGTGGTTCGGCGCGCTCTACGAGGTGCTGCTGGGCGCCAGCCAGGGGCCGCGCTTCGGTTCGTTCGCCGCCATCTACGGCCTGCCGCAGACGATCGCCCTGATCGAAGCGGGCGCAAACGGAGAACTGGTGCAACCTTGACCTTGCGTCAGGGTTGTTGCGTGATGCCAGCCTGAAGGGACGTAGCCGGGGAGGCGAGGTTGCGTTACGAGATCGACGAGGCGAACAGGGTCCTGATGCTCGACCTGGTCTCGGCCGGGTCAGCCGACCGCGTGCTGAAAGCGACGGTCGATCTGATCACGCAAAGGCCCGAGCTCTGCAGCTGGGACTGGATCGTCGAATGCGAACCCATGACCGACGACGCCACCGTCCAGCATTTGGCGAAGCTGGCTGAGGCCTGGGGGCCGCCACCATCCGTCGAGGCGGTGACGGTTTTCGTGACAAACGACCGCATGCTTCACCTGTGGGCACGCGTGCTGGACTTCCAGTTCCTGCGCCGGAAACACTTCATCGAACGCGACATCGATATCGCCAGACGATTTGTCGCCCGCCGCCAGTCTGCGCGCATGGCCAAGATGAATGGAAAATAACGGCGAAGCTCCGGGAGCCTTCAGGTTCGTCCGTGCATTCTCCCTCATCGGCAAACGCGCTGACAGGAGAAGAGTTATGTCGAACAAGATTTTCAAGACCGGTCTGGCCACCGCTGCCGCCTTGGCCGCCATGGTGACCGCCGCCCCGATGTCCGCCCAGGCCCAGGCCAACGGCGTGACCAACTGTGACGCGCCTGGCGGTCGCCAGCGTGCGGGCGCCCTGATCGGCGCCGTGGTCGGCGGCGTGGTGGGCTCGAACCTCGCCCGCAACGAGCGCACGGCCGGCACCATCGTAGGCGCGGGCGCCGGCGCGGCCGCCGGTTCCTATATCGGCTGCAACCAGCAACGCGCCCGCGCGGCTTCGGCCTCCAGCGGCGCCCAATATCGCGCTTCGTCGAACCTGCGCATCCGCAGCGGCCCCGGCACCAACTATCGCCAAGCCGGCACGCTGTCGGCCGGCCAGCCCTTCACCGCCATCGGTTCGCAAGGCGAGTGGGTGCAGATTGCAGGCGGCGGTTGGGTGAACGCCCACTACGTCACGGCCAACTGAGTTCAGTTCGCCGCTAATCGAAAGCCCCGTCCGGTTCGCCGGGCGGGGTTTTTGCTGTGCGCGTTACTGGCTGACCCAGAGGATGCGGGCCATCCATTCGATCTCGCGCCGGGGCACGACCCTTGGCGGATAGTCGGGATTGATTGAGGCCAGGGTGACAGCGCGGCTGGTCAGGCTGGTGACCTCCTTGGCCACGGTTTCTCCGCTGGTCAGGCGGGCGACAACGCGGTCGCCTCGTCGAACCTGCGTCGCTTCCTGATCGACGATGACGCGATCGCCTTCGCGATAGAGGGGCGACATCGAATCGCCGGTGATCTGAAGGCTGAACAGGGTGTCCTTGGCGCGCGGCAGGTCGGTCTGATCCCAACCTTCGCCGACCGGCAGGCCAGCGTCGTCGAAGAAGCCGTCCTGACCCGCCTTGGCCAGACCCAGCAAGGGCACGCTCGTCGGCGCCTCCGGCGCGTCCTCGGCCAGCACCGCAAACTCCGATAGCGACAGGCCCGTCGCCTGAAGCACCAGCGTCATGCTCTCGGTCGAGGGCCAGCGCGGACGCGGCGGATCGCCGGGGCCGAAGCGTTTTGAGGGATTGAAACTCGTCGCATCCAGACCGGCGCGCCGCGCCAACCCGGACGGTGTCAGCCCCTCACGCCGCGCCAGGGCGTCGACGGCCTTCCAAAGCTTGGCGTGGGATAGCGGCATGATCTTCCAGCGACCGACTCGCCGCCAGCATACGCTCGGATATTAGGAATTTCTACCTATCAACGCCGCCGCACGGCGCTCTTGCCAAGCATAGAATGTGCCGATGATGATGCAGCCGATGATCAGATAACCGATCATGTTCACGACCGTATAAAGCGATCCGACCATGACGCGTTGTCCGGTCAGGCTCATGATATGAGACATCACTGCGATCAGTTGCAGTCCGCTGGCCCACACGGGCCAAGACTGTCGATAACGCCAACTGATGCCTACGAAGACAATCAGAAGGACGAGATCAACCAGAAACATGCCCAGCGGCACGCCGCGAAAGCCGCTGTTCTCTTGCATCACAATCGTTGCAAACCATGCGAACAGATAGGCGCCCGCGCCGATCCGCTCGGCCGAGTTGCCCTTCAAAAAGGCGAACAAAGCCATGCCGACCATAAAGACCGCGCCGACGATGGCATAAGCGATGTTGAGCATGACAAATCGCCCCCGCGCAGAAATGCACGGGGGCGATAATGACCGAAGTCAGTTCAAACTGAAATCTCGGTAAGCCAAGCTTACCAAGAATTCACGCGACCCGATGCAGGTGCGTCGGCGTCAGGGCCGATTTCGGGTCCAGCCAATCGTCAGGCTTGGCGACCGGGCCGGCGGCGTAGGTGCCGAAGCCGAGGCGGCGGTGATCTTTTTGCAGTTCGGCGTGGCAGGCCACGATGGACTCACGCGCGGCCGAGAGGGCGGCGATCGTTTCCATGGCCTTGGCTTGCGACATTGTGCCGGAGACCGGCGACAGCGACAGAGCGGCGCGAGCGCCGATGAAGGATTGAACCAGCGTGGTCGCCTGGGTGATCGCGGCGTCGATCGCGAGTTCGGTAGCATGCAGATCGCCAGCAACGCTGGTGACGACTTCAGTGCGGTCCATGAAAGCCCCTCAAAGACAGGTTTACAAGAACCGTATGGTTATCACGTCTTAACCCTGTTTGGTAGAGCAATCTTTACCATATCGACAATCGCGCGTTGAAGCGCCGCCGTAAGCACGGGGTTGAAAGCCAATCATAGCAAGAAGTCGGCGCGAATCAGCGCGCTAGGGCGCGGTGATCAGTCCTGGTTGTCAAGCAGGAAGTGTGCGGTAAGGGACGCAATAGGCTGTTGACGTTCTTCCTGCCAGGCCTCCGCGTGCACATGGGCGACGCGACGACCCGCCCGGCTGATGCGAGCACGCGCGAAGACGTCGATGGGCCTGCCGGTGCGTAGATAGGCGACCGTGACATTGATCGGGCGGGGCAGTCGCGGACCAGGAAAGCTGAGCGCCACCTGCGCCATCGCGGCCATTTCCAGAAGGGCGGCCGTCGATCCGCCGTGCAGGGCGGGCAGCATCGGATTGCCGATCAGCTTGTCGTCGAAGGGCATGATGACGGTAACTTCGTCGCCGCTGACCAAGGTCTGAAGGCCAAGAAAGCGAGCGTAGGGCATGCGGTTGAGGATGTCGGTCATGCCGCCGCTCCTTTTGCATGGGGCGCCCGCTCGCGGGTCTGGTTGAGGATATAGGCGGCTTGCGCTGCGGCGACCGGATCGGCGGGATCGTCCTCGAAAGCCCAGGCGCGCACAAAGGCGATGCTGGGCGTCAGTCGGAAACATAGGCCTTGGGCCAGCAGGTCCTGACGCGGCCTTGCCGCGCGCATGTAATCGACACGCAAATCCAGGGTGGCGATGGGCTGGAAGGCGTCCATCGCGGTCCACACGGCCAATCCGCCGATATGATCCAGCAAGGTCGTCACCAGCCCGCCCGCGAAGACGCCGCTGTCGGGATCGCCGACCAAGTCCTCACGCCACGGCACGCGGATGCGGGGCTCGCCATCGTGCATGCCGTCAAAGGTGAAGCCCAAGGCGCCAGTGTGGGCGGCACCGGCGGCCAATTGCGGCAGGATGGTGGTCAGGAAACTCTCGTGCATCGTGCGGGCTGAACCTGTTGCGCCGATTTTCGGGGTCATCCTCTATGAGGCGGCGACCCGACGGCGTCGAGAGCGTTACCGCAAGATGATCCGCCCCGAAGACCTGCTGCATCCCACGCCCGCCGGCCTCTACTGTCCGCCGGGAGATTTCTACATCGACCCGGTTCGGCCAGTGGATCGCGCCGTCATCACGCACGGCCATGCCGACCATGCGCGCGCCGGTCATGGAGCGGTGCTCGCGACGCGCCAGACCCTGGCGATCATGACTGAACGTTATGGCGCGGATTTCACGCTGCAGCCCCAATCGGTGGAATACGGCGAGGCGACCGCGATCAATGGGGTCGATCTCAGGTTGGCGCCCGCCGGCCATGTGCTGGGCTCGGGCCAGGTCGAGGTGCGCTGGAAGGGGCTGATCATGGTCGTGTCCGGCGACTATAAGCGCCGCCGCGATCCGACCTGTGCGCCGTTCGAGCCTGTGCCCTGCCACGTCTTCATCTCGGAGGCGACGTTCGGCCTGCCGGTCTTCAGCCATCCGCAGGCGGAGGAGGAAGTCGGGCGGCTGGTGCGGTCGCTGGGGCAGTTTCCCGAGCGGGCGCATCTGGTTGGCGCCTATGCGCTGGGCAAGGCGCAGCGGATCATCCGTCTGCTGCGCGAGGCTGGATGGGACCGCACCATCTATGTCCACGGGGCGTTGGAGCGGCTGAACGCCCTGTACGAAAGAGAAGGGGTCGATCTGGGCCCGCTGGCGCCGACCCGCGATCTGCCCAGGAATGCGCTGGGCGGCGAGGTCGCCATCGCACCGCCGTCCGCCATCCAGGATCGATGGGCGCGTCGGTTCGCCGATCCGGTCACGGCCTTTGCGTCAGGCTGGATGGGGGTGAAGGCGCGGGCGCGGCAGCGCGGCGTGGAACTGCCGTTGGTCGTGTCGGATCATGCCGACTGGAACGAACTGACCGCGACCTTCACCGAGATCAAGCCGGAGGAAATCTGGATCACTCACGGCCGCGAGGAGGGTTTGCTGCGCTGGGCCGAGATCAACGGGCAAAAGGCGAGGGCCCTGCGTCTGGTCGGCTACGACGAAGAGGACGAAGAGGCGCTGGACGTTCGTCCGGACTGACGATCAGGCGACGGCGCGACCGGACTGGTCCTGCTGTTGTGCGCCTTCGTGAGCGGCGGAGATGGCGGCGTTCATCGCCATCCGCAGGCGTTCGGGCTTGATCGGCTTTTCAACCACGGCGGCCATGCCGATCGAGAGATAGTGTTTGGCGTCTTCGGGGTCCGCATTCGCAGTCAGGGCCACGATCGGCACGCGGCCGACGGCGCCGGGCAGGGCGCGAATAGCTTGTGTCGCCTGAACCCCGTCCATCCGCGGCATCTTGATGTCCATCAGGACCAGGTCGTAGCGGCTTTCCTGAACGGCCTGAAGCGCCTCGAGGCCGTCTTCGGCCAGTTCGGAACTGCAGCCGAACATCTCGCACAGCGCCTGGGCGACGACACGGTTGGTGGCGTTGTCGTCGACGATCAGGATATGCGGCGCGGATTTCAGGTCCAGGCCCGACAGGTCTGACACATTGGACTGCGCTTCGGTCTCGATCACCGCGCGGGGCGCCGTCAGGTCGAAGGCGAAGGTGGCGCCGCGTCCCTTGTTGTTCTCGGCCCAGATCCGGCCGTCCATCCGGTCGATCACTTGGCGACAGATCGACAAGCCCAGACCGGCGCCGTCGGGGCCGGAACCGTGAACGAAGGGCTCGAAGATGGAATCGACGCGTTCCGGCTCGACGCCCGGGCCGTCGTCGCGAATGCGGGCTTCCATACGAATGCGGTCGCCTTCG
>NZ_JAELUF010000448.1 GCF_016429195.1 Brevundimonas sp. ASV9
CCCCCCCCCCCCCCCCCCCCCCCCCCCCCCCCCCCCCTCTTTAATGCTCCGGCGACCACCGAGAACTACACTGTGATGTATTCGTCGGCAGCGTCAGATGTGTATAAGAGACAGGGATGCGCACCGAGCCGGCTTGATCACTTCCAATAGCAAGCTCAACAATCGGTCCCACATCCTTCCCGCCAGCCGCCATCTTGCTCGTAGCTACGAGCACGCCTGAGCCGCTGCTGCTTCCGCCAGAGGTATAATTCTGCAAAAAGGCGTTATGCACCGGTCCCGTCGCCGATGTAAACGACAGTGGCGACGCACAGTATGCCTCACAGGTAGATGTACCCTTGATTATTGCCCCGGCTGCAAGAATCCTTGCAACTACGGGAGCATCAATAGGCGAGATGGGATGCGACCCTGTCTCTTATACACATCTCCGAGCCCACGAGACCAG
>NZ_JAELUF010000449.1 GCF_016429195.1 Brevundimonas sp. ASV9
ATACGAGATACGATTGCTGGTCTCGTGGGCTCGGAGATGTGTATAAGAGACAGACTCGAGAGTGCATCGACCGACCATTCGTGTCCGTAGACTCGGAACCCGACATGTTGGTCAGGGTTGCGCTCGTTTCCATGTGCTGTGGCGGGCAGAGGCGTGCAAGGCTTCCAGATTTCTTTGGTGTCGGTGACGGCAGCGGGCTGCGCCAAACCGCCAGTGAGCGAGCGTCGGGGGCACGGTGGGCGGGAGAGTACCGGGAAGAGTCGTCCCAGTGCAAGAATTGCGACGTGCGGAAGACGCGGATCAAAACCTACAAAGATGCATGGTCATCGAGGGTAATCGAGCAGCTGTATCCTGACAGAGGTATCGGGGGCAGAATGAAGGAAGTAGGAGAAAAAAAGAACGAGATGCGCTCCCAAGAAAGAAGAGTGGCCCTGGGGGGAAC
>NZ_JAELUF010000450.1 GCF_016429195.1 Brevundimonas sp. ASV9
TCTTGACGTTCTTGGGGTGCCGCAACTCTTTCGTAAAACCCTCCCCGGTCTTCCATAATGATCGGATTGGATCGCGTACCAGGTCGCGGTGCATCCACAATTATTCTCCTGGCGGAAGTGGAGGCAAGAGAGACATTATCTTCTCGGTAGTCTTCCCTATGGGCAGCTATGTGGAAAGATTGGGAAGAAAGTCCATGACCACGCTCGAAGACATCAACCTGCTGAGGCGAATTCGGTCCAAAATGGGAATACTGCGCTCCTAACGGCCGATGGTACGGGCTACTTATTCCTGGCTCTGGCTCATGGCGTGCTTCCGCTGCATATACGTCCTCACGCGGGCGCTGACGGGAATGGTGTTCCAACGGAATCCTCGGCGGTAAACTGCGCACAAATGATGGCGGCATCGTTTGCGGGGAAACTGGCTCAATGGACGGAAGTGGTA
>NZ_JAELUF010000451.1 GCF_016429195.1 Brevundimonas sp. ASV9
GTGAGGTCCTGTACCAAGTCGCTTCTGAAGTGTCTGGCAGCACCAGCGAAGTATCGGAGGAGGCCAGTGACAGTGGAAAGAAGAAGCGCAAGCGCTCCGACTAAGCTGCCGACGCTACTAGCCCCGAGCTTTAACCAAGTTAATTCCAGCTTTGGCTGGTCTGGGGATACCCAGCACGACTTTCTACGATTTCCAATTTCAGTCTCGCGGCAATACCGTTGGACACGACCGTGAATGGCATGTCTGACGGTGAGGCAGCGAGGGCCGACTCCTATCCAGGCAGGCCGTTTTCGAGTGGGGGACAGCAACGTTTTTTATGAAACTGCATATACACCTTCAGTTCTTGTATCAAGTTTGAATTACATGTTTTTTATTGCAGTCGGTCAGCCATAGAATGGCCGTCGCTTCATGATTACAAAAAAAGTTGGACAAAATGTTAGGG
>NZ_JAELUF010000452.1 GCF_016429195.1 Brevundimonas sp. ASV9
CCCAAGACGTACGACACTTTGATTGAAGAGGCTACCAGAAGGCGATGCCCAACTACGGGGAAGGATTTGACTGACCCGGTCATTTGCCTCTTCTGCGGTGACTTGTTCTGCAGTCAAAGCACATGCTGTCAGAAGACAGATCCGCTTGACCGAGAATCAACAAGACTTGGAGGTGCGCAGCAGCACATGCTCCGGTAAGTAATTGCAGTTTACATGAATAAGCGACTTGTGCTAACAGGCAGCCAGGTGCCAAAACAATATTGGCGTATTCCTAAATGTCCGCAAGTGTGCCATTATTTACCTGTTCCGACGATCAGGTTCCTTTACCCCTGCACCGTATATTGATAAGTACGGCGAGACGGATCCGCAGCTGCGCCATGGTCGCCAGTTATTCTTGAACCAGAAGAGATATGATTCTATGATACGCAACACAGTATTGAGT
>NZ_JAELUF010000453.1 GCF_016429195.1 Brevundimonas sp. ASV9
GTCCTGTAGCTACCAGGGTCGCCATCCTAGTGGACGTTTCCCTCCAGGGCGGGCGGTACTAGGTCTGGGTTGCGGCTCAGAGCAACAGCCCCGCCTTTGCTATTCGCCTCACTCACTGAACAATGGGAGACATGTCGCCAACAGGACTGGACCTCATTCGCTTACGACACTTTCAACGCGAAACAAGAGGAAAGGAGCATGTCGCGCCAGTATAAGACTCTGCTTCCTAAAACAGAAGCTCCTGAAAGAACACCGCGCGAATGGTCATCAGAGCGACTACTTCCCAAGAGACCCAGAATAGGTGTCCAGATTGCCTGCAATTACTGCCGAGCCAAAAAGGCAGCTGTAAGTCCTGCCTTGTCTGCTGTTGCTTAACAAATGTAGAAGAAACTTTCGGGGCTGATCAATTTCTTTACAGTGTGATGGCGGACGACCACAGTGT
>NZ_JAELUF010000454.1 GCF_016429195.1 Brevundimonas sp. ASV9
GTCCTGGGGAGCTTTTCTCGATGATAAGATGGGGGTAGCCTTAACACCTCCACGTACAGTAGCCAGTCGATCCAGAGTACCGGCTGCGCTTAATGAGGCAGTGGCTTGGCGGCGGGTGTGTGGTGTCATTGGTGCAAATTCGCCCTGCTGCGGCTCCTTTGCTTGTGTGCCAATGCCGCGGAGCATGCTCGTTCCTTCAACGTAACCTGAGACACTAAAGGCAGTAAGAGCCGCTCCACGAACACCAGACTTCAGCCTGCTAGAAATAGCTGCGCCTGTCCCCGTGGGGCTCACACCGTCAATATCCCAGATCCCCCACATACCATCAGCCAATAGGACAAAAATGGCATGTCCTTTTGACACCCAAGTGGCATCCAATATGGGTTTTCTGCTAGATGTAGGTTTAGCAAATGGCTGGTATAGTGAAAGCAACCACGAGCCC
>NZ_JAELUF010000455.1 GCF_016429195.1 Brevundimonas sp. ASV9
GTCGAGCGCTACGATCAGTTTGAAGGCGGAAGTGAGCGTCAAGCAAACTTGGCAGAGGAGCAAGAGCGGGAAGTCGCACCAGAAGTTCATTCTGAGAGACAAGTGCAAGCATCTGGCCCTCCAGAGCCATCGAAACATAACATCCACGAAGCTGTCAAGGGCTTTGTACACAACGGCTTGATTGCCGACTCGGGAGCTGGTTTCCAGTGGGCGTTTCACTCTTTGTTAAAAGTCTTTCGGGAACCGCTTCAACGCCGAGTCATAGAACACTTTCCAAAGGACATCCGCGTGACGCGAGATTTTGCCAAAGTTGTCCAAGACGACAGAGCAGAAGACAAGGACCAGTACCAGAGAGTCGTAAAGTATATACTCATCGGGCGCCATTCTGAGGAACACCCGGTTCATATTGTCATCATCAGCCCTTTTGAAGCAAACGTACTC
>NZ_JAELUF010000456.1 GCF_016429195.1 Brevundimonas sp. ASV9
GGCCTAATCTTGGCGTTCTCGGGTGGCATCCTAGATTCCGGCGACGTGCGTCCAAAAGCAGGACGCTTCGAATACATCCACAGCGCCGCTTCGACTTCATCATCGCTCTCACCGCCGTGGTCTCCTTTGCCGTCCATGCCATGGTCACCCATCACCACTAAAAGGGTATCATCGTCGATTGAATCTGTAAGCTCCCGAATAAACTCATCCATCTGCTGCAGCTTTGCAGTCATGGCAGCATGGTCAGGTCCATATCGATGCCCAGCATGGTCGACGCCGAGACAATGTCCAATGAGCAAATCCCACTCGCCATTTCTGCCCTTATCAAACAGCGGCATGATGTTGTCAATAACACCATTATCCACGGTATGCAAATCCCACACTTTGAAGCTGTCATAAGCCTTGCTAATATTGGGCTCAAAGTACCGTTCTGGGAACAGC
>NZ_JAELUF010000046.1 GCF_016429195.1 Brevundimonas sp. ASV9
GCCCCGTGCTGGTCAATCTGACCGCCGACTGGTGCGTGACGTGCAAGATCAACGAACGCGCGGCCCTGTCTTCGCCCCGTGTCGCAAAGGCGATGCGCGAGGCGAACGCCGCCTATCTGGTCGGTGACTGGACCCGGCGCGACGACGCCATCACCCGCGAGCTTCAGGCGCATGGCCGTTCGGGCGTGCCGCTGTATCTGCTGTATCGACCGGGCCGGGCTGAACCGGAGATCCTGCCGCAGCTGTTGACCGAGGGCGTGGTCGTGGATGCGCTGAAGGATTGAGCGTCAGCTCAGGAACCGCTGCACCGCCGCCAGGAACCGCTGCGGCTGCTGCATCATCACCTGGTGCTCGGCGCCTTCGATCCGCTCGAACCGGGCCGTGCGCGGCAAGCCTTCGAAGCCGTAGCGATACAGGCCCTCCAACCGGTTGCGCGGCGCGTCGGGATCGCGGGTCCAGCCATAGACGACGGTGACCGGGGCGGTGATCTCCGAAAGGCGGGGCCGCAGATCGACGGTCAGGGCTTCATAAAGACCCTGGGCCAGGACGCGCCGGTCGCCGCCCTGAAGTCCCAGCCCCTCGAACACCATGTCGCCGGCCAGACCCATGTCCACGCCAAAGGCCGCGACCTGGGACTTCAGCGCCTGATCGCCGAAGAGGAGCAGGGCCTGATAGCCCAGCCGGGCCAGGGGCTCGACCTGATCCGATGTGGTGCGGGCGTCGATCAGGGACGGGAAGAAGGGTGAGGAATCGACCACCATGACGCGCCCGATCCGGTCGCCCATGTCGGCGGCGACGCGCAGGGCGATCTGGCCGCCCAGCGAATGGCCGATCACGGCGGGCCGGTCGATGCGCTGCTCGCGGATGTAGCGTTCGATCTCGCTGGCGGCGGGGCCGGCCAGACCGCCGCTGACATTGTCGCCGATCTGGGTCTCGCCAAAGCCGCGCAGGGTGACCAGATGCACGCGGTAACGGTTATCGAGCCGATCCGCCGTCGATCGCCAGGCCGAGCCGGTCGAACCCAGGCCGGGGATGAAGATGATGTCCGGCCCCCGCCCGCGCGTCTCGACGATGATGCGGCTGGAGCTGAAGGCGGGAGCTTGAGCCTGGGTCTGGGATTGAGCCTGGACGGCGACCGGGGCGAGGACGAACAGGGTCGCAAGGAGCGAGGCGAAAAGGCGGATCATCATCCGCCCCTAACGCCCGATCACGGCGATCGGTTGACGCGGGCGTGCGACCTATCGCCCCTTGAACTCGGGTTTGCGCTTCTCGACGAAGGCGGACATGCCTTCCTTCTGGTCCTCGAAGGCGAACAGGGAGTGGAATAGGCGGCGTTCGAACTGGACGCCTTGCGTCAGGGTCGTCTCCAGCGCGGCGTTGACCATCTCCTTGTTGGCCATGACCGCCAGCGGGCTTTGCGAGGCGATCTTGGCGGCGATCTGGCGGGTCTCATCCAGCAGGGTGTCGTGCGGGAAGACGCGCGAGGCCAGGCCGGCGCGTTCCGCTTCGGCCGCATCCATCATCCGGGCGGTCAGGACCATGTCCATGGCCTTGGACTTGCCCACCAGACGGGTCAGGCGCTGGGAGCCGCCGATGCCCGGCGCGACGCCCAGGTTGATCTCGGGCTGGCCGAACTTCGCCTTGTCCGAGGCGACGATGAAGTCGCACAGCATGGCCAGTTCGCAGCCGCCGCCCAGGGCGAAGCCGTTGACCGCGGCGATGATCGGCTTTCTGAACCGGGTGATGCGGTCGTGGCCCAGGGCGAAATAGTTGCCGGTGTACATCTGGGCATAGGTCTGATCCGCCATCTCCTTGATGTCGGCGCCGGCGGCGAAGGCCTTTTCGCCCGCGCCAGTCAGGATCAGGCAACGGAGGCTGTCGTCGTGCTCGACGCTGTCGAGGAAGTCGGCCAGATCCTTGAACAGGGCCGCGTTCAGGGCGTTCAGCGCCTCGGGCCGGTTCAGGGTCACCACCGCATAGCCGTCGGCGTGGCGTTCGATCAGCAGGTTGGAATAGGCGTCGGCCATGGTCGGTCTCCTTCGTTTGTCCGGTCATAGCGGACACCGCCTCTTTCGTCATTCCGGGCGAAGGGCCGCTTGGCCCGAAGACCCGGAACCCAGCGGCGCCGCAGGCGAAATGGTTCAGTCCCCAAAGGCTGTGAGAAGCGAGTGGGAAAGGTGTCCGCGACAGGTTCGCGCTCACGCGCGCCGCTGGGTTCCGGGTCTGCGCTGCGCTTCGCCCGGAATGACGAAAGAAGGAGGGATGGGTCAGCGTCGGGGCATCAGCGCCAGGGTCAGGGCGGCGCGCGCCAGTTCGACCACGACCACCATGCCCAGCAGAAGATTGGCGGCGATCACCTGACCCCGCGCGCCCGACAGGTCCAGCGTCCAGCCGAAGACGGACGACAGGGCCAGGACCAGGGCCGAGAGCAGCACCAGGCCGACCAGCAGCATCAGGGCGACATGACCCGCCTTCAACGCCGCCTGAAGCGTCGGCCCCTCGTCCAGCACACGGGCGCGGCGGCGCAACAGACGCGCGATCAGGCCGGTGGCGGCGGCCTCGGCGACGGCGGCGACGACCAGGGCGGCGACGAACCACCAGATCAGGTCGCCGAGATCGCCGGCGCGCAAACCCTGGACGAAGTGGACGAAATAGGCGCCCCAGACCAGGACGCCGACGATCAGACTGATCCACAGGTGGATTTTGCGCATGGGTCGGACCTCGAAGGCTTATCGCTTCTGGCAGGAGGGGCAGTAGAAGGTGGAGCGGCCGCCCTGGACGATGCGGGCGACGACGCCGGTGCATTTCTCGCCTCGGCAAGGCTCGCCTTCGCGGCCATAGACGTCGAACCGGTGCTGGAAATAGCCCTGGCCGCCCTCGGCGTTGGCGAAGTCGCGCAGGGTCGAGCCGCCCGCCGCTATGGCGTCGTTCAGGACGTTGCGGACCTCGGTCGCCAGACGCTCCAGCCGCGCCTTCGACACCGATCCGGCCGCAACTAGGGGCGAAATGCGGGCGCGGTAAAGGGCCTCGCACACATAGATATTGCCCAGGCCGGCGACGATCCGCTGATCCAGCAGACTGACCTTGATGTTCTGTGTCTTGCCCGCGAAGGCCTCGACCAGATGAGCGCTGGAAAAGCCATTGCCCAGCGGTTCGGGCCCCAGGCCGGCGAACCAGGGATGGGTTTCGACCTGATCGCTGGGGATCAGGCCCATGAAGCCGAACCGGCGCGCGTCGGCGTATCCGATGCGGGTCGCCGCCCCATCGCGGATGGCGCAGCCGCTGAAATGTTCGTGCTTGCCGGCGATGGGCGCCGCCTCCTCGAACTCGCCCAGCAGGGTTCCGTCCAGGGTGAAGCGGCCGGTCATGCCCAGATGGGTGATCCAGGTCTCGCCGGAGGACAACGGCATCAGCAGATATTTGGCCCGCCGGTCGATCCGCAGGACCGTCGCCCCCTCCAGCCCTTCGACGAAGCGCTCGGGGAAGGGAAATCGCAGGTCGGGCCGGTTGATCCGGACCCGCGACAGCCGCGCGCCCTCCAGAACCGGCGTCAGGCCGCGTCGGACGGTTTCGACCTCGGGAAGTTCGGGCATGGCCCGGTCCTAGCCCGTCCGGGTCGCGGGGCCAAGCGGCCGTGGGCCTCGCATCTGACCGCGACCAGTTGCCGCCTGCGACAGAATGCGCTTACGTCCGCGCAAACGTGGGACCTCGCATATGACAGACGCCGCCGCCGCCCCCAAGGGTCGGCTAGAACTGACGCTCCGCGCCCTGGTGCTGGGCTGCCTGCTAGCGGTGATCTTCACCGCCGCCAACACCTATCTGGGCCTGCTGGTCGGCCTGACCTTCGCCTCGGCCATTCCGGCGGCGGTGATCTCGATGGCGGTGCTGCGGGCGTTCCGCACCTCGACCATCTGGGAGAATATGACCGTCCAGACCGTGGCCTCGGTCGGCGGGGCCATGAGTTCGATCATCTTCGTCCTGCCGGGCCTGGTGATGATCGGCTGGTGGCTGGAGTTTCCGTTCTGGCAGTCGGTGGCGATCTGCATTCTGGGCGGCGTGCTGGGCGTGACCTTCTCGATCCCGCTGCGCCGGGCGCTGGTCACGGGCGGCGGCCTGCCCTACCCCGAAGGCGTCGCCGCCGCCGAGGTGCTGAAGGTCGGCTCGCGCGGGGCCGAACAGACCGAAAGCGCGGTGCGCGAGAACAAGTCGGGCCTGTGGGTCGTCGTCGCCGGCGCCGTGGTCTCGGCCGGTTACGCCCTGCTGGTCGCGGGGCGGGTCTTTGCGGGCGAGGCGGCCAAGTTCTTCAAACTGCCGGCCGCGCTGGGCGGCGGGGCGACCGGCATGGGCTTCGGCATGCAGTTCGCCCTGCTGGGGGCCGGTCACCTGATCGGCCTGACGGTCGGTCTGGCGCAGCTGTTCGGTCTCGTTTTGGCCTGGGCCGTCGCCGTGCCGATCCTGACCAGCCCGGACACCGTCGCCTGGCTGACGGCGCACGGCATTCCGTCCATCGCCTCGACCCTGCCCGCCGGGGCGCCGGCCGAGGAGTTGGCGACCACCGTCTGGGCGCGCGAGGTGCGGTTCATGGGCGCGGGCGTCATCGGCGTCGCCGCCATCTGGACCCTGATCAAATTGGCCGGTCCGCTGATCGGCGGCCTGACCTCGGCGCTGGCCGCCAACGCCAAACGCGCCCACGGCGAAGTGCTTGAGCGCACGGAACAGGATCTGCCCATCAAACTGGTGGGCGGCGTTTCGGTCGCCTGCCTGGTCGGCATCGCCGGCCTTCTGGCCTGGTTCGCCCAGAGCGCTCCGGCCCTGGCGGGCTCGACGCCGCTCCTGGTGATCGGCGGCCTGGTCTATGTGGTGCTGATCGGCTTCGCCGTGGCGGCCATCTGCGGCTATATGGCCGGTCTGATCGGGTCGTCGAACAGCCCCGTGTCGGGCGTCGGCATCCTGGCCATCGTCATCGCCTCGCTGCTGATGCTGGGCGTCATGGCCATCGCCGGCGTGCCGGCCGATCCGTCGATCATCGCCTTCGCCCTGATCGTGACGGCGGTGGTCTTCGCCGTCGCCGTCATCGCCAATGACAACCTTCAGGACCTGAAGACCGGCCAGCTGGTCGAGGCCACGCCGTGGCGCCAGCAGGTGGCGCTGATCGTCGGCGTCGGCGCCGGCGCCCTGGTGATCCCCTTCATCCTGAACCTGCTGAACCAGGCCTTTGGCTTCGAAGGCGGCCCGCCCGCCATCGTGGAAGGCGCCAAGACCCTAGCGGCGCCCCAGGCGACCCTGATCTCGGCCCTGGCGCGCGGCGTCATCGGCGGCGACCTGCGCTGGGACCTGATCGGTCTGGGCGCGGCGATCGGCGTGGTCATCATCGTGCTAGACGCGGTCGTGTCGAAGGCGACCAAGGGCAAGGTCAAGCTGCCGCCGCTGGCCGTCGGCATCGGCTTCTATCTGCCGGCTGCGGTCACCACCATGCTGGTCATCGGCGCCGTCGCCGGCTGGATCTACGACAAGGCGGTCTCATCCACCCGCTACGCCGACGTGGCGCGCCGGATGGGCGTGCTGCTGGCCTCGGGCCTGATCGTCGGCGAAAGCCTGTTCGGCGTCTTCACCGCCGGCGTCATCGTGGCGACCCGGGACGACGCGCCCTTCGCCATGCTGCCCGAGGGCTCGGCCTGGCCGGCCATGCTGGCGGGCATCGTCGGCTTCGCTGTCGCGGTGTTTGGCTTGTACGCCTGGACGCGCAGCCGGGCTTCGAAGGTCTAGCGACGAGGTTCGGTCAGAAAGAAAGGCCGCCCTTCGGGGCGGCCTTTTTGCATTTCAGGCGGCGTTGCGCGTCGCGACCATCATATAGTTGATGCCCGCATCGTCGGTCTGGCTCCATCGGTCGTGAAGCGGGTCGTAGTTCAGACCGTAGGGCCCCTCAACCGCCACCGGCTCGGCGGCCAGCATCGCGCGGATTTCGTCGGGCTTCAGAAACTGGCGCCAGTCGTGTGTGCCGGCCGGAACCCAGCGCAGGATGTATTCCGCCGCCACCTTGCCCAGGGCCAGCGACTTCAGCGTGCGGTTAAGGGTGGCGACCATCATCACCCCGCCCGGCCGGACTAGGTGCGAACAGGCACGCACGAAGCTTTCGGGATCGGCGACGTGTTCGATCACCTCCATCGTCAGGACCACGTCGAACGGCCCCGCGCCCTCCGCCTCGATCTGTTCGACCGTGGCGGCGCGGTAGGCGATATCCAGGCCGACCATGTCGGCATGGGCGCGGGCCGTGCCGATGTTCTCGGACGAGGCGTCGATGGCGGTGACGTCAAAGCCCATCCGCCGCATCGGCTCGGCGATCAGTCCGCCGCCGCACCCCACGTCCAGCAGGGTCAGACCTTCGAAGGGCGCCCGCGCCCTGGGATCGCGGCCCAGCCGGGTGCAAAGCTGGTCGCGGATCAAGGCCAGCCGCGCCGGGTTGAAGCGGTGCAGCGGCGCGAACGGCCCGTGCGCGTCCCACCATTCGGCCGCCTGGGCCGAGAAGCGCGCCACGTCGGCGGGGTCGATCGATGCGCCGAACGCCGTTTCGGACGAATTTTGCGAAAAACCATGCCCCTGTTGGGGTAGGCGAGACGGAGCGGCGCCGTTAGAAGCGGTCATGACGCGAGGGATGAACCTTCGCGCCCTTTCACGCAAGCAGGGGGCGGAACGCCACGATGACGCGGCCCGATACGACACGACTGGTGATGAAGTTCGGCGGCACCTCGATGGGCGACCTCGAACGCATTCGCCGTGCAGCGCGGATCGTCGCGGCCGAAGTCTCGGCGGGCAAACAGGTCGCCGTCGTCGTCTCCGCCATGGCGGGCAAGACCAACGAACTGGTTGCCTGGACAGACGGCGCCGGACCGGCCGCTGCGGGCCTGCCGCTCAGCGACGACGAATATGACGTGGTGGTCGCCTCGGGCGAACAGGTGACCTCGGGCCTGTTGGCCGCGACCCTGCGCAACATGGGCTTCAACGCGCGCTCGTGGATGGGCTGGCAGGTGCCGATCCTGACCGACGACGCCCACGCCCGCGCCCGCATCATCGATATCCCCGGCGAGAAGCTGGGCGCCGCCGTCGACGCCGGCGAGATCGCCATCGTGCCCGGCTTCCAGGGCGTGACGGCGGACGGCAAGATCACAACCTTGGGGCGCGGCGGTTCGGACACCTCGGCGGTCGCCGTGGCGGCGGCCCTGGGCTGCCCCTGCGATATCTATACCGACGTGGACGGCGTCTATACGACCGACCCGCGCATCGAGAGCCGCGCGCGCCGACTGGCCAAGGTGTCCTACGAAGAGATGCTGGAAATGGCGTCCCTGGGCGCCAAGGTGCTGCAGACCCGCTCGGTCGAGCTGGCCATGGCCAAACAGGTCCCGGTCCGCGTTCTTTCAAGCTTTATCGAACCCGACGCGAATGGCGTCATGCCCGACAAGGGTGGAACCCTGATCTGCGACGAGGAGGAGATCGTGGAAAAACGTATCGTGTCCGGTGTGACCATGAGCCGTGATGAGGCCCGCATCACCCTGCTGGGCCTGTCCGACCGGGTGGACGCCCCCGCCGACGTCTTCACGCGCCTGGCCGAGGCCAACGTCAACGTCGACATGATCGTGCAGAGCCAGTCGCGCACCGCCGGAACGGTCAACCTGACCTTCACGACCGGCCGTCGCGACGCCATGCGCGCCGCCGACCTGATGACCGCCGCCAAGGAGCAGCTCGGCTTCGAGGAAATCCGCGTCGACGAGGACGTGGCCAAGGTCTCGGTCGTCGGCGTGGGCATGCGCAGCCATGCGGGCGTCGCCCAGACCATGTTCAAGGCCTTGGCCGACAAGGGCGTGAAGTTCCAGGCAATCTCGACCTCCGAGATCAAGATCAGCGTGCTGATCGACGCCGCCTACGCCGAGCTGGCCGTTCGCGCCCTGCATTCGGCCTATGGTCTGGACGCAGTATAGGTGATCTGAACAGGGCGCCTATATCCACGAAAGAGGCGCGGGAGACATGATGCCGGCAGGCGGCGCGATGACCAGAGGACCCCGGATCCTCCTGCGCCAGATCCGCGAGGCTCTGGGCGGGGCCGGCGCGGGCGCGACGCCGGCGCAGGACCGGCTGAACATGGTCGTCAAGATCATCGCCCGGTCGATGGTCGCCGAGGTCTGCTCCATCTATCTGCGTCGCGCGTCAGGCGAGCTCGAACTGTTCGCCACCGAGGGTCTGAACCCCGACGCCGTGCACAATACCCGGCTGCGGCCCGGCGAGGGCCTGGTCGGCGAAGTGGCGCGGATGGCCCAGCCCATCAGCCTGTCGGACGCCCCGTCGCACCCGTCCTTCTCCTATCGCCCCGAGACGGGCGAAGACCCCTATCACGCCTTCCTGGGCGCCCCGCTGCTGCGCGGCGGCCGGGCCATTGGCGTCCTGGTCGTCCAGAACCGCACCGAGCGGCGCTATGACGAGGAAGAGGTCGAGGACATCCAGACCATCGCCATGGTCCTGTCCGAAACTGTGTCGTCGGGCGAACTGCTGGCGCTGGACGAGCTGCGCGACGTGGAGCTGGCGCCCCACCGGCCCGAGCGGCTGAAAGGCCAGAAGTTCGCCGACGGCCTGGCTTTCGGCCATGTGGTTCTGCACGAGGCGCCGCTGGCGCCCGAACGCCTGCTATCCGACGACCCGGCGATGGAGGAGGCGCGGCTGAAGCTGGCGCTGGCCACGCTGAAGAGCGGCCTGGACGTCATGCTGGACAAGGGCCAGGGCCTGGCCGGTCCGTCGTTCGAGGTTCTGGAAACCTATCGGATGTTCGCCGACGACCGGGGCTGGAACCGGTCGCTGGAGGAGGCGGTGAGGAACGGTCTGACGGCCGAGGCGGCGGTGGACCGGGTCAGGAACGAACACCGCGCCCGCTTCGCTCAGGCGCGCGACCCCTATATCCGCGAGCGGCTGCACGACTTCGAGGATCTGGCCAACCGGCTGCTGCGGGTGCTGGCGGGCGACAAGCCGGGCGAGCGCGAACTGCCCGACGACGCCATACTGGTGGCGCGAAACCTGGGCCCCGCCGACCTCTTGGAATATCCGCGCGACAAGCTGAAGGGGCTGTTGCTGGAAGAGGGCTCGGCCGCCAGCCACGCCGCCATCGTCGCACGTGCGCTGCAGATCCCGTGCGTCGGCCGTCTGATGGGCCTGCGCGACCGACTGTCGGAAGGCGACATGGTCATCGCCGACGGCGAGACCGGCGAGACCTATCTGCGCCCCCGCCCCGATATGCTGGAGGCGGTGCAGTCGCGCATGGCTGTGCGCGAACAGCGCCAGGCCGAGTTCGCCCAGCTGCGCGACGTGCCGGCCGTGACCCTGGACGGGCAGCGGATCACGGTCCTGACCAATGCGGGCCTGGCGGTCGATCTGGAAAACATGATCGAGACGGGCGCCGAGGGCATCGGCCTGTTCCGCACCGAGTTTCAGTTCATGGTCTCGGACGAACTGCCCCGGCTGGACGCCCAGACGGCGCTCTACAAGCTGGTGCTGGACGCAGCGGGCGATAAACCCGTCACCTTCCGCACCCTGGATATCGGCGGCGACAAGGTCCTGCCCTATCTGGAGGCCGAGCGCGAAGAGAACCCCGCGCTGGGCCGTCGCGCCATCCGTTTGGGTCTGGATCGGCCGTCGCTGCTGCGAATGCAGCTTCGGGCGCTGCTGGCGGCGGGGGCCGGGCGCGAACTGCGTGTCATGTTCCCGATGATCGCCACGGTGGACGAGTTCCGGGCCGCGCGCGAGCTGGTGGATATCGAATGCGCCTGGGCGCGGCGTCGCGGGCGCGCCTTGCCCGCCCTGCTGCGCGTCGGGGCGATGGTCGAATGCCCGTCCCTGCTGTGGCATCTGGACGCCCTGTTGCCGCTGACGGATTTCGTCTCCATCGGCACCAACGACCTGTTCCAATACATGTACGCGGCCGACCGGACCAATCCGCTGGTGTCGGATCGCTACGACCCGCTGTCGCCGCCGACCCTGCGGGCGCTCCAGACTATCCAGAAGGCCTGCGCCGACACCGGCACGCCGGTCTCGATCTGCGGCGAACTGGCGGGACGGCCGCTGGAGGCCTTCGCCCTGATCGTGCTGGGCTTCACCCGACTGTCGGCGCCGGCGGGCGGTGTCGGGCCGGTCAAGCGGATGATCCTGTCGGCGGACCTAAATGCGGCCCGGCGCGGCATGGCCAATCTGCTGAACCTATCCACCGGCTCGGTTCGTAACGAGATCGAATCCCTGGCGCGCAAGCTAAACGTCGCGGTCTGATCGCAGCCGTCTGGACGCACGGGCGGCGTTGCTGGTCGGCGCGCAATCGTCTATCTCGGGCCCTGTGAACGGCGCGTCGGCGCTGTGTTTCCCGGACATGGGGTCAGGCGTCATGACGCTGAATGCGGGGGTCGCCCCCGAGGCGATCGAAAGCATTGCGGACCGGCCGGATCCGACGGCCGCCTTCGTCGACGCCGCGACCCTGGGCGACGGTTTTCGCGCCGCCCGAGAGCGGTCGGGAAAGTCGCCGGCCGAGCTGGCCGCCGAGACCAAGGTGCATCGCCGGTTCCTGACCGCCCTGGAGCAGAACGACTGGTCGTCCCTGCCCTCGCGCGTCTTCGCCCTGGGCTATGTGCGTGCTTACGCGTCCGCCCTGGCGCTGGACGAACAGACCGCGGTCGAGCGGTTCAAGCGCGAGAGCCCGGACACCTCCGTGCCGCTGAAGGCGCCCATCGGCATCGCCTTCGAGGACGTGAAACGCCATTCGCCGCGCATCGCCGCCGGCATCGCCGCCGTGGTGGTCGCCGTCATCGGCTGGAACGTGTTCCAGCGCGCCAGCCTGCATCAGACCGCCCATCCGTCCGATATCGCCGCCGTGCCAAAGACATGGACCGGAGCGGCCGATCCGGATCCGCAGGTCGCGCTCAGCGCGCCCATGTCGGCGCCGCCCGACCAGACGACGCCGGCCCTCTACATCACGCCGGGGCTGGAGGCCGAACTGACCGGGGTCGATCCGACCGATCCGGCCGTGATCGCCGCCGCCGCCAATCCGGAGCCGGTGCAGAAGGCGTTCAACCCGCGCGGGGCCGTCTATGGCGCCTCGGCCAACGCCTCGATGGTGGTGATCCAGGCCAAGACGGCCGGCGCCCTGGTCGTTCGGCTGGGCGACGGTCAGGCCCTGTTCGCGCGCCAGATGGCGCCGGGCGAGGCCTGGCGCGCGCCCATCGGCGTGGCGGCGACGGTGGACGTGTCAGACCCGGCGGCTTTCGACGTCTTCCTGAACGGCGAGTACGGCGGACCCCTCGCCGGCGTGCTGACGCCGCTGGCCCAGTTGAACAGCCGCGCGGATCAGGCGGCCAAGGCGCTGGCCGCCAGTCAGGCGCGCGCCCAGGCCCAAGCTCAGGCTCAGGCTCAGGCCCGGACCCAGGCGGCCGCGACGCCAGGGGCGAGGCCCTCCCCCGCGCCGGCGCCCTCTTCACCCGCCCCTGCGCCGAACTGATGCGTCGGCCGTGGTCCCGCCGTCATCATCGGCCTATATGATGCTCCCATGAGCGACCACACCCACGTCCGACCCTGGCGCCACATCGAGCGTCGCAAGAGCCGCCAGATCCGCGTCGGCTCCGTTCTGGTGGGCGGCGACGCCCCGATCAGCGTCCAGTCGATGACCAATACCCCGACGACGGATGCGGCCGCGACCATCGACCAGATCCGTCAGTTGGAAGAGGCCGGCGCCGACATCGTGCGCGTCTCCTGCCCCGACGTGGAATCGACCGCCGCCTTCAGGACCATCGTGCGCGAGGCCAAGGTCCCCTTGGTCGCCGACATCCACTTCCACTATAAGCGCGGCATCGAGGCGGCCGAGGCGGGCGCCGCCTGCCTGCGGATCAATCCGGGCAACATCGGTTCGGCCGACCGCGTCCGCGACGTCATCCAGGCGGCCAAGGACAATGGCTGTTCGATGCGGATCGGCGTCAACGCCGGCTCGCTGGAAAAGGAACTGCTGGAAAAATACGGCGAGCCCTGCCCCGACGCCATGGTCGAGAGCGCCCTGAACCACGCCCGCATCCTGCAGGACCACGACTTCCACGAGTTCAAGATTTCGGTGAAGGCGTCCGACCCCTTCCTGACCGTCGCCGCCTATCAGCAGCTGGCCGAGGCGATCGACTGTCCCCTGCATCTGGGCGTGACCGAGGCCGGGCCGCTGCGGACCGGCACGATCAAGTCCGCCATCGGCCT
Source organism: Brevundimonas sp. ASV9 (assembly GCF_016429195.1). Lineage (GTDB taxonomy): Bacteria > Pseudomonadota > Alphaproteobacteria > Caulobacterales > Caulobacteraceae > Brevundimonas. Next base: position 12,256 of record NZ_JAELUF010000046.1, read on the forward strand.
GGGGTCGATGCTGTGGGCCGGGATCGGCGACACCATCCGCGTCTCCCTGGCCGCCGATCCGGTCGAGGAGATCAAGGTCGGTTTCGACATCTTGAAGTCGCTGGGTCTGCGACACCGGGGGGTCAACATCATCGCCTGCCCGTCCTGCGCGCGTCAGGGCTTCAACGTCATCGAGACCGTGGCGGTGCTGGAAGAGAAGCTGGCCCATATCTCGACGCCGATGAGCCTGTCCGTGATCGGCTGCGTCGTGAACGGACCGGGCGAGGCGCTCTACACCGACATCGGCTTCACCGGCGGCGGCAAGGGCGCGGGCATGATCTATCTGAACGGCAAGATCGCCCACAAACAGGCCAACGACGGCATGATCGACCACATCGTCGATCTGGTCGAACAGAAAGCCGCCGAACTGGACGCCGCCCGCGCGGCGGCGCTTCAGGCGGCGGAGTAGAGGTCGCTCCGCTCTGGTTGCAGAAACCGGGCGCGCGTCACAAACCTGTGATTGACGAAAACGGGTCTGCGTGCGACCTGTGCGTCAGGTTCGGCCGGGGGGCCGACCCGTTAATCCACTGAGGGGCCCATGATTTCCAAAAACGCCACACGCCTTGGCGTGCGTCTGCTCGCGCTTGCCGGCGTGGCGCTTTCGTTGCCTGCCTGCGCGACCGTCACGCGCGGCTCCAGCCAGCAGTTCACGGTCGAAAGCACGCCGCCGGGCGCTCAGGTCAGCACGTCCAACGGCTTTGAATGCCAGGCGACGCCTTGCACCTTCCGCATGCCGCGCAAGGACGGTTTCCGCATCACGGTCGCCAAGGAAGGCTATGTCTCGCAGACGCACGAGATCACGAGCAGCGTTTCCGGCGCCGGCGGAACGGCCATGGCCGGTAATATTCTTGTCGGCGGCATCATCGGCGGGGCCATCGACGCCACGTCCGGCGCCATGAACGACCTGAAGCCCAATCCTTTGGTCGTCACCCTGCGCACGCCGGCCGAAGAGGCGGCGGCGGCCCGCACTCCGGCCCCGACCACCGGCGCGCCGGGCGGTCAGTAGCCGAAGACCTTGCGATTGAGCGTGAGACGGCGGCCGGTGTGAGCCCGCCGCCGTTTTGCGTTTTAGATGACCTTGAACAGTCGCAGGGCCTGATAGCCGGCCGAGAGCAGCACTACGGCGCCAACGCCGTAGGTGAGAGCGCGTCGTGGGGCGATGCGGGCGATGACGCCGGCGAAGGGGGCGGCGATCAGGCCGCCGAGGATCAGGCCCAGCACCGCCATGGCGTGGGTCGAGAAGCCCTCGGCCTCCTGCCAATGTCCGGTCAGCAGGGCGACCAGGAAGGTGGCGGAAATGGCGGAGGTGACGAAGAACTCCGCCGTATTGGTGGTGCCGATCGAGACGCGCGGATCCTGGCCCGTGCCGACCAGTGTGGTGGTGACCGTGGGTCCCCAGCCGCCGCCGCCGATGGCGTCGAAGAAGCCACCGACCAGACCCAAGGGACCGGCGAACTTGCGCGGGAAGATCCGCTCGCGCGTCTGACGGGTGGCGCGCCAGATGATCACCACGCCCATGACGGCCAGGTAGGTGGTGATGAAGGGCTTCAGCAGATCGCCGTCGATGCTGGTCAGGACGAAGGCGCCGAAGCCGCCGCCGACGACGCCGCCGAGCGCCAGCGGCACGAACAGCTTCCAGTTCACATTCTTGTTGACCGTATGCGACCCGGCCGAGGCCGCCGTGGTGAACACCTCGGCGGCGTGGACGCTGGCCGACGCCGTCGCGGGCGGCACGCCGAACGACAGCAGGACGGTGGAGGAGATTACGCCATAGGCCATGCCCAGCGCCCCATCCACGATCTGGGCCAGAAAACCGACGGCGAGGAAGAGCAGGAAATCTTGCATGACGGCCTCTGGAATAGGGGGCGAACGGTGCGGGCTATTTCCCTAGTCGGTCAATAGGAGAAGAAGTGACGGCGGCTTGCAGAAGGGTTCGCGCCTCGAAGACGGCGGCGATGGCGTCGCGCCCGTCCTGAAGCACGGGCTGCAACGGACACGTCTCGACATCCGGGCAGGTTTCGCACGGACCATAGGCGGTGCGCGAGGCGCAGGGCGCGAGGGCCAGCGGGCCTTCCAGCGCGCGGATGACATCGGCGAAGCTGATGGCGTCGGCGGGCGCGCCCAGCGCATAGCCCCCCGCCCTGCCCCGCTTCGAAGCCAGCAGACCCTGACGGCGCAGGTCCAGCAGAATGGCCTCCAGGAACTTTCGCGGGGCCGCCGCCGCCTCGGCGATCTCGGCGATGGTCGCGGGACCGCCGTCCGGCAGACCGGCCAGATGCACCATGGCGCGCAGGGCATAGCGAGACCGGTTCGACAGCATGATCCGTGATCGCCCGGCTGCGCCTTAGACGCAAGCCGGGGGACTCGATCCGACCCTTAGGCGAGGCGCGCCACCGCCTCCAGAATCTGCGCGCCATTGTAGGGTTTCAGCACCAGGGCCTCGGCCATGTCCGCATTCTTCGCGGCGGCGGCGACATCGCCGGAAATGAAGATGACCCGCACGGCCCAGCGGTCGGTCAGGACGCGGGCCAGTTCCACCCCGGTCATCTCGCCCGACAGATTGATGTCCAGCAGGGCCGCATCGATGCTGTGCAGGGCGGCGGCGGCCTCGGCGGCGGCGGCGCTGTGGAACGGGCCGACGACATTGTGGCCCGCCTCAGTCAGCAGTTCGGTCAGGGAAGCGGCAGCGTCGGGATCGTCCTCGACCACCAGCAGGGTCAGGGCCTCGACCTCGGCCGGCGCCGTGGCGTCAAGCGGCGCCTGGCGCGTGACGACGGCGCGAAGGTCACGCCAGACCTCGGTCGAGGGGCGGTCGGTGTCCAGATCGTAGATGGCGGCCATGGCCCTGAGTTCGCGGGCGTCCTCGGGCGACAGGTCGCCGCCGGTCTCGGCCAGACGGCTGTCGTACAGGCGGCACAGGCGATCGACGCTTTCTGCGACCTCGGCGGCGTCTGGCTGCGACGGGGGCGGGCGATCGAACATGGCGTCCTCCTTACGGTTGTTCGATCTCAACTAATGGCTTTGAGCCGATTGCGTCACCGCGACTGACGCCATCGTGACCCGGCTGTGATCGCCGATCACAAGCGCGGCGCCGGCGCCGGCCCACGCCCCGACACGGCTGCAATCGACACGAGCCCCCCCGGCGGGTAAGGACGGCGCTCCGCTTTTTCTCAGGACATTTCCCTCTTGCGACTGCCCAAGGCCCGTCTCGATCAGGTGCTCGACCGTTTCCACGAAGTGGAGGCGCGCATGGGTTCGGCGACCGACGGCGCCGAGATCGTGCGGCTGTCCAAGGAGCACGCCGAGCTGAAACCCGTCGTCGATGCGGTTCAGGGCCTGGCGCGCGCGCGCGCCGAAATGGCGGACCTGGAAGCCATGACGGCCGATCCGGAAATGGCGGCGATGGCCGAGGAGGAGCTGCGGGCGCTGACCGATAGGCTGCCCGATCTGGAACGCGAGGTCGCGCTGCTGCTGGCCCCGCGCGACGCCGACGAGAACGCCTCGGCCGTGCTGGAAGTGCGCGCCGGCACCGGCGGGGACGAGGCGGCGCTGTTCGCGGGCGATCTGTTCCGCATGTATTCGCGCTACGCCTCCACGCGCGGTTGGCGGATCGAACTGGACTCGGCGACCGAGGGCGACGCCGGCGGCTATAAAGAAATCATCGCCACGGTGACGGGCGAAGGCGTGTTCGGCCGGCTGAAGTTTGAGAGCGGCGTCCACCGGGTGCAGCGCGTGCCGACGACCGAGTCGCAGGGGCGCATCCACACCTCCGCGGCGACGGTGGCGGTCCTGCCCGAGGTCGAGGACGTGGAGATCGAAATCCACGACAAGGACATCCGCATCGACACCTTCCGCGCGTCAGGTTCGGGCGGGCAGCACGTCAATACGACCGATTCCGCTGTGCGCATCACCCACCTGCCCACCGGCATCATGGTGACGTCGTCGGAGAAGTCCCAGCACGTCAATCGCGACAAGGCGATGAAGAACCTGCGCGTGCGCCTGTACGACATGCAGCGTCAGGCCAAGGATTTGGCCCGCTCGGACAGCCGCAAGTCCCAGGTCGGGTCGGGCGACCGGTCCGAACGGATCCGCACCTACAACTATCCGCAAGGGCGGGTCAGCGATCACCGCATCAACCTGACCCTGCACAGCCTGCCCCAGATCATGGAAGGCGACATCGATCCGCTGCTGAACGCCCTGATCGCCGAGGATCAGGCGGCACGTCTGGCCGATCTGGAGGCCGAGTTCGGCTGATCAGCCCAGGACGCCGGTCAGCGGCAGCCACAGCACCACGCCGGTGACGGCGGTATAGGCGGCGAAGGCATGCACCGACTTCAACCGGCCGCTGGCCAGCGGGCTGTCGAGATCGGCGCGGTTGACCCACAGCAGATAGGCGGCCTGGATCGCCCAACCGGCGAGGAAGGCGACCACGGCCCAGGCGCTGAGCGCCGCCAGCGCGACGCCCGACATCAGCACCACTACGCCGCCCAGGGCGATCACCCCGTCTGCGATCTGATCGTTAGCGGGAACGGCGATGACGCCGGACAGGGCCCGTTGCAGACGCCAGTTGAGCCAGGCCTGATACAAAAGCATCAGTCCGCCCAAGACGTAGAACATCCCTATCGCGCGCGCCGCCCACTCCATGTCCGAAATAAGGCGCCATTTTCTGCGGTTGTAATCAGGGAAAATGCGACGCCGATTCGGATCGTTAACGACCGGCGCAAATTAGACACAACCGTTGGTCTGCGAGCGCGCCCGCTATGCCTTGGCGGCCAAGGCGTTCTGGACCGCCGGACGCGCCTTCATGCGCTCGAAATGCGCCTGGACGCGAGGAAACTCGGCGATGTCCACGCCGTCGCTTTCCAGCCAGCCGGCGAAGGTGAACAGATAGGGGTCCGCGACCGTATAGGCGTCGCCCATCGCCCATTCGCCAGTCAGGTCCGCCTCGATCAACGCAAAGCCGTCGCGCATGTTCTGCGTGACCTTGGCCGCCATCGACGCCTGGGCGGCGGCGTCGTCGCTCCAGCGCGCGGCGCGGCGACCGTGGGCGTGGGCGACGTGGACGGTGGTGGCCAGATAGAGGTTGAACGCCTGCATCCGCGCAAAGGCGAAGGGATCGGACGGCGCCAAGAAGCCGGGCGACGACAGGGCGGCGATGTGCGCCAGAATGGCCGGGCTCTCGGTCAGGACGCCCTGATCGGTCGCGAGCGCAGGAACGCGCCCCTTGGGATTGATCGCCAGATAAGACGGCTCGCGCTGCTCGGCCTTGGCGAAGTCGACCAACCGCACCTCATAGGCGAGCCCCGACTCTTCCAGCGCAATATGGCTGGCCCGGCTGCAGGATCCGGTCGCGGCGTAGAGGGTTAGCATGGTCGCGCCTCGCAGCAAAGAAAAAGGCGGCGAGATCATCGCCGCCTTTCAGGAAATCAGAGGTCGAGCAGGGCCCGCGCCGGATCTTCCAGCAGTTCCTTGACCCGGACCAGGAAGGTCACGGCTTCCTTGCCGTCCACGATGCGGTGATCGTAGCTGAGGGCCAGATACATCATCGGGCGGATCTTGACCTCGCCGTTGATGGCCATCGGACGCTGGACGATATTGTGCATGCCCAGGATGCCCGACTGCGGTGCATTCAGGATCGGCGTTGACATCAGCGAGCCATAGGTGCCGCCGTTGGTAATGGTGAAGGTGCCGCCCTGCATCTGATCCATGGTCAGCGAGCCGTCACGCGCGGCCTTGCCCAAGGCGCCGATGCCCTTTTCGATGCCGGCGAGCGACAGGGTGTCGGCGTCACGCAGGACCGGAACCACCAGACCCTTGTCGGTGCCGACGGCGACGCCGATGTCATAGTGGTTCTTGTAGATGATGTCCGTGCCGTCGATCTCGGCGTTGACGGCCGGGATCTCATGCAGGGCCGCGACGACGGCCTTGGTGAAGAAGGACATGAAGCCCAGCTTCACGCCGTGGCGCTTTTCGAACACGTCCTTGTACTGGGCGCGCAGGGCCATGACGTTGGTCATGTCCACCTCATTGAAGGTGGTCAGCTGGGCGGCCGTGTTCTGCGATTCCTTCAGGCGACGGGCGATGGTCTGACGCAGGCGCGTCATCTTCACCCGCTCTTCGCGCGGCTGGTCGGCGCGCGGGGCGGCCGGCGCTGCGGCGGCGGCAGGGGCCGGAGCCGAGGCCTGGCCGATGGCGGCGATGGCGTCGGCCTTGGTGATGTTGCCCTTCGGTCCCGTGGCGTTGATAGACTTGGGATCCAGATTGTTCTCGCCGACCACGCGCTGAACGGCGGGCGACAGGGTTTCATTCTTGGCGGCCGAGACCTGGGCCGAGCCGGTGTTGGCCGCGGCGGCCGGGGCCGGAGCGGCGGCGGGAGCCGATGCGGCGGCGCCCGAACCCGAGATGGAGCCGATCTTCTGGCCCGGCGTCACGGTCGCGCCTTCGTCTGCGGCGATGGTCAGAACGCCGTCAGCCGGAGCCGACACCTCGACCGCGACCTTGTCGGTCTCGATCTCGACCAACAGTTCGTCCTTCTTGACCGTGTCGCCGTTCTTCTTGACCCACTTGCCCATCGAGCCCTCGGCGACGCTCTCGCCCATGACCGGCACGGTGATGTCGATCGCAGCGGCGGCGGCCGGAGCAGTGGCGGCCGGCGCGGCCTTGGCGTCAGCCTTGGCGGCCTTGGCAGGGGCAGCGGCCGGAGCGGCGGCGGACGCGCCTTCCGTCACCGAACCCAGGACCGTGCCGGGAACGACATTGTCGCCCTCGGCCGCCTTGATGTCACCCAGCACGCCGTCGGCGGGCGAGACGACTTCCAGGGAGACCTTGTCGGTCTCCAGCTCGACCAGCAGTTCGTCCTTCTTGACCGGATCACCGACCTTCTTGGTCCACTTTGCGATGGTGGCTTCGGTGACGGATTCACCGAGGGCGGGGGTCAGGATGTCGGCCATGTCAGGTCCAGCTCGTCTCTAGTCGGTCTTTTATACGTGTATCAGGCGAAGGCTTCGGTCGTGAAGGCTTCGAGTTCCTTCAGATGCCGGCTCATCAGACCGGCGGCGGTCGAGGCCGAGCCGGGACGGCCGACGTAGCGGGCGCGCTTGGCCTTCACGTCCAGCTTGTCCAGCGTCAGCTCCAGCCACGGATCCACGAAGGTCCAGCCGCCCATGTTCTTCGGCTCTTCCTGGCACCAGACCAGTTCGGCGTTGGGGAAGCGGGCCAGTTCCTTGCGCAGCGACTGGATCGGCCACGGATAGAACTGCTCCAGACGCAGGATGTAGACATCGTCCACCGCCTGGCCGTCCTTGGCCTTCTTCTCGCGCGCGTCCAGCAGGTCGTAATAGACCTTGCCCGAACACAGGATGACGCGGCGGATGTCCTTGTCCGCCTTGATCGTGATGCCGGCGATCTCGGGCCGCGTCTGGGCGTCGTCGTGCAGGACGCGGTGGAAGGCCGAGCCTTCCGCCAGGTCCGCCATGGACGAAACCGCCTTCTTGTGACGCAGCAGCGACTTGGGCGTCATCAGGATCAGCGGCTTGCGGAACGGCCGGTGCATCTGGCGACGCAGGATGTGGAAGTAGTTGGCCGGGGTGGTGCAGTTGGCGACCTGCATATTGTCTTCGGCGCACTGTTGCAGGAAGCGCTCAAGACGGGCCGAGGAGTGTTCCGGTCCCTGGCCTTCATAGCCGTGAGGCAGCAGCATGGTCAGGCCGCTCATGCGCAGCCACTTGCGCTCGCCCGAAGAGATGAACTGGTCGATCACCACCTGGGCGCCGTTCACGAAATCGCCGAACTGGGCTTCCCACATGACCAGAGTATTGGGGTCGGCCAGCGAATAGCCGTACTCGAAGCCCAGCACCGCCTCTTCAGACAGGGCGGAGTCGATGACTTCGAAATTGGCCTGGCCTTCGCGCAGGTTGTTGAGCGGGATGTAGCGCTCTTCGGTCGTCTGATCGATGATGCCCGAGTGACGCTGCGAGAAGGTGCCACGCACCGAATCCTGACCCGACAGACGGATCGGGAAACCTTCATCCACCAGGCTGGCGAAGGCCAGGCTTTCGGCCGTGGCCCAGTCCAGGCCCTGACCCGAGGTGATGGCTTCGCGGCGGCCGTCGATTACGCGCTTCAGCGTCTTGTGCATGTCGACGCTGTTGGGGATCGTGGTCAGGCGGTGGCCCAGGTCGGTCAGCTTGGCCAGCGGCACGGCGGTGTCGCCGCGCAGCTCGTCCTTGGGCGACTGGAAGCCCTGCCACTGGCCGTCCAGCCAGTCGGCCTTCTCGGCGGACCAGGTCTTGCCGGCCTCGAACTGCTCGTCGAGGAATTTCTCGAACCGCTCGACCTCGGCGTCCACCTCGGCCTGGCTGATCACGCCTTCGGCGACCAGACGCTGCGAATACAGTTCGCGGGTCGAGGGCTGGGCGCGGATCTTCGAATACATCAGCGGCTGGGTGAAGGTGGGGTCGTCGCCTTCGTTGTGGCCGAAGCGGCGGTAGCAGAACATGTCCACCACCACGTCCTTGTGGAACTTCTGGCGGTATTCGGTGGCCACCTTGGCGGCGAAGACGACCGCCTCGGGGTCGTCGCCGTTGACGTGGAAGATCGGCGCTTGGACCATCAGGGCCACATCCGACGGATAGGGCGACGAGCGCGAGTTGCGCGGGCTGGTGGTGAAGCCGATCTGGTTGTTGATGACGAAGTGCAGCGTGCCGCCGGTGCGGTAGCCCTTCAGCCCCATCAGGGCGAAACATTCGGCCACCACGCCCTGGCCGGCGAAGGCGGCGTCGCCGTGGATCAGCAGCGGCACGACCTTGGAACGGTCCAGCGCCCACTGCCCCTCGGGCACGCCCTCGTTGGCTTCGCGGATGTCGAACGCCTGTTTGGCGCGGGCCTTGCCCAGCACGACCGGGTTGACGATCTCGAGGTGGGACGGGTTGGCGGTCAGCGACAGGTGGACGTGGTTGCCGTCGAACTCGCGGTTCGACGAGGCGCCCATGTGATATTTGACGTCGCCCGAGCCCTCTATGTCGCTCGGCACCGCCGAGCCGCCCTGGAACTCGTGGAAGATGACCTTGTAGGGCTTGCCCATAACGGCGGCGAGCACGTTCAGGCGGCCGCGGTGAGCCATGCCCAGCACGACCTCGTCGACACCCAGCGAACCGCCGCGCTTGATGACCTGCTCCAGCGCCGGGACCATGGCCTCGCCGCCGTCCAGGCCGAACCGCTTGGTGCCGGGGAAGCGCTTGTGCAGGAAGCGTTCGAAACCTTCGGCCTCGACCAGCTTGGACAGGATGGCCAGCTTGCCTTCCTTGGAGAAGGCGTTCTGCTCGAACTTGTCGGCGCCCTCGAACCGCTGCTGCAGCCAGGATTTCTCTTCCGGTTCAGCAATGTGCATGAACTGGATGCCGATATTGCCGCAATAGGTGCGTTTCAGGATCTCCAGCACTTCGCGGATCGTGCCGGTCTGAAGACCAAGCACGCCGTCCAGGAAGATCGGACGGTCCAGATCGGCGCCGGTGAAGCCGTAAAACTCGGGCGTCAGCTCGGGGTTCTCGACCGGCTGTTCGATGCCCAGCGGGTCCAGTTTGGCCTGCAGGTGCCCGCGCACGCGATAGCTGCGGATCAGCATCAGGGCGCGGATGGAGTCGTGGGCGGCGGCGCGGATCGCATCGGCCGAGACGTCGGCGGACGCGGCCTTGGGCGCAGCAGCAGCCGGCGCAGCGCCGGCCTTTTTGGGATCGGGCTTCGGCGCCGGCCAACGACCGTCGAAGACGCCGGTCTCCTCCGTGGGTTCGGTCGCCACGCCGCGACCCCAGCTGCCGGCGCCGGCCGAAGCCGTCACCAGCGCGGCGTTGTCGCGCAGCTGGTCGAAAAAGGCTTTCCATTCGGCGGAAACGGAGCCGGGGTCTTTCGCCCACTTCTCCTGAAGCTCCTCGACGTAGGCCGCATTGGACCCGTAAAGGAATGAGGTCTCGGCAAAGACCTGGTTCAGCCGACCGGCATCGTCCGCCATCGTTTCGCAATCCCTGGGCCCCGACGGACACATCTCCGTGAGGGGCGCGCCCGTCATATAGGCGTCGTTTCCTGACGGGTCATGACCGAAACGGGGCAATTTGGTAGGAAATTGGTCGCAGACCCAAGAAAAAACGCCCCCGGCCTGAGCCGAGGGCGTCCATCGATGCGTCATACGGCATTTTTGATGCCGAAAAGGCGCTCAAGCAGAGAGCCGCCGCGCGGCGAGCGATAGCGCCCGCGCGCAGCGCGCAGCGCGCACTTGAAAGCTTCAGCCCTTCAGGACTTCGACCAGGGTCTTGCCGAGGCGCGCGGGCGATTCCGACATGCGGATGCCAGCGGCCTCCATCGCCGCGATCTTGGATTCCGCATCGCCCTTGCCGCCCGAGACGACGGCGCCGGCGTGGCCCATGGTGCGGCCCTTCGGAGCCGTGCGGCCCGCGATGAAGCCGGCCATCGGCTTCTTGCGGCCCTTCTTGGCCTCGTCGATCAGGAACTGGGCGGCGTCTTCTTCCGCGCCGCCGCCGATTTCGCCGATCATGATGATCGAGGTGGTTTCCTCGTCGGCCAGGAACAGCTCCAGCACGTCGATGAACTCGGTGCCCTTGACCGGGTCGCCGCCGATGCCGACGGCCGTGGTCTGGCCCAGGCCTTCGTTGGTGGTCTGGAACACGGCTTCATAAGTCAGGGTGCCCGAACGCGACACGATGCCGACCGAGCCCTTTTTGAAGATGTTGCCCGGCATGATGCCGATCTTGCACTCGTCCGGCGTCAGGATGCCGGGGCAGTTCGGGCCCAGCAGGCGCGACTTGGAGCCTTCCAGGCGACGCTTGACCTTGACCATGTCCATCACCGGGATGCCCTCGGTGATGCAGGTGATGAAGGGGATTTCGGCGTCGATGGCTTCGATGATCGCGGCGGCCGCGCCCGACGGCGGGACGTAGATCACCGAGGCGTCGGCGCCGGTGGCGTCCTTGGCTTCGGCGACCGAGGCGTAGATCGGCAGGCTCTCACCGTGCGATCCGGTCCAGTTCGTGCCGCCCTTGGAGGGATGCACGCCGGCGACCATCTGGGTGCCGTGATAGGCCAGGGCCTGTTCGGTATGGAAGCCGCCGGTCTTGCCGGTCAGGCCCTGGACGATGATCTTGGTGTTCTTGTCGACGAGAATGGACATGGGTCTGTGCTCTGAATTCGATGTGTCAGCGGGGCGGTGGCGAGTAAGGCCGAAGCCTTAGCCGACCGCCGCGACGATCTTCTGGGCGGCGTCGTCGAGGTCGTCGGCGGCCTGGATGGTCAGGCCCGACTCGTTCAGGATTTTCTTGCCCAGTTCGGCGTTGGTGCCTTCCAGACGCACGACCAGCGGCACCTTCAGGCCCACTTCCTTCACGGCCGCGACCACGCCCTCGGCGATGACGTCGCACTTCATGATGCCGCCGAAGATGTTGACCAGGATGCCCTGGACGTTCGGGTCGGCGGTGATGATCTTGAAGGCCGCAGCGACCTTCTCCTTGCCGGCGCCGCCGCCGACGTCGCAGAAGTTGGCCGGCTCCTTGCCGTACAGCTTGATGATGTCCATCGTCGCCATGGCCAGACCGGCGCCGTTGACCATGCAGCCGATGTTGCCGTCCAGCGAGACGTAGGCGAGGTCCCACTTGGACGCTTCGATTTCCTTGGCGTCTTCTTCGGTTTCGTCGCGCAGTTCCTTGATGTCGTCGTGGCGGAACAGGGC
>NZ_JAELUF010000457.1 GCF_016429195.1 Brevundimonas sp. ASV9
TGTGTATAAGAGACAGCAGCGAGATCGGGGTGAAAGGGGCCCTGTTTGTGTGACGAGAAGCACTGGGTGCAATCAGGATTCACTCTTGTGGCACTTTGGGCACGGCTACTTTGTTGTACACGAAGAGTGATGCTGGCAACGACAATGACGTCGAAGTGAGAAGAGACAACTGGCGGCTGATGCGGATACCTGGTTGGTTAGACCAAATCTGTGGTGAGTGCGAGAAGCAAATTCAAACAATTCCAAGGTTGTACAAAGTTTTGTTCATGGCATCGTGAAGCTGCCAGCTGCCGCAACTGCTGCCAACTGTCAGGAACCCGGCAGACGCGACCGTGAAGCGTCAAACGGCAGGAAACAAATGCACGGAACCTGCATCTTTTCAAAAAATACAGAGGTATAGCGTCATCTGGATGAGGCGAAAAAGACGCAAAATGCGCAATA
>NZ_JAELUF010000458.1 GCF_016429195.1 Brevundimonas sp. ASV9
TCCTTGAGTGCTTTACTGTTAGCCTTCCCACTTGGTAGGCGGGGAAAAGCGTCCAACAGCAGCAGATCTCCAGGCATCATAAATCGAGGCAGCCATTCCTGGCAACTCTTCAAGATTCCTTCTTCCGACACAGACGCATCGACTGCGGCAAATAGCACTAATATAGATCCCACAATGGCAGCCACAGCTCCGTGGCAACCATCGACTCTCAGCGCAGCATGTTCAACTTCGCCCAGCTCAATTCTTTGTCCCCGTAGCTTAACTTGGCCATCTGCAAGTCTCCCAAAGCACTCAATGGTCCCATCTTTAGCCATTCGTGCTTTGTCACCTGTTCTGTAGACACGCCCAAAAGGAGATTCTATGAAAGCTGAGTCTGTCTTTTCGGGGTTGTTTAGATATCCAATGGCGAGTTGTTCGCCGCCCACGGCCAGCTCTCCAACC
>NZ_JAELUF010000459.1 GCF_016429195.1 Brevundimonas sp. ASV9
ATACAGCAGCCCATGGTCTGACGAAGCAAAACACAGCACAGACGGAGTCTCGTTTATAGTAAATCGCAGGAAATTTATCGCCTTGAGCGCCTCGGCACGGACATGTGGTTTGTCAAGAAACGGATCGTCAAGCTTTATTGCTTCCAGCACGACACGGCAGTAGACATAGATGAGCATATGGTTGTGCTCCAGCCTTTCATCCGCAGTCTTGAGAAGGTCCGGATCATCTTTGACACGCTGGATAATGGCAAATAGTCCTTTAAGCTCGGCGTTATCGTCGGATCGAGAAGGCTTTGTCGACGACGAGATGTTGTCGACGAGCTGTGCGGCGAGAATCGAGGGAGGGGGCGGTCCATTACCGCGGACAGGGTCGATGGCTATGTCGCTACCGGGGTCGGGAGCGCCAGCCATTGTTCGAGAGCCTTGGGCCATCTGGAGGCT
>NZ_JAELUF010000460.1 GCF_016429195.1 Brevundimonas sp. ASV9
GTTTGCTACTGAACGCTACTTGAATCGCGTTACTCACCTTGGCTTGTGGGCGCTCTCAGCTGGGCATTGGTGAAGATGTCTCGCTCGTTACTGTCTGTTCATAGGAGCGGATACTGTGCCCAGTCATTAATTTTAGATTTCATCTTTTAATAGCCCATACCCTGAAACTAGAGTAGAGTTCAGTGACGGGGGCCGTACCCGTATTGTCGAAATAGGCGTCTAAAAGCTCCCCAGGAACCAAACTATGAAGCTGAAAAGAAGAAAATATCCCGCACTGTCTTAGCACAAACATCGCCGTCTCCCATCCGAGACGGCAGAAGGCGTCCGATCTTCTTGGGACCTTTTTCTTGTTTTCTTTTTCCTTCTTGGCGCGGCCAGCCACCGCGAAAAAGAAGCCCTGCTCAGAAGGCGTCACGGCGGAATGATGTGCAGTCCTGCAT
>NZ_JAELUF010000461.1 GCF_016429195.1 Brevundimonas sp. ASV9
GGCTTAAAGCCTATCGGAATTATCATGCTTTGTTGTAACGGCCAACGTACGAGCTCAAAGCTACTCATAAAGCATGTCCTCTGTCTACATAGAGTTGCTAGGCCCCGCCATCTTCTAGTGAGAGACATGCAGACTGATTTCCCCGTCGCGACCCACCAGGTGTAAGCGCCGAGCAAAGTTCAGCCCAATGTTTCACTACGTCTCTGCTGCCCGATGACGTTACACGTGCATCAATGCGAACTCCGCCTACACCACCGTTCCATAGTAACTCAGTACATACTTAAAGGAAGGTACTCCGCCCGATAAAGCTTGACAATTAAGTGTCAACTCTGTCGAAACCCTCCCGTGGACACCTTGCTCTCTGCCTCATTATCAGAGTTCATTTATTCCTCTCATGCAATCAACTGATTGGCCCGCAACAAAGCACGCCGTCTAAAGGT
>NZ_JAELUF010000462.1 GCF_016429195.1 Brevundimonas sp. ASV9
GTTCCTGGGCGTGTGCAAGGCCCTGCGCGCCATGCACGAGTTTAAAGCTCCGCCTGCGGAGCGTATGGAGATGGATGATGCTGGCCCTAGTAATAGTAGAAGTGGCGGCAATTCGCGACAGGCTGCGAAGCGCACAGAGCAAGATGAGCAAGGGGAGCAAGAAAGACCGCTAATGGAAGACGAGAGTCAACTCACGCAAGGCGGCAAGGTAAAGTCCTACGCCCACCGCGACATCAAACCAGGTAAAGAAACACACACCTTTCTCTACACTTTCTTTTTTCCCCCAAAGAAAGGCTAACACCGTTCCCCGCCAGGAAACATCATGATAGACGACACAGGCACAACCCCAGTGCTAATGGACCTCGGCTCCGTCGCCCCCTCCCCAACTCCAATTACTTCACAATCCATCGCCCTCCAGGTCCAAGACCAAGCAGCTGAGC
>NZ_JAELUF010000463.1 GCF_016429195.1 Brevundimonas sp. ASV9
GAGCCCAATGTCGCTACAATCGGTGGCAATTAGTATTTGCCCCTATCAGGTCACTGAAATGCCACTATCCACATCTTCAAGACTAGTCTAACTAAATCAAGGTTTCATTATGATGCCGTTTTTTTCGGGGGTTTTTGGGGTTTTCTTTTTCAGTTACTTGAGTCAATTTAGTTAATTTAGTTGATCTCGTTAATCTAGTTAATCTAGTCAATTTAGTTAATCTAGCTAATCTAGTTAATCTTGTTAATTTAGTTAATTCATGTTAAAGGTTGGCTAGACCTCTCTAGTAGGAATGTGCGGGTAGGCAATTCTAACCAGTAGCATACTAGAAGTAGGAGCTCGCTTCGGGTAGCGTGCCTCTATATACTAGCTGTAGCGGCTAGGGAATAGGGCGGAAAATAATCTACGACTAGAGTAGTAAAATTAACTAGGTAAAAGG
>NZ_JAELUF010000464.1 GCF_016429195.1 Brevundimonas sp. ASV9
CTTTAGGTCCGCCGCCGTCGCCGCCGCAGCTCCTGTTGCATTCTCACCCGCATGAAGCCCAGGCTCAGACTCAGAACACGCAGGCAGAAATGCTGCCGAGTGCGCTGGAGGAGTTGGCTGTTACGCTGGGGCTACAGGGAAATGCAACCCTAGAGGCTGTCAAGGAGGGTATTCGCGGGCTGCAGCTCCATGCAGACTGTGAAGCCCCTGTTGTTGAAGCGGCCGAGCTGAAATGAAAATTTCCCTGCATTTCCTTTCCTTGTGCGTGTTTCTTTTGTTTGCGGGAACGCTTTGCTTTCAAGGTATATCCCACTGTCCTTTTCGCAGGTTTCTTGTTATTTTGATCAAAGAATGTATTAGCATAGCGATGGCGTTTTTCCAAGTTGGTTTGCCTGGATCCAAGATTGTATGTTGTCTGTACACTGGACAATGCTAAAGG
>NZ_JAELUF010000465.1 GCF_016429195.1 Brevundimonas sp. ASV9
GTATAAGCATATGCGGAGAGCGCCTCGTATCTTTTCCTGCAATATGTCGACCTCCTGTTGAAACGAGAAAGTGGTTCCGTTGTCACGCAGCTTTGGCCTACTTAGAGGCGGCATTGAGATAATTGGCAAATCATACCATACGTCCAGTTTGTCGTAGCGATCATGAGGCCCCCTGCACACAAGCACAGTCTTGGAAAGTATTCCGCCAGAAGAAGGAATCGGATAATTAGTTGCCACGGTGTTTGGCCATGGAGTTGCCAGCGTAGCGGATAGGTTGCTTCTTCGGCAGAGCTTTTCTTCGTACCCTGATGTACCGGTGTCCCAATCACCTCCTGGCCGCTTTTCGTGCGCAGCACAGAGGAACGGAATGCGAACCACTGGGCCACCTCTTGATACACTTTCTTCGGTATCTGCGTTGGCATATGCGATAGTCCTCATT
>NZ_JAELUF010000047.1 GCF_016429195.1 Brevundimonas sp. ASV9
GTCGGTCGCGAGGATATTCTCGATGTCATCGGCGGTGATGATGCTGACGCTCGCCGGGACATCGTCCACGCGTCGTTGGGTGCGCGTGCCGACGACGGTGACCGGCGCAAGGACGGCGGCCTTATCCAGCTCGCTCGGCACCTCGGCCAGAGCCGGGAAGGCGACGAAGTGCAGGGCGGTCGCCCCGGCGGAAACCATCAGAAACGAACGCATGACACAGCCCCTGTTAAACAGGGCTGCGCAATTACTGCGAACGATTATCAGAATCAACCGCAATCATTCCATGCCCAGTGTCGGTCTTGGGGTGAGCGCCAACATGTGAGTGTCGGACCTAGGATCGTGCCATTTGCTTGCGTGGACTGTCGCTCAAGGCACGTTCCAAAGCCCTAATCCTGCGCCGTTATGGCGGAACGTCCAACCGCCGGCTTCATTACCCCCCGATGACCAATCGATACGCGCGGAAGCGCCATATTCAGCCTTGGGCGCTGGGCTTTCTGTCAGGGGCTTTGACGGCACATCTCGTCAGATGGACGGCGTCCGCCGCTCGCGCGGGGACTGTTCGAGACGGAACAGCAACCTTCGAAACCACGGCGACGGCGGGGGGAGATGATGAGGGTTTCCGGGCTGACGGCATCAACCGGGGCCGTGACGCCCAACGCCCAGGGCAAATCCCCGCACGCGGTTGGAAGGACATTCTGGTTAGGACTTGCCGGGAATTCAACGAGGACCAAATCGCCCTGATCGCGGCAGGCTGCACCTTCTATTCGCTGCTCGCCCTATTCCCAGCGGTAACGGCATTCGCAGCGCTCTACGGCCTATTCGCCGATGTAGGCGATGCCCAGGCCCACATCAGAGCGATGTCGGGCGTTCTGCCTGCCGGAGCGATCGACCTAATCGGCGATCAGATGGTCAAGGTCACGGCCGCGGGCGAAACAGGGCTGTCATTCGCCTTCGTCGCCGGAGTCCTGACGGCGCTTTGGAGCGCCAACAAGGCCATGAAGGCCATCGTCACCGGTCTCAACATCGCCTACGAGGAAGTGGAGACGCGCAGTTTTGTGGCAAAAACTCTGACGCCTCTCGCTTTTACCATCGGTCTTGTCGTCTTCGCGATGGCTGCCATCGGCTTTGCCGCGGCCGGCGCCGGACTGACGGCCAACGCGGCGCCATTCGCACAGATCGTCTGGACCGTCTTTTATTGGAGCGTGTTGTTCAGCGGGGTCGTTCTGGGCATGACACTGCTTTACAGGTTCGGCCCGAGCCGCAGACGCGCACGCTGGCGTTGGGTGACTTGGGGCAGCGGTCTGGCCGCCCTCGCCTGGCTTGCCATGTCCGGCGCCTTCACCTTCTACGTGTCGCGTTTCGGAAACTACGATGAGGCGTACGGTGCGCTCGGCGCGGCCATCGGTTTCATGACGTGGACCTGGCTGTCGAGCATGGTCTTTCTAATGGGCGCTGAACTCAACGCCGAAATTGAGCATCAGACCGCTGTCGATTCAACTACCGGAGCCCCTCGGCCTTTGGGCGCCAGAGGCGCGGTGATGGCGGACACGTTGGGCGAGGCTGTCTGATCGGCGCTCCCGTTTGCGCCATCCCGCAAGATATCAAGTTCCCTGACCATGTGAACGACCAGGTCAGCTTTGGAATTTCGGCGCCGAAACCTCCAACGCATAGGAGACTGCTAGCAACGGCAGTCACCTTGATGAGAAGTCTTAGCTCGATCAACCTATGCGGTTGGGCATCCGTCGCAACTAGGCGCCGCTCACATGAGGGTAGGACTGATCTCTGTCATTGGCGACGTCCAACCCAAATACCATTCCGCGAATGATGCCGGTCTGCTGCTTCCTTGCATCCGGCTCCCCTGCGCTCACGATGTGCAGAAGAAGCGTCTGCCACGCGGTTAAGGCGAAACGTTTAGCGCTCATGTACTCATTAGCGTCGTAATGGGCGATTGAGACCTGTGCGCCGCCCCCGGCATCGCTGCCATGGCCGAGAACTTTTGAGCGAATGAAGGGTGAAATCCCTAGCCGCTCGCTGGTGAGCGCAGTGGACCCTGTCCGGCGAAGGTCATGCACGGTGCGATCCTCCACACCAATACAGTCTCGTATGCGATCCATGGCGCGGGTCAGCGCTTCACCCTTCATTGGCAGGGTGTTGTCCTGAGGCGTCGGGAAAACAGGACCTGTCTGCCGATCCGTTGGCAGCCTGGACAGGGCGATCGCCTCCTTGATCAGTTTGATTGCAACAGGCGGCAGGGGGACCTGGTGCGGCTTGTTGGTCTTCATTCGCTCTGGCGGGATGATCCAGATTGCCTGTTCAAAGTCGAGCTCACCAATGTCCATGCCGACGATTTCGCTGCGTCGTTGGAGGAGAAGGGCGGCAAGCTGTAATGCGATGCGAACCTGCCGGCTGACATGGATCTCAACCCCATCCGGCGTGCGCAGCATGTGATGACCATCCAGCGCAGCCCAAAGCGATCTGAGCTCATGATCTTTCCAGATCTTGAGGCGAGGCCTCGGCGCATGAAGAGACGGAAAACCCATGGCTGGGTTCACATCCACGATTTCCTCGTTGATGGCGAAGTTGAAAACCTGGCGAATGATGGCTTGCACGCGATTGGTTTGGGCTCTGATCCCCTTGGCCACCATGTCGCGCAGAAGCGCCTTGATCGTCGCGCGTTTGATGGTTGAAACCGGAACGGCGGACAGAATTGGTTCGATGTGCCGGGATGCCAAACGTTTCTCATAAAGAAGCGTGCTGGCGCGTTTTATTTTTCGTTTGGGCTGCCACTCGCCCGTTTCGCAGGCCAGCCAGTAAGCTCCCAGCAGGTTCCCGAATGTCGCCGCTGCATCTTTTCGGGCTGCCTCTATGGCGTCCTGCTTTTCGCGCAGAGGGTCGCCGCCGCCACTGATCAGGCTTCTCAACCGTCCAGCTTCCAAGCGGGCGCTCCGCAAGCTCATTTGCGGATATTCACCGAGGCGATATCGCGCGCCACGTCCATCGTGACCGCGATAACGAAGAATCCAAACCTTGATACCTCGTTGCGACGCGCGAAGCGCTAGGCCCGAACATCCAGCGTCAGACAGTTCGAGCCTTCGACCCGATGTGGGTTTCAAACTACTTATCAGACGATCTGTCAAAATCTCCGAGGGCATCTGAATAGCTCCAGACTTAGGACGCTCGTGGGACGCAAGTGAATGCACCTCGATGGTACGGCGTGAAACTGAGCGGTCAACCAAGTTTATGAAAATATTCAGTTAGCGAACCAATAGAAACTGAACGAAACCGGACGAATACTGTCAATTACCAGTTCCTAAAGCCGAGGTCGGAGGTTGGAGTCCTCCCGGGGTCGCCATTATTTCAAGAGGTTATGCGCTATTCGCTCTGGCTCCCTGTGCTATGGGGCACATTTGGGGCGCGCGAGTCCGAGAGCGACTTTTCTGCCCCTTAGCGATCTCCTGGCAGCTCGGCTGTAATCTTGGGCAGGCCCGGGAAATTTAACGTTACTGAAGGGTCAATCCGGTTCGCGTCCTCCAGAGCCCATGTGGCCCACTGGTCGAAAGCGGCGTCTCGACGGTTCTCCGCCTCTCCGATCCGCTGAGCAAGTTTGGCCACAAAGCTCCGGATGTCTTCGGCCCTGCGATAATCGTCCGCCGCTTTGAACAGCGCCTCCAGCCGCTCGAGCCGTTCCTGTTCTCGACGTTCGGTCTCCTTTCGGATCGCTTCCAGCCGGCGCTCTTCCTCCTCGCGCTCGAGGCGCGACTTCTGTTCAGCTCGCCATCGATGGTGATGCAAGGTGCCCTCACGGAGCTGAACCTCTGCATCGACGACCAACTCGACGGCGATACTGGTGAGTTGGTCCTCCAGCGGTCTTCTCGCCTCGTCGACCCAGGACGCTCGGACTTCTGCGCTCCCGAAGCCCCTCAGGATCGAGAAGCGCAACGGTGCAATCAGTTTGGCAGGGTCCGGCTTCCGACCCGCCTGTTCAGGATCGAGCGCCACCGCCACGTGCTGCCGGTCGAACGTGATCGTTAGGTCGCGGGCCTCCCTGCCGCGGACAGTGACCTTGCCGTTGAAGCGGCCCACAGCCAGGAAAATCGCATCTAGGATCCGCAAGCGTCGTTGTTCGACGTCGGTGGTGAAGACGGGTTCATCCCAGCTGAAGCTGTACGGCGACGACGCAGCCTTCTTTTTGCGGTCCTCATCCTTCTCCAGAAGCTTGCGAATGGCAGGATGCCAACCCGTGACCTTGGTCGTGCACTTGACCTTTCCGACGGCGCGCTCGACTCGCGCTCGTACGTCCTCGATCGGCTCCGGAAACTTTGGCGGTGGCGGCAAAGGACCCGCAAGCTCTTCCGCCGTCCAGTTGGGGTACCAATAGGACGAATGGCCGAACGTCACGACGTTGCTGTGGCCGGGAGATCTGGGCGGCAAAGCGATCTTCGTGACCGACTTCCCGGCCTCGCGTTTGGCCCAATAGCCCCGATCGGGCGTCGGTATCGATGCGCGCTGGCATGCCTTCTTCAAGGCGACGTCGGAGATCTGGAAGCGAGCAGCGACCGTGCGCACCGGCTCCGACCAGACCAAGTCGTAGAGCGCGTCCCTTTCGATCCTCTTCGTCACTCGCATAGGTCCTTCGTTGAGGGGCCGTCGCCGCGGTTCTGTGCCGACGACCGACTGGGCAAGCCGTCCCTGAACAAGATAGGGTTGCGCAAGAATCACGCCGCCTAAATTCGGAGCATCCTCCATGGATGAAGCGCTCGCCGATCTGCTCCTGAGCAACGTTCCGGAGGACGGCTCCTCAATCGGAAACGGAGCTCTGTTGGAGAGGCTGAGAGAGCTCGCTCCAGGCCTGTCTGAAGAGGACTACATTGCGACGCGCGACGGCCTTGTGGATTCCGGCATCCTCGGTAGGGGGCGCGGCCGCGGCGGATCCGTTTATCGAGCGGATGTGACGAGCCTTACTCTGGAAATGGAGGAGATCGAGGAGGCGGGTCAGCCCGGCTCTGCCCCGCGAACTCGGAAGAAAGTGTCGAAGCGCTCCGGCGAACCCGTACAGGTCCTGAGCTACCGGCACGGCGAGACGCGCGTGAACAATCCCGAGGTCGGAATGGTGCACGCCAGCACCGATCCGGATGGCGCTAAGACGACGTGGACCTACGATCCACACCTCGACCCCGTGCTGAACTTCGATAGCGCGAGAGCCGGGATCGAAAAGCTGATCGACGATGCGTTGGTCAGCGAAGATCCGGAGCGCATGCGCGACGCGCTCCAAGAGCTAAAGCGGCTGCAGGCTCCCTACCTCAACTGGACGGGCAAAGCCGAGAAGACGAGCGTCGAGGTCGACACGGTCTCACTTCATGTGCACGAGCGAGTGGATCCCGCGACGATTTTGGCCAACGCGTCGAAGCGTCTGAAGGGCAAGGATGGCGCGGCCCAATGGCAGCAGCCGGACCTGTTCTCAGCCCCCTTTGAAAATCTGCCCCTGCGGCAGGCGATGAATTTTTACCGGCATGAGAAGGGCTGGTCGAACCGCCTGGTCGCCGGAGACAGCCTGCTGGTCATGAACTCGCTTCTGACCAAGGAAAGCATGGGTGGCAAGGTGCAGATGATCTACATCGACCCGCCTTACGGCATCAAATACGGGTCGAACTTCCAACCCTTCACGAACAAGCGAGACGTGAAGGACAGGTCAGACGCCGACCTGACTCAAGAACCCGAGATGATTAAGGCCTTCCGGGACACCTGGGAGCTCGGCATCCACTCCTATCTCACCTATCTGCGTGACCGGCTGATGCTGGCGCGGGAACTGCTGGCCGAGAGCGGGTCGGTGTTCGTGCAGATTTCGGATGAGAATTTGCACCACGTGACCGAAATTCTCGAAGAGATATTCGGACGCGAGAACCTCATCAGCGTTATCACTGTTCAAAAAACAAGTGGGGCAACATCAGAGCTGATTTCCAACACTTCCGACTACTTAGTCTGGTTTGCCAAGAGCAAAGCTGACGTGAAATATCGCCAGCTCTATGAGTTTAAAGCATTGGATGGAGCTGGAGGCGGCGAGTACCAGTATCTGAGACTCCCAAATGGCAGCGCACGCCGCATCGGCAAAGACGAGCGGTCTGAATACGATGCCCTGTCGGCGGAAGGATCAGTCTACGCTTCGCACCCGATAACATCACAGCGCCCGCCCGGCGATTTCCCCGTTTCCTTCATGGGTGAGGAAATTCGCCCTCGGTCAGGGTATTGGAAAACCGGCGAGGCGGGTTTCCCGCGCTTGATTAAGGCGGATCGCGTTTTGCCGGCTGGTTCCATCCTCAAATACAGACGACTGTTCGATGATTTCCCCGTCATGCCGCGCAACAATCTCTGGGACGATGTCAGTAGTGGTGCCAGCGCCTCTGATCCCAAAGTGTATGCGGTTCAAACAACATCACGAGTTATCGAACGCTGTCTCCTGATGACCACCGATCCCGGCGACCTGGTGCTCGACCCGACCTGCGGCTCTGGCACCACCGCCTTCGTTGCCGAGAAATGGGGGCGGCGCTGGATCACCTGCGACACGTCCCGCGTGGCGATCACGCTGGCCAAGCAGCGGCTGATGACCGCCAGCTTCGACTACTACGTCCTGCGCTATCCGCATGAGGGGCTTGGCGGCGGCTTCGAGTACGAGATGGTGCCGCACATCACGCTGAAGAGCATCGCCAACAACCCCGACATCGACACGATCCATGACGAGGGTCACCCCAAGATCACGGCGGCGCTGGCCGACCTCAACGCCGCGCTGACCGCCGCCCCGCCGAAGCCACTCAAGCCTGCGCAGGGCGCGCGTAAGGCCAAGCCGGTGGACTTCGCCAAGGGGGAGACCCTGCAGGAATGGGAGGTCCCCTTCGACTGGCCCGACGATTGGCCCGAGGCCGCTCGCGGCGCGTTCGACGCCTTCCACGCCGCCCGTCAGGCGATGCAGCGCCGGATGGACCAGTCCATCGCCGACCATGCGGAGCAGGAGACGCTCTACGACAAGCCGCGCATCGACAAATCCAAGCTGCGCATCAGTGGGCCGTTTTCAGTCGAGGCGGTGCCGGCCCCGACCGTCCTGTCGCTGGACGAGAGCATGCCGACGCAAGAGGCCGACGAGACCGTCGCCCGCTCCGGCGAGACCTCGCGCCAGGCGCTGTGGCGAGATGAACTGCTCAAGACCGGCGTGCGCGGCAAGGGTGGCGCCATGCTCCGCTTCGCCGAGTTCGAAACGCTGCCCGGGCTCAAACATATTCACGCCAGCGGATCGCTGGCCGAGACGGGCGAACGCGTCGTCGTCAGCTTTGGGCCCGAGCACGCAGCGCTGGAGCAGCGGCAGGTGGAACTGGCCTTGACCGAGGCCGAGACCCTCCGCCCGTCGCCCAAGTTCATCTTGTTCTGCGCCTTCACCTTCGACCCGGAGGCGGCGAAGGACATCGACGAGGTGAACTGGCCCGGCGTGACGCTGCTCAAGGCGCAGATGAACACCGACCTACTCACTGAGGACCTTAAAAAGGCGCGCTCGTCCAACCAGTCCTTCTGGCTGATGGGCCAGCCAGACGTGGAGCTGCGGAAACGAGCGGATGGCTCCTGGGAGGTCGAGGTCAACGGCTTCGACTACTTCGACCCGCGGAAGGGCGATCTCGTTTCCGGCGGCACAAAGCAGATCGCGATGTGGTCGCTGGACGTCGACTACGACAATCGCTCTCTGATGCCGCACCAGGTGTTCTTCCCAATGGCGGACGACAAGGGCGGATGGAACCGCCTGCGGAGTACCGTTCGCGCGGAGCTGGATGAGGACTTGCTCGAGCAGTTCCACGGCACCGTCTCATTGCCGTTCGAGACTGGCGAGAACCGGCGGATCGCCGTGAAGATCGTGGATGATCGCGGGATCGAATCCCTCAAAATCATGCCGCTCGAAGGGTGAGCGCATGTCGCTGATCATCAACAAGCCGTGGGAGGCTCCGGCTCAGCATTGGGTCGAGGGCAAAGGCGGCAAGCTGGAAATCAAGGCTGAGCGCCGGCCCGCGAGCTACGAGGTGTTCGACGCTCGTAACAACACCAAGCGAACGGAAGTCCTGCAGCTGGTGAACACCATCCGCGAGCGGGTGGACCAGTGGCGTGCGGACGGATGGCCGGGCGTGACCATCGTCACCCGCAAGCTGCTCGAGCACTGGCACGATGGTTCCGCGCGCCAGCATCCCTTCTACTTCTGTCAGCTGGAGGCGATCGAGACCCTGATCTGGTGGGTCGAGGGGGCAGAGGCGTACCGCCAAGGCATCGCCATTCCTGGGGATGGCGGCCCTTGGGAGCGTCTGTGCAACAAGATGGCCACGGGTGCAGGCAAGACCACGGTGATGGCGATGATCATCACCTGGCAGGTCCTGAACGCTCTCACCTACCCCAAGCGCAACAGGGACTTCAGCCGCGCCGTCTTTATCGTCGCTCCCGGGCTGACGGTGAAGGAGCGACTGCAAGTTCTGCTGCCCACCGAAGGCAGCTACTACGACGTCTTTAGTCTTTGTCCGTCCGAGGCGCTTCGCCAAAAGCTCAACCAGGCCGAGGTGCTGATCGAGAATTGGCACAGCTTGATGCCACTGAAGGACGTTGATCGTTCGGTGGTCAAAAAAGGCCGGGAATCCGACGAGGCCTTCACCCGCCGTGTGTTGGGCAAACTGGCTGCTCACAAGGACATCCTCATCATCAACGACGAGGCTCACCACGCCTATCGGCAGAAACCAGAAAACAAGATCAGCAAGAAGGACGCAGAGGAACACGGCATCGACCTCGACGAGGCGACGCGGTGGATCGAAGGCCTTGATCGGATCCACAAGACTCGGCGCATCCAGAGGTGTTTCGACCTCTCAGCGACGCCGTTCGCGCCCACGGGCAAGAAGAGCACCGACACAGCCCTATTTGACTGGATCGTCTCGGACTTCGGCCTGAACGACGCAATCGAGGCGGGGCTGGTCAAAACGCCGCGCGTGGTGGTGCGCGACGATGCCATCCCTGACGCCAGGACGCTTCGCTCAAAGCTTTATCATCTTTACCGAGACCCCTCGGTTGCTGAGGACCTGAACCGCAAGGCCGAACCTCACGAAGCTCTGCCGAAGCTTGTTCAGGACGCTTACACCCTGCTTGGAGCCGACTGGCGTCGATACGCGCAGGAATGGCGGGACGCGGGCCACCATTCGCCGCCGGTTATGCTCACGGTCTGCAACCGCACGGAAACGGCGGCCCGGATCGAAAACTACTTTAACAAGGGCGACGCGCACTGGCCCGAGCTGCACGCTCCCAATCGAACCCTTCGCGTAGACTCACGCGTCCTGGAGAAGGCTGAGATCGGCGAAACTGCCTCCTCCGATAAAGACTACGAAGCTCGCTTGAAGGCCATCGTCGAGGCCGCAGACCTGCCTGAGACACGTCGTCAGAAGTTCCTGGCCCTGAAGAAGGAGGAGCTGCTCCGCGAGATCGTCGACAATGTCGGCAAGCGCGGTGCAGCCGGACAAGAGCTTCAAAACGTCGTTTCGGTGGCGATGCTCTCAGAAGGATGGGACGCGAAAAACGTCACGCACATCATGGGCTTGCGGGCGTTCACGTCACAGCTTCTGTGCGAGCAGGTTGTTGGTCGAGGTCTTCGGCGGGTGTCCTACGATCTCGACGAAGAGGGCTTATTCGTCCCCGAATACGTCAACGTCTTCGGCGTGCCTCTATCGATCTGCGAAACGGATGAGACCGGGGAAGCGCCCCCGCCCCCCAAACCTACGATGCAGGTTGAGGTTCTCTCCGAGCGAGCTGAGCTAGAACTGCGCTGGCCGAACGTGCTGCGGGTCGAGACGGTGGTCCGACCAGAGCTGGTCGTGGATTGGACCAAGGTCGATGATCTGACGCTAGACCCCGCCAGCACCCCCATCAGCGCCGACCTCGCACCTGCGCTTGGCGGAGCGACGGACCTGGGCCGCATCACGGCGATCGATCTTGAGAAACTCCCTGAAGGGTTCCGACTGCAGCGCCTCGTATTCCAGGCGGCCCGCAAGGCCTTTGATGTGGTGAGCAAAAACTTTACCGGACAGCCTGAGTACTTGGCAGCTCAGCTGGTGAGGATCGTTGAGACCTTCCTGCAGTCCGATCGCTTGGTCATCCCCTCTCTGTTCCACACGGATCCACTTAGGCGAAGAATCCTGATCGCGCTGAACGTCGATCTGGTGGTGCAGCATGTCTTGAGCGCCGTCAGCGAACAGAACACCGAACACCTTGCTCCCGTCTTCGACGAGGATGATCCGATCGGCAGCACGGGGCGCATGCGGACCTGGTTCACTTCGAAGCCCTGCTTCCCTACGTCAAAATCTCACATTAGCCATCTGGTTGGAGACTCGGCTTGGGAGGGGCATGCCGCCAATGTGTTCGAGAAGCGTTCGGACGTCCGCGCCTACGCCAAGAACGACCACCTTGGCTTCCAGATCCAGTACATGTGGGCTGGGTCTCGCCGTCGGTTCCTGCCCGACTTCCTCGTGCTTCTAGACAACGGCACGATGCTCGCTCTGGAGATCAAAGGCGTCGACAGCCCCCAGAACAAGGCGAAGCGTGACGCGATGGCCGAATGGGTCAACGCGGTGAACCAAGCTGGGGGGTTCGGGCGATGGGCCTGGGACGTGGCTTTCAAGCCGGGCGAGATCAACGACATTCTGTCGAAGCACTCACTCGCGTAAAAGGGGGCTGTAAACATCCCGAACCTTGGCAGCCGCATTCTTTAGCAGTGTTCAGAGCCTATGAATCCCCCTTCCCAGTCCTTGCGACCGCGCAGCACTGGCACCACGGTCGAAGGGGGCGGATGTGAGGGATGATCCCTGAAGCGGGATCTTGCGCCAGCCCCCACGCGAGAAGCAGCCTTTCCTGATCGGTGTCCAAGTCGCGCTCTAACCAGCGACCGACGCTCGCTCCGCCGGCGAGCCGTCGGTCGGTATTTCGATGCACTCGCCATGGCCTGCCTTCAACCCCGCGAGCACTTCGGCCTCGTGCTCGAAGCCCTTGTCGCGGATCAGACGCACGGCGTCGTCCGCCCGCACAGGCGGCTTGACGCCCTGCAGCCAAAGCGCCGCCTGATGCGGGCAGGATTGGAAGCCGTTCAGGCGCGAGGCGGAAAGAAGCTTGGTCATAAGGTCAAGCCTGAGCGGTATTTGCGACAAGAGCGGTCGCAGATTGAGCGCCGTGCCGCTCCAGGGCCCGCCGGAGTTCCTGGACCATCACCTCGGCCAGCCGGGGAGGGGAGAGAATCTCGACCTCGCCACGCCAGGTGAAGAGATGCCAAGCCAGCTCCAGCATGCCGCCGGTTTCGAATTGGACGATCAGCGAGCCGTCGTCTTCTTTCGTCACCGATTGTCCCGGATGGAAGCGCCAGCGTGCAGCCTCAGCCGCCGCCTCGCCTGTGAACCGAAGCCGGACTTGCTCCATCTGATCGTGGAACACCCCGAACGATCTCGCCGTGTAATCAGAGATCGAGAAGTCCTCCGGCCGCGCGCCCGGCACGTCCAGAACCTCGAAGTCCGCAATCCGGTCCAGCCGCCAGTTTCTCGGCTGGCCGGAGTTCCCCTCCGCCCCGACCAAGTAGTTCATCCGCTCGAAGAACAAACCGTAGGGCACCAGCGTCCGAAGCGCGCCGGGCTTGGATCCGCCCAGGTATCGAAAGCGGACCTGGCACATGCCCATCAGCGCGCGCCGGATGCTCGCCAAGAGGGCGGGATCCTCCACGGGCTGAGGACCGGCGCGAATGCCGGTCAGCTCCGCGCGAGCGAGGGCGTCGACGTCCGGCGAGATCCGACGACGGTGCTCAGCCTTCAGCGCAGAGCGGATCTTATGGTCCAGCCCCTCCAAGACCGCGGCCCGATTGACGTGACCGCTGGAGCGTAGGGTCTCCACTGCGCGCGTGAGCTCGACCAGCTCTTCGGTGGTCGGCGACTGATAAAAGCCGTCTAACCCACGCGGAATGCGAAAGCGCTTGCTCACGCCTTCCTGGACCATCTCCATCTGGGGGAACACCTGGGCGACGGCGTCTCGCATGCGCTCGGCCGTCCGCCTGCAGACGCCAAGGCCCTGCGCCATTTCCTCAGTGCTTAGGCCTTCGGCGCTCGCCGCCAAGCGGCGGGCGAGCTCAAGGACCAGGGTCGCCTTCTCGTGCCGCATCGAACCCCCTTTTCGATTTGCGACCGAAGCTGTCGGAAATGAACCCTAGCGTGTCCTTTGTCGCCAGCAAGGAGGAATGACATGGATTTGCAGCTCACCACCCACGCCGCCATCCGCGCTTCCCAGCGCGGCGTGCCTCACGACCTCATCGCCGATCTGCTCACCCATGCCGATCTCGAGACTCCCGTCGGCGGTGGTTGCGTCGCCTTCAGCGTCAGCCGGCGACGGCTGGCCGATCGGGACCTCCGGCGCAGCGCCGGCCGGTCTCTGGACAGGCTCCGCAATCTGTCGGTCGTTTGCGACGCGACTGACGGCACGGTCGTGACGGTGCTTCATCAACAGGGCGCCCGCGGTCGACGCTATCACCGCGCCTGAAGCAAGGGCAAACCATCCGCACGGGCGACCCGATCCGGACACGAGGGGGCAAGTGGGCATTGATCGTTGCTTGCAGGTGGATGAGCGCCGACTATGGGTTTCCATCAAAGCGAGCATAAGGGAGTTCGGGGATGGCGGGACGCGGAAGATTTTGATCACTGAATCCAGGCTTCGCGAGCCGCATAGTCTCGCCACGTTCTTCGAACGGTGGAGAGCTCTCAGCCAGGCTGGATCCCCCGTCCCTCTGGAGGCTCGGCTAGGTCGGCTATTTGCTGAACATCGGTCGCATCTCGCTTCACAGGCTGCTGGCATCTCCGTGACGCAGCCGTCCGCAGGGCGGTCTTTTGAGGTTGAGGGCCTCACCCGGATGTTGCATCCGATCGGCGCCGCCCTGCAGGCCAAGCGTCTGCAAGGCGGCATTCTCAACGTCTGGACGATCGCTGGTTTGCGGCGCGACGAGGTGCGTACCGCGCGGGTTCTTGCGGCCATGTTCAGTCCCGCGGAGTCGAGGGACCTTGGACGGGCCTTTCTCGAGGCGTTTATGGATCGGATCGTGGACGGGGATCGATCTCGACTGCCAACGGGGGAAGAGCTCGCGGCCGGGTATTCGGTCCAGACCGAAGCCTGCCCCCTCGGGGCAGCGGATGATCGGGTCGACCTTTCAATCGAGGGACCCGGCTTCATTCTCGTGATCGAGGTGAAGATCGACGCGGGCGAGGGCAGGGAGCAGCTGGCCCGGTATGAGACGGTGCTGCAGCGCAAGGCCGAGGCGCTCGGCAAGCGCGCCGCCCTGGTCTACCTCAGTCCGACCCGGCCCCAAGCTCTGCCGGCAGGCGCCTTCTATGCGGATTGGCGGAGCGTCGTGAAGGCCGCTCGTGCGGTGGTCACGCGTCGGCCGCAAGTGGACCGATCAGTCCAGCATCTTCTGCTCAAGCAGTTTGCTGAGCATGTCCGGCAATTTTCATAGGACCGCCCGTGGCTCAACCCGACCTGAACGCACTCATCGTCGCCAACATCGTAGACCTCGACGCGGCGGCCTTTCATCTCGACAACCGCCTTCAGCACGAGATCGGCGAAGCATTGGACGACGTGTCCGCAAAGCGTATCGGCGAGCTCGGCTGGGAGGGTGTGACTGACTGGAACGATGACGCGATCTGGGCCGCGCCGAAGGAATGGCGGAAGTCCGATGGCTCGCCGGGGGACGAATACGCGTGTCAATTCTCCTTCGAAGCCAGCAGCACGGCTGATGGTGAGGCGGACTATTTCTGGCTGACCCAACTGGTTGGCATGGGCCGGGCAACGCTCGGGTTTCGATGGGCCCGGAATGACATCAGTAAGGCTAGGTGGCGGAAAGCCGTCGGCCAGCAAACTGACCTGATCGGCGATATCCGCGGGCTCGGCTTCGTCTACGGGGAAAAGGACGGGTCCTTCTTCCTCCCGGTGGTGATCGACCCGACAAAGCTGTCCTCAGCGCTCATGGAGGAATCGCCCGAACAGGCGCTTGAGCAGCCGCTCGCCGATGCCTTCTCGCTTCTGGTTCGATCCAAGGCGCTGTTCGACAGCCTTCTGGAGAGAACGGCCCTTGAGTGATGCCGGTGCGGGCATCGGCGGGGCCGAGAGCCCGACCCGAAGCTCTGAGGATCCACCTTTGAAGAAGCGGCCCTGAATGTCTTCAACGACCAAAAACCTGGCGAGCGACCCGGCATCGGAACTGTTCACGATCCTGGACGAGGAACTGGAGTCGGTGGCTCGCGCCGAGAAGCACGACCAGGGAGTGTACCGAAGCCTGAAGAAGCTCAGCGAACTCATCGGGGGCGAATACGGCGACCGCGTAATCTACGAACTCCTGCAAAACGCTCACGACGCTCAGGGAGACAGCACGGGCGGGGCGGCGGAGGTGGCGATCCATCTCGTGCTCGATGGGCCGGACCACGGCGAACTGTATGTTGCGAACGGTGGACGAGGCTTCACCCGCGAGAACGTGCAGGCGGTGCGCAATATCGCCAACAGCACCAAGGAAATAGGCGAGGGGATCGGCAACAAGGGCGTCGGCTTCCGCAGCGTCGAGGCGTTGACGGACGACCCCCACATCTACTCATGTCAGGGCATCGCAGCCGTCCGGACCAGGTTTGACGGCTATTGCTTCCGGTTCGCACGGCCCGAAGAAATACATGAGCGGCTGCTGCTTTCGGGAAAGCACGAGGTCGCCGAGAAAGTCGCGGCCGCCATACCCCGCTATCTCGCCGCCGTGCCGATTGCTGAGCAGCCGCAGAGCGTTGTTGAGTTCGCGCGCCGGGGCTACGCTACGGTCGTCCGTTTGCCACTCCGCACCGCAGACGCCGTCACCCTGGCAAAGCGCCAGGTTCTGGAGCTGGTGGAGTCCGACGCCCCGGTTCTTCTGTTTCTCAGCCGGATTTCCGCCCTGGAGATCTCGATCGAGGAGCCGCAGGCCAAGCGGCGAACGGATCGACTGACCCGGAAGTCCGAAGAGCTTGTAGGCCCGGAACCAGCTCATCCGTCGCAAAAGACCTTCGTCGTGACCTTGGGTCCGGATCGGCGGCGCTGGCTCCTGGTGCGACGTACGTTGCCGAAGGACGGGGTTCTCGACGCCGTGCGCAGGAGCATTCCCCAGGAAGCAGGTCTCAAGACCTGGCTGAACTGGAGCGGAGAAGCCTCTGTCGCGGTCGCCACGCCGCTTGATGGCGAAGGTCTGGCCACTGCACGCCTTTACACCTTCTTGCCCATGGCGGCGGAGGCTCGCTCCCCGTCATTCGCCCATCTCGATGCGCCGTTCTTCACCAACATCAGCCGCCGACAGGCCCGGCTGGACCTGCCCCTGAATGCCTATTTGCTCGACGCCGCGGCGGAGATCTCAGCCAGCGAAGCTCTGCGGCTCACAACTGCCGACCTTGTCCCCCCGCGGTGCGTCGTGGATCTGGCGGCCTGGAACTCCGACCAGCGCGGGCGTCTTTCCAGCGCTTTCGTGAAGTGCGGCACATCGCTGGCGGAGGCTCCCGTATGGCCGACGACGGCCAAAGGTTGGTGTGGTCTCGAAGACTTGAGGGCGTGGCCGCAAGAGACCTTCAAAGTTTTCACAGCGGCCCGCGCGACCCGTGCCGGAGCCGCCAACATCCTCTCGCCGCGGCTTTCGAGAAGACGCGTCGCCGCGATCAGCGCCCTGGCGTCCGCAGACTACTCGGACACGGATCCTTCGCCGGAAGAACTCGCGGACTGGGCCGAAGCGATAGCGACCAATCTGCCCGCGCCGAGGGAGGGAGATGAGCGTTGGGCCGACTTCCTTGCGGACCTCGCGCTGGCGCTCGACAAGACAAACGATCTTGATGCCTTGTTGGAGCGCCGCATTCTGCCGGACGCCTCAGGCTCCCTGCAGCCTGCCGGCAGCGGGTTCTATGTTCGCCACGACGCTGGGCGCCGGCGGCGCCAGGACGGCGCCCCGCTTCCGCCAGCGAATATCGCCCGAAAGCTTCTCGTGCTCTCGGAGGACGTGCGCCCGCGCCAGGACACCGTCGCTCAGTTTGAATGCGCCAAGCTTTGGCAACGCTACGATGCGACCGAGATCCTCGAGCGTCTGCCTTCACTCTTCGGGGAGAAGCCGGCCCCCGCCCGTCGGCGGGACGCTCTGGAGTGGGCATTTGCGGTCTGGTCCAGCGATCGCCAGGGCGCCCGTCGAGCGCTCGCGAGCGCAGACCTGCACGTGGAGACGCGCGGTGGTTGGAGGCGGGCTAGCGACGCCGCCTTCTCTGAGAACTGGACCGATACCGGCCGTGAGCTCGATGCCTTTCTGTCCGAAGCGCAGGCTACGTGTGCGGACTGCGCCGCA
This sequence comes from Brevundimonas sp. ASV9, assembly GCF_016429195.1. GTDB lineage: Bacteria > Pseudomonadota > Alphaproteobacteria > Caulobacterales > Caulobacteraceae > Brevundimonas. The sequence goes on from NZ_JAELUF010000047.1 coordinate 16,412, forward strand.
TCTGCGACGAGCTTGCTGATCGGACCTGAGCACATGGCAGGCAGCGGCGGGCGGACGGCGCTCAAAGAGTGGGTGGAGTTTCTCTCCGACGCCGGCGTGGTCGATGGCCTTGTCGCTCTGAGCGTCCCGATACACGAAGGGCCGATCTCCGGGGCGAGCTGGGGCTGGACGCTCAGCCAGGCGTTGGGAGCCGATTGGCGGGCGCGGGCTTTCAGCGTTCCCCACCACCCCTACACCAATTACTGGCGTGTCGGCGAAGCGTGGAAGCTGCCCGGGCAGGAGGTCGTGGAGGAGCTGTCTCCCGAAGCGCGCCGCCGATTCGCCAGCCTGGTGATCCGCCATCTCGAGACGTTCGGAGACGAACGCCTGAGCTTCGCTCTGGCGCGAACTGATCGGTACGGGGGGCATCAGGACAGACGCGCGCAACGAACGCCTCTCGCGGTCTTCTTGTCGGGCGCAAGGTGGTTCCCAATGGAGATCGGCGACCAACTTAGCTTCGTTCAACCTGAGCATGGCTGGTTGATGTCTGATCGGCGCGAGCTGAGGTTCGCTGCTCGTCCGCCGGAGGACGTAGCGATGCTGCTCGCAAAGGCCGACCGGGCGACCCAGATTCTCTGTTCCCGGTTCGGGCTGAAACGGTGGCGGGCTCCGGAGACGGCTGGTTCCCGGATGCGGGCTCTGGGCGAGCTGTGCGAAAATCTCTCCCAGCATGATCGTCCGCAGTTGCAGACCCATTATGTGCGGGCCTGGCAGGACCTGCTCGCCCAAGGTGATCCCCTCGAAGCGGAAACGCCGCTGATCATTCGGCGGACGGATGGTTTCGCCCGCCTGATGCCGACCCACGACAAGCAGGCGGTTTACGTCGCCGATGGAGCGAGCACCGACCTCGCCAAGCTTCTCATCGAGAGCGGTGAGCCTGTGCTCGCCATTTCAGACCAGGTGGATGCCGCATCCGTGATCAGTTTGATCAATGCGGGTTCCGCTTTCGCCGCACTCCCCGCCGCAGAGGCGCAGATCAAGCTGGTGGTGGATGGCGAGCCGTTCGGGGTCAGCGCCGGCGATCCGCTCCTGCTGGATGTGCTTCCATGGATAACAGATGCTCTCGTGCTCGGTCATGAGCTCGGCGCCCGCGCCCTAGAGCGTGGGGCTCAGCTGTCATCCATCCTGGACAAGCTGCAGCGCTTGCGGCTCAGACGCGCCTCGCAGATCGATCTTCAGTCCGGCGCGGGGAGCTCCAGGAGCCTCACCCGGCACCTCTACCGGGATGACAGGATGCCGACGCTCGTCGTCGCCGAGCCGTTTGACAGCCGCCGACTGGAAGCCTGCGCCACGGTCCTGACCGACTATCTCAATCAGAACCTTCGCACCTTCGAACTTCTCCTGGTCAAGCTGGCGCACCGAATAACACCGGGCGTGGATCTGGGATCGGTGACGCCTAACGACCACCACTATGCGGATGCGCTGGACTTCGACATTGCGTTTGTTCGCGAGCATCTCGCGGCCCATCAACGTAACGACCAGACGAGGATCGCGCTGGCCGTGATGGTCGCAGCCTATTTCGCGGGCGTGGACGCGATCAGCGATCTCGAGCTTCGCCTGTCGGAGCGCGAGCCATCCCGCTGGGCCGAAGTTCTGAACGGCGCGATGCCGCCCGAGACCGTAAAACCGCTTCTGGAGCTCCTGGAGACGACAGAAGACATTGCCGCCATCAGGCGCGGGCTGGGGCTCGACTACGCTCGTTTGAACCGGACCTCTATCGCGCTGGGGCGCGGGTCCATGACCAGCGAAGCGGAACTCCATCGCGCCTTTGCGGCGCGGAAGAATGAGATCCGTGAAAGCCTTCGAGACAGGCTGAGACGGCACTTCTCAGCCATCTGGCGCGAGACGGGGCCGCTGGCGACCTACGCCGAAATGCGTTCACTGGACTTCATAGCTTTCGCTCCGGAGTGGGCCGAGACCCAGGAAGCGATCAGTCGCGATCTCGTCCTTACGCACGCAGAACAGCTGTTTGACGAGCGGCTCGGCTCGGATCCGGGGGGTGAACTGGTTCCCTACGACCGTCTTCGGCTTGAAAACCGTAAAGCTGTCATCAGACTCGCTGAGCGTGCCACGCCCATCCTGTTGGCTGCAGCCAAGGACAAGCTGCCGGCCACGTGGAGTGAAGGCGCCAAAGCAATCGCTGACGTCTTGGAGAGGGGTGGCTACCTCGACTTCGAGCCGCTTCGCACAGACCTCGAGGTGATCGATGCGTTGGCTCGTGCCAACATTTGGCCGAGCGAGGTCCGGCAGTCCGTGGATCTGGAGGCGCATGGGCTGACCGAGGACGATCTGGACCGGGAACGGCGTCTCGAGAAAGACAGAAAGGACGCGTTGGAGCGCGCCCGCAACCGCGTCGATTTCGCAGGGCTGGAGCTCGACGCTTCTGCATCGGATTTTGCGTCCAGGTTTGCGCAGGTCGCGCAAGAAGCTTTCGGAGCGAGCGGCTGGCGCGAACGGTCCAGCCTTCGACCTGTGAGCCTCACAGTTCAGCCTGAGACGGAGCCGTCCCGGAGCACAAGCGGCGGCGGACGGAAGACGACGAAGCCGCCGGCGAAACTGGCCGAGCCGTTGCGCGCTGCTATCGGACTGGCAGGCGAGCTCCTCGCCTACGAGTACCTGAAAGCCAAGCACAAGAACCACTTCAACGAGACGTGCTGGGTGTCGGAGAACCGCACGAGCCTGTTTTCTGAGGACGGCAGCATCGCGGAGGGGTGCGATTTTCGGGTTCAAACCACCGACCGTGAGTGGCTCTACGAGGTCAAGGCCACGCCCGGCGATGGAACCGAGTTTGAGCTGTCCGACGGGGAATATCGCACAGCCGCTGCGGTGTCCGGACAACCCTCGAAGGACTACCGGATCCTGTTCGTCCAACACGCCTTCGACCCTGCTCGATGCCGGATCTTGGAGCTGCATAACCCTGCGGGCCGGAAATCGCGTGAAAACTTCAGGATCGTCGGTCGCAGCTCCGTCAGGTTGCGGTTTGATCTGGCGTAGCCGCTACGTTCAGCAGGTTGGCTTCTGCGCCTACTGAAGCAGTGCTAGCGCACAGCCAAAGGTCGTGGTCCCCAGGTCGGGCCCAGACGGGCAGGTGATACCTGTCGCGTTCCCCTCCCGTGGGGCCGTAAGCTGCCGGGCAGGGGCTCAACAGCAGCGCCTTCGGTGGTCATCCTCCGTTGCGCGCTTGGTCTGATGAGCAGGTGATCGTGCGGCTTCAGCGAAACCTGGAGCGGCCTAGAGTGATCTCACACCCTTTCTCTGTGAGCGGCCTCCCGCCGCTGAGTCTTTCCCGCCTCGCTTGGTTCGAGGGAGCGGAGGCGGCTAATGGAGCCGGCTTGGGCCGCAATCGCGACTACAGAGATTTGCGCGGCGTGCCCCTTGAAGCGGTGCGCCGAGTGGTTGCCATAGAGCGTGAGCAGGTGGAGAGCGTGCTTGCTGACGGGCCTGGCTGCGACGGCTGCGACGATGGCTGTGGCGGCTGTGACTCTGAGATTGACGGGCTGGAGCTCGGCGTCGTTTCCGCGGTGGCCGCCTTGTCGTCGATCGGCTGCATTCCCTACACCAATTGCAATGGCGGCGTGTTCGGCCGCGAGCACATGGCAGACTTCCTGATTGTCGGCTTCTACCTGCGCCGGGCGCATGTCGAGACCGTCCGTGAGGCGGCCCGGGGCGCGGGCGTTGGGCTGACCAACGATCGCGAGGGCGGGATCATGTTTCTCGCGGCAATCGCGCTTTAGCGCGACACCCTCGATTGCCGATTCACCGAAGGCCTCCTTTCGTGATCAGAGTTGGTGTAGGTCAGACACAGGCCTGGGCCTGAGGAAAATCTGTGTACGCCAAACGTCTGGACATCTACGGCTTCAAGGCCTTCGGCAAGACGAAGCTGAGCCTCCAGTTCCCAGGTCGCACCGGGCCGGATCTTCCGCGCCTTCGCAACGTCAATCTCATTCTCGGCGACAACGGCGGCGGCAAGTCATCCGTGCTCCGGGCCCTCGCGATCGCCATCCTGGCTCCGGCGTTGATGGAGTCCGGCTTCGTCGCCTACCGCCTGGTGCGACGAGGACGAGCCGAGGAGCAGGAGTACAAGACTGCCTTTCTCAAGATCTTCGGCAAGGCCGGTCCCAACGAGTATCAGCTTCGTCAGGAAGGGACCCGGGTTTCGACGGCGATCGAACTCATCGCTCGCATCGAAAGGCGGGATGGCCGCAGCCTCGATCGCATCCATTTGGAGGACACGCCGGCCTCGCCGATCGCCGACCGCCTGTTTGACGACAGTTCGCCTGCCTTCTTCGTCGTCGGATACGGTGCCACCCGCCGGGTCGAAACCGGCGATTTTTCTCCGAGTAGCGCGCGGCGCTCCCGCGGACTGCGGTACCAGCGCGTCGCGGGTCTGTTCGAAGACCACCTCGCGCTGATTCCTCTGCAGAGCTGGATGCCGGAGATGCAGCGAGCGACTCCGCACCGATTCGATGAGGCCCTAGACCTGCTGAATTCGGTCCTGCCCGAAAACATCGTATTCAGAGGCGACCAAGACCCCGAAGACGGGCAGTACGTTTTCCTCTTTGACGGCATCAAGACGCCGTTCTCGGCGCTATCCGACGGATACCGCGCCTTCATCGGCTGGGTGGGTGACCTTATCAGCCACCTGAACCAGGTCGTGCCGCAGGGCGAACCGCTGGCGCGCCAGGGCGGGCTGGTGCTTGTCGATGAAATCGATCTGCATCTTCACCCCTCGTGGCAGCGCGAAGTCGTCCCCAAGCTGGCCACGGCCTTCCCCAGGCTCCAGTTCGTCTTCACTACCCACAGCCCTCTGGTCGCGAGCACCGTCGAGCGGCGAAACATCTTCATCACCGACACCGCCGCAGACGGCTCCGCCGAGATCAGGCAGCTCGACGAGACGGTGTTCGGACGCAGCGCCGAACAGCTCCTGCTGTCCTCCTACTTCGGTCTCGAGAGCACCAGAGCCGAGGCCTTCCAAGACGAGGCTCGGACCCTGTTCCGCAAGGCGGCAGACGGCGACGCCGAGGCGGCCCTGAGCTATCTCGACAGCCTGACCGAGACTGCGGAAGGTGCCGAGCCTTGATCCGCTACTCCTTCGACACCGCCGCCGCCCTCGCCGAGATCGCCAAGCTCGACCCGAAATGGAAGTCCAAAGCAGACAAACGCACCGTGAAGTTCGTCAAGGCTCGGGCCTATAGCGAAAAGTCGTCTCTCTGGAGCACGATAAAGCCCGTCTACATGGGCCTTCAGTGCAACAAATGCGTCTTCTGCGAGCGTCAGTTCGAGAACGAGCGCTACGGCAAGATCGAGTTCGACGTCGAACACTTCCGGCCTAAGTCCTCGGTGAAGGCCTGGCCCGATGCCACTGCCCATCCCGCCCTCGCCTACGGGTACGACACCGGTCCTGCGTCGGTCAGCGGCTACTATTGGCTGGCCTATGACCTCGAAAACTATGCAGCGTCCTGCAAGGCTTGCAATTCGGCGCTTAAGTCCAACTACTTCCCGGTGGGCGACGCCCGCGGCCAAGCGGCCGTCGGGTTTAAAGCCCTGCTCAAGGAAAAGCCCTTCCTCTGCTACCCCCTCGGCGACCTGGACGCGGATCCTGAGGATCTCGTCTCCTTCGTCGCGACCATCGCCACACCCAAGGCTAAGGACGGCCACGCGCGCGAGCGGGGACAGATCATCATCGACTTCTTCGACCTCAACGGCCGTGACGTCCTGCACCAGCAGCGGGCCCAGATGATCGCCATGGTTGGCGGCGCACTCGCGGCGCATGCTGCCGGAACCGCGACGGCGACCGACGAGGAGGTCATCAAGAAGATCGATAACGCCGCCTTGCCCCACGCCTCTTGCCTCAGGTCGTTCAAACGCCAGTTCGAGGCGGACCCGGCCACCGGACAGCGGATCTGGGACAAGTGCCGGCTCTACGCGATGGATCAGACCGCCTCGGCTCCGCCTGTCCTATAGTTCGGGCTGGCAAAGACCGCGCGTTCCGCCGCAACAGGAGCTCGATCGTGATACCGCCGGCAACCGTGCAAGCAACACAGTCGTCTGAGCGCTAGAAGCGGAGCTTCACTCTGCGCCAGGACCACGTCATTCGAGGTGTGAACGCGGGTTCGACCGACCCTTCGTCGCTTCCGCACCAACGCGGCGCTGCATGGGCCGCGGCGACAAACTGAACGGATACGGGTCGGGGGAGCTTTATCGTCGCGCGGTTAACCTGAAAGCACCCGTGCAAAAGCATGCACATCACGCACGCCTTCAATTGTCGTCATGCACCATGGCTTTGCCGACATGCGGTCCGTGACTTTCACCACCCGAACGCGGACCGCCGCCCGTTGATCTGCGGTGGCTCTCTCAAGACACTTCTCGATCGCGAGGTGGATGCGATAGGAGCTGATCGGTGATCTCGGCCTACGATGGTGACCCACTGAACTTCCGCGAGCCTCGATATGACCCTCGCCAAGCCCACTGTCATTTCTTCGGACAGCTCGCACTGAGCCAAATGGCTCGACGCCATGTCAGCGCCGAACCTCGACCGGCGCCAGCGCGCATTGGGGCTTCACCATTGCCTTACTGACGAGGGGTGCCTGCCTCTTTTGTCCTGGCACCACATGGAAGAGCTTCTGGGCGGCGATCAGGACGGACCGGCGCGCGCAAGGGTGGCGGCTATACAAGGGCTCCCGCGCGTAGCATTCCTCCGATTGCCGCAAGAAGATCACGGCGTGGGGTCCAGTGCGACGATCCTAGCTGCTGAGGCGGTTGCGGCGGCCGAAGGCTTTTCCTCTTTGGAGGCCGTGCGTGATCGCGCGCGGCAGCTCTTGCTGCGCACCGGCACAGGCGCCGAGGCCATCGGCGATAAGGGCTGGGTCTGGGAGGCTCTCAGACCGATGCTTCGCGCGCGGGGGGATGGGCGGCACATGATCGCAGCCTTTGCTCAGCGGCGCTTGTTCGATGAAAGCCTCACGATAGGAGAATTGTCCAAGCTGAAGATGCGATCGTCCTTCGAGGCCGAGGCAAGCCTGAAAAAATTTCTGCGGTCCAATACGCCGCCGCTTTGCAGAGTACCGGTGGAAATGCCGCAGCGGCGCGGGCGATGACCGACGAATTCACGGCGATGGTGATAGCGCGAATGCCTCCCGCCGGCATCACTGTGCGGGAGCTGCTCGTAACTAACCTGGTCGCGCAAGGCTTGGATCGCGACGAAATCCGGGACGAAAGCGTGCTCGCGGACCTCAGCCGGCTCGCGACCTTCCGAGGTCAGCTGGAGGCCGTCGCCTCGGAGACGCCTTGCTCGTTCGAGACCTTGAAAAGAATCCGGATGGAGCTTCTGCCCAGCCAGATCATAGCGGATGCGCTAAAGGCTCACGGTCAGCCGAGAACGCTTCGCCCGGGCAGCGACGTGAATGACATCTATCTCGGTGTCCATGCCGCCTATTGCGATGTCCTCTACGTCGACAAGCGAACGGCCGAAGACTTCAAACGCGCGCGACAGAAGGAACCGCGCCTGGACGGACTGATCGGAGAGATCGCGAAGGCGTCCGACTTCGAGGGGCTCCTTCCGAGCAGCT
>NZ_JAELUF010000466.1 GCF_016429195.1 Brevundimonas sp. ASV9
GGTTTGTGGCGGTGCAAACAATAGAGCTTTCCGGCAGGTATAGTTGCGAGATTATGCAAATAAAGGCAGTCATTTCTTGTCGGCTTCCAATTTTGGCCAAGTCTAGCCGGAGCTCGGTCTTTGTTTGGGCAGTTGATTCCAATAGCGGCTCTAGTATTGTAGCACTGAGTAAACGACCTGGGTCTTCAACTTACCGTGGATACAACGCCCAAAAAATAACTCCGCGACACTAATGATGAACTATAAAGGGCGTGGTGATAACGACAGCGAACGCCTTCTTAAACTACATAGATGCAAGCCGTAATGTACAATAGAAAGTCGAGATAGGTAGCCCACTCCCCAAGCAGCCAGCTCAAGCAGGCTCGTCCAGCGGGCTGTTTTGTATTGCGGGTAAATAGCTCCCTCTGACAAGATAATATTTGCGCTTATCGCTTGACCC
>NZ_JAELUF010000467.1 GCF_016429195.1 Brevundimonas sp. ASV9
CACCAACAATAATAACACCCTGACACCGCAGACCACTAGCGAGTATGAAAGCCGCAAAGCTGAATTTGAGCTAATGCGCAACATTCAAGACCGTGCCATGGCCCGCAGGCGGTGGATGGCCATGGTGACTTCTACATGCACCTGGATTGCCCTGTGGCTCATTGGCGCCCTGATTTTCTGGGAGACGGAAAAGAATTATCAGCCAGGTTGGGGATATTTCGATTCATTCTACCTGTGCTTCGTATCGCTCACCACCATCGGCTACGGCGACCGAACACCCATATCTAACGCCGGCAAGTCGTTCTTCGTCTTCTGGTCTCTCCTGGCTCTGCCAACAATGACTGTCCTCATCTCCAACGCCGAAGACACTGTTGTCAAATTCATCAAAGACACAACTCTGCGTCTCGGTGCAATTACCATTCTCCCACCAGACAAGCT
>NZ_JAELUF010000468.1 GCF_016429195.1 Brevundimonas sp. ASV9
TGCGGGATCTGGAGAAAAGAGGGAGCCAATGAGAGAGTTGGGAGGGTATCTGTCTTCGAAAATGTCCCAACTCAGAACGGTATCAGCAGTAGCAGGGTGCGGAGGGATTTGCAGAAAGTCTCGGGATGATTCCTGCGCAGTGGAGGATGCTGGGACATGTTGGTCTCTTCCCAGGTCATCTCTGCGAGAGATGATGGGAGACAAGCCTTGCGGAACGGCATCTGAGTCGGTGTTAGATAGACGTAAAGTATACCAGCAGTGCCAGCACCATAGGGGAATTACCTCGGGACTGTAGCAAGTTCTTTACCGTGGCGAGCTCACTGCCAAGCTGATCGAAGCGTTCCAGAAGCGTGTTGGTCGCGGATTCCAGCCTGCAAGGAAATGGCGACTTGTAAGCAAAACTGCACCAGGCAACAATGTGTGGTACAACAGCGGGT
>NZ_JAELUF010000469.1 GCF_016429195.1 Brevundimonas sp. ASV9
TGCTGGTCTCGTGGGCTCGGAGATGTGTATAAGAGACAGCGGAAATTCCTGCCAGCTGTCGCCCAACCGTTTCAGACCTGAACCGGGAAGGAGCACCTACCTAATAAACATAAACGCGGTGTCCTCCACACAGCAAACGGAAACCTCTGTCGTGCATCATTCACCTTTTGGCTTCATGGAAGTCGATACGAGCTCCGTGCAGCCTCTCCAGCCACTCGTCAAGCCCATCCATCATCGATTCCCTGGCAGACTGCTGAGCCAAAGCGCTTGGCGTGGCTCTTGCTTCGACGCTACCGCGCTCTGGCCTGGTGCATGCCGCTGAAAGCTCCTGCGGGAGCTCCACTATTGGGTCGCATTGGAGCTGCTAACGTCCACTAGACAAAGCCTCTTGGCTGGGCAATGACCGAATGTGCCGACATTCTCCAACCGCCCTGTCT
>NZ_JAELUF010000470.1 GCF_016429195.1 Brevundimonas sp. ASV9
GCATAGAGCATCCGGATAACTCTGTCAGCGGACCGACGCGTGCATTTGTATAATACATGACACTAGAGATACCATCATCATATATATCAATGAAAGCAGACATGCAGTCTGTGAGCATCCTGATTCGACTAATAATTGTTATTGTGGGCGGATTGAATAAATCTTGTAGTGAGTAGTTTGTACGCTGCGGAACTTGGTTGTAGTCTCGGAAGCTCGAGAGGCACGATTCGGGGACCGAGAGTTACTCCTGCAATGTACAGAGTAGTATACTATCAAAGGCGTTTTGTGTGTCACCGCCTTTATTTATTTCACAACTACGCTGTTCGTCGATGCATCTCGGAATGCCGATTGAATTATCGGCTATGCTTGCAATGATAAGTGTCTTTCTTTAAGTTGTTGTTTTATTTTTGTTTTTTATTTATATATGGGTTTGATAT
>NZ_JAELUF010000471.1 GCF_016429195.1 Brevundimonas sp. ASV9
CTACTGTACTATATTTTCTAAAATTTGTTTCTCGTTTCGCATCAAAATCGGATAGACCATGGCTTGTGAGGGTGGAAATGGAAGAGGAAGAATGAGGTGCGAGTTTGTATTATCTACCGGTGGAGGAAGAGCGTTCATGGCATGTATAAAACTAGGGTGATGAAAGACTCACCAGCTATGTATAGCGTCCATACAAAGTAAACTAAACTACTTTTCTTCTTTGTCAAACCCTTGTATAAGTCATCATTTTACCTCGTACCTCATTGGCAATGAAGTATCAGTATGCTATTTCGTAAATCTCGTCAATACATTCTCCAACAGTCTCGAAACATCACCCTCCCAAGCCTCACCATTCCACAAACTCCCACAAAACGCAATCGACCCCGTTGCAAACACCATCCCTCCCTTACCACCGCGTACCTTGCTCAGTGTTATAT
>NZ_JAELUF010000472.1 GCF_016429195.1 Brevundimonas sp. ASV9
TCTAGAAATTCCTCGTAGGGCTGTGCCAAGTCCCGTTCTGGTTCGCCGAAGACAGGCAAGGCTTAGACATAAGAGGAGCAATACGGCGTACATTCTTAGATGCGGCTGCGGCTGATTACGTGGCGCTTCGTATTAAATCATTACGCATGACATTCTCAAAGGGCGCCCCTGAATTCTTCTCCGCAGTGTCGCACAGCGCATTCGTCTGTACTCCTGACTTTAGCGTGCTTGTTGACTTCCGAAGATTCACTGCCGATTGAGAGAATGCAGTGCATAACATTGCCCAGGCATTTCTGTGTTTCGGATCGATCGATTGTCATTCGCTGCATGGGGTCAGTGGAAACAGATACCAAATATTTTACTTTGAAAAACATGAAAGAGAGACACTTTGTGGTTCCATTTGTTTCTCGTGATAGAGCCGTTGAATAGGTGGAGAT
>NZ_JAELUF010000473.1 GCF_016429195.1 Brevundimonas sp. ASV9
GTCGACTTGCTTATTCCCCAGGTTGGTGGCAACGCTCGTAAGACCAAGTAAGTTTTTTATTTATTATTCCTTATTCAATTTGTTGCGGCCTGCGTGACCGGTTCCCTTCTGTCCGTGGATCGGACCACCTTTCACGCCGTCACATGTGAACATAGCTCTCGTGCAAAGTGTGGCTCACTCAGCAACCACATCCCCCAATTCAGCCGCTTTTTTTGCAAACGCATCAGTAAGCTTACTTGCATTTTCCTCTTCTCCTATAGCTACGACTACACAAAGGGTAAGCTCGATGAACTCATCGACGTCACCATCGAATCGGGCGCCCGGCTCTTCGTCTCCGCCGTCGGCGTCCCTCCCAAGTCGGCCGTCGACAAGCTGCACAAGGCTGGCATCCTGTACATGAACATGATTGGCCACGTCAAGCACGTCAAGAAGTGCCT
>NZ_JAELUF010000474.1 GCF_016429195.1 Brevundimonas sp. ASV9
GTATTAGCTGTAGAAACGTATTCCGTCATCAATTTTCTATACGGCAAAGATGACCATCCTGTGCATTGTCCTTATATCATCGGCATCAGCATCGACACAACCCATCGTCATCAGACAAACCCAGCATCTTCGAGCCCCTTCATAATCATGTCAGTCGCCTGTAATAACGCAAAAGTGTCAACGCGGGACATGTCCAAAAACTCCGCTGGAATCCAGAAGTGCAGTATGGTATGGTATGATATAATATGATATAATATCCCAAGATCCACTACAGAACCAAAAGAACACCCGCAGTACCAAGACAAGGAAATACAACCGCCAATCCGGTCCTCGACTTTACATGGTGAACTCTTCCTCCATCTTGATTCCATGCGGCTTTCGTCAGCTGCAGTTCCAAAGGCGAGAAACATTACGCGCAGCAACGAGACACTTGGAT
>NZ_JAELUF010000475.1 GCF_016429195.1 Brevundimonas sp. ASV9
CGCCCACCAATTCAATTTTGTGTCTTTTTTTGTCTTTCTTAATTTCCTTCTGATTCTTTACTCCGACATTTTTCTCTTGATTCTCTTTACAAAGCAATTGATTTCCTATTTCACGAGGGAAAAAAAAAGGAAGAGAAAAAGAAACTCCGTCCTTGAAAACGAAACGGATCTGGACTCCACACAAGGCCGCGCTCTTCCCTTTTGTGCCTCGGTTCTCCGGACTTTACTAAAGTTACCCGCCCAAGCTATCTGCGACTGACTACCTAACAAACGTAGCCTCCAAACGGGAACCCCGACGGCAACCTCCAAAAAGTCTGGGGAACTTGGAAACAGAGAGCGACACAAAGCGCAGCGCGACTCCTTCCAACATCGCGTTTCCCTCTGCCTTTTCTTACTCTTCTTCTTCTTCTTCTCTAGCTTGGTCCCATCCAAATTG
>NZ_JAELUF010000048.1 GCF_016429195.1 Brevundimonas sp. ASV9
GGGCCTGGGCCTGTCGATGATCTATGGCTTCGTGCGCCAGTCGGGCGGGCAGGTGCGGATCTATTCCGAGGCGGGCGAGGGGGCGATGATCTGCCTGTATCTGCCGCGCCACTTCGGCGAGGTGGACGACGCCGATCTGATCCCCGAGGTCGAACAGGCCCCGCGCGCCCAGGCCGGCGAGACGGTCATGGTCGTGGACGACGAGCCGACGGTGCGGATGCTGGTCGCCGAAATCCTGCATGAGCTGGGCTATCAATGCATCGAGGCGTCCGACGGCGCAGCGGGGCTGAAGCTGTTGCAATCCGGCGCCCGGATCGACCTCTTGGTCACCGACGTGGGTTTGCCGGGCGGGATGAACGGGCGTCAGATGGCGGATGCGGCGCGGATCGATCGGCCCGATCTCAAAGTTCTGTTCATCACCGGCTATGCCGAGAATGCGGTGGTCGGCAACGGGCACCTGGACCCCGGCATGCACGTCATGACCAAGCCGTTCGCCATGGAGGCGCTGGGCAGCCGGATCCGCGAACTGATCGAGGCCCGCTAGAGCCGGGCGTTCAGCCAGGTGCGGATCGCCTTGCGGGCGCCGCGCGCGGCCGGGCCGCCGAAATGCAGGAAGCCGTGCGGGGTGTCGGGCACACGGATCAGGTCCGCGTCCGACGCCTCACCCCAGCGCGTGGCCATCAACAGACTGTCTTCGAACAGAGGGTCCTGCTCGCCGGCGAGGAACAGGGCGGGCGGCAGGCCTGTCAAGTCGGCATACAGGGGCGAGACGTCGGGCTGGCGCAAGGCCGCCTCGTCGCGATCCGGCGCCAGGCGCGCCAGATCGGCCTGCATCGTCGGGCCGTTGAACAGCAGGGTCTCTGGCCCGGCCGAGCGCACGCTTTCGGTGCCCGACAGGTCGAAGACGCCGTAGGTGAAGACGCAGCCCTTCACCAAATCAATCAGCCCCTGGTCGCGCAGGGCGACGGCGGTCAGGGCGGCCAAATGCCCGCCGGCGGATTCGCCCGCCAGAAACAGGGTCGAGGCGCCCAGTCGATCGACATTCGTCACCGTCCAATAGGCGGCGGACAGACAGTCGGCGATGGCGGCGTCGATATAGATCTGACGCCGCTCGGACAGCAGGCGATAATCCACGGAGACGACGCAGAAGCCGTGGTGGGCCAGATGGGCGTTCAGCCGGTCGTTCAGCCCGGCGCTGCCCAGCACCCAGCCGCCGCCGTGGATGTCCAGAATGACGGCGCGGGGCGTGCCCGTCGGATGCAGGATGCGCAAGGGGACAGGGTGGTCGCCGTCCGTCTGGACGATCTCGACCGTCACGCCGCGCTTCCTGAGACGCGGCGTGGTGACCCGCCCGGCGGCCGCGTCCAGCCACAGCGACAGCCGCTGGCCCGCATCGATCCGCCAGCCGTCGGTGCGCAGACGCGGCGCGCGGGAGAGGACGGCGTTGATCCGCCGCACCGCCGCCTGCTGGGGCGGGGCGAATTCGACGAGATGGCTGCGCAGGGTCATGAAGCTTGAGTGTGCGGCGGCGGGTTTGGTTTCAAGTCCGGGCCTTTGGCGCAGCCTCGTCAGCCACGACAAAGCCGGTTATCGTCCGCCCCATGAAACGGCTCACCCCCTTCGGCGTCCTGTTGATTTTTGGCTTGGTCGGGCTTTTGACGGGCAAGTTCGGCCTGTGGTTCGCGTTCGGCCTGGTCGCCTGCATCGCCGTCAGCGTGATGCAGAACCGGGGCGCGGCGAAGACGCCGCCCGGGGATCAGGACAGTCAGGGTTAGGACCTCAAGCCGTCCTCGCCGGGTGACCAGCCGTTCGGTCCCTACCCCGCCAGGGCCGCCTTCTTCTCTTCCAGCTCCAGCCATTCCAGTTCGGCGGATTCCAGCTCGGCGCGGGCTTTCTCGGCAGCCTTCATGGCGGCGTCGAAAGCCTTCGGGTCGCGGGCGTAGAGGCCGGGGTCGGCCAGGGTCGCATCGTGTTTGGCGATGGTCGCGGGCAACGCATCGATCAGGGCTTCCAGCTCCTTCAGGCGGTGGGCGTCCTTGAAGGAAAGTTTGGCGGTCTTCTTGGGGGCGACGGCGGGCGGCGGCGCCTCGGCGGCGCGCTGGGCGGCGGCCTTGTCCTGGGGGCGGGGGTTCGAACCGGGCTGAAGGAAGCCGGGGTTCTGGCGGATGAAGTCGGTCCAGCCGCCGGGGGTCTCGACGATGTCGCCGCGTCCGTTCAGGGCCAGTGTCGAGGTGGACAGGCGGTCGATGAAATCGCGGTCGTGGCTGACTAGGATCAGGGTGCCGTCATAGCCCTCCAGCAGCTCTTCCAGCTTGTCCAACGTGTCCATGTCCAGGTCGTTGGTCGGTTCGTCGAGGATCAGCATATTGGCAGGCTTGGCCAACGCCCTGGCCAGCAGCAGGCGGTTGCGCTCGCCGCCCGACAGGGTCGAGATCGGCTGGCGAAGCTGGGCCTCGGAGAACAGGAAGTCCTTGGCGTAGGCGGCGACGTGTTTGGAAACGCCGCGCACCAGAATGCTGTCGCCGCCGCCCGGCGTCAGGGCGTCCCACAGGGTCATGTCCGACTTCAGCCCCTCGCGCGACTGATCCAGATAGACCGGCTCGAGGTTCGCGCCCATGCGCACCGTGCCCTCGTCGGGCGCCAGTTCGCCCAGCAGGGTCTTGACCAGGGTGGTCTTGCCCGCGCCGTTGGGACCGACGATGCCCAGACGGTCGCCGCGGATGATGCGGGTGGTTAGGTCCTTGAACAGGGTGCGGCCGTTGAAGCCCTTTGAGACATGCTTGATCTCGGCGACCAGCTTGCCCGAGGTCGAACCGGAATCGACGCCGAGATACAGTTCGCGCGGCACGTCCTTCATCTTCTCGGCGCGTTCGGCGCGCAGCGCCTGAAGCGAGCGGGCGCGGCCCTCGTTGCGGCTACGGCGGGCAGTGATGGAGGAATAGAAGGTGGCGGTCTCGCGCTCGATGGTCTTGGTCAGGCGGCGCAGGGATTCGGCCTCTTCCTCCAGCACCTTGGAAGACCATTCGTCGAACTCGACGAAGCCCTTGTTCAGGGTGCGGACCCGGCGGCCCTCAAGCCAGTGGACGGTATTGGTGACGCGGTTCAGGAAGGCGCGATCGTGGCTGACGACCAGCAGGGCGAACCGGGCCTGGATCAGCTCGTTCTCCAGCAGTTCGATGGCCAGGATGTCGAGGTGGTTGGTCGGCTCGTCCAGCAGCAGCAGGTCGGGTTCTTCGGCGAAAGCCTTGGCCAGGGCGGCGCGGCGGGTTTCGCCGCCAGACAACCCTTGCGTCGACTTCGCCGGGTTCAGGCCGAAGGTCTCCAGCCAGCTTTCGGCCGTCCATGTCTCGGCCTCGCCCGACGACGCATAGTCCAGCAGGGTCTCGCCGGTGATGACCGGCTCTTGCGGCACATAGGCGAAGCGGACGGCGGACTGGATCGAGCGGTCGCCGCTGTCCGGCTCGATCAGGCCCATGACGACCTTCATCAGGGTGGACTTGCCCGCGCCGTTGCGCCCCACCAGGGCGGCGCGGCTGCGCGGTTCGACCGCGAGGTCGACGCCGTCGAAGAGGGGGCGCTGGCCGTCCTGAAGACGGACGTCCTTGAGTGCGACGAGAGGGGGTCTGGCTGCCATGTGACTTTCGATCCTCTCGGGCGACGCCGGAGAGGGAAACCGCGCACAGCGCGGCGGAGGGGGCGGAAACGGGTGTGATCTAAGGGGTTCAGGCCCATTTCGCCACTGGAAAGGCGATACGCGCCGCAGGCTGTGGATTTGCGGCCGGGCGTCGGGCCGGGCTATGGGCCTGTCATGAGCATGATCACCTGGGCCGCGCTGCTGGGCGCCATCGCGCTGGAGGTGGCGGGCACGACGATGCTGCAGGCCTCGCGGCAGTTCACGCGGGCCTGGCCGACGGCGGGGATGGCGGTCTGCTACGGCCTGGCGTTCTATCTGCTGTCGATCGCCTTGCGGCAGATGCCGGTGGGGATCGCCTACGCGATCTGGAGCGGGTTGGGTGTGGTGCTGATCTCGGTGATCGGGACGGTGGTGTTCCGCCAGCGGCTGGACCTGCCGGCGATGATCGGGCTGGCGATGATCGTCGGCGGAGTGGTGGTGATCAATCTGTTCTCCAAGACGGTCGGGCATTGAGGCTGTGACAAGCGACGGCGCGGCGCGTATGAGGCGCGCCATGCAGCCCTACTGGGAAACCAAGACCCTGGCCGAGATGTCGCCTTCCGAGTGGGAGGGGCTGTGCGACGGGTGCGGGCTGTGCTGCGTGATCCGGTTCGAGGACGAGGATACGGGCGAGGTCATTCCGACCCGGGTGCATTGCAAGCTGTTCGACCCCGACGCTTGCGCCTGTTCGGACTATGCGAACCGCAAGGCCCAGGTGCCGGACTGCATCAAGCTGACGCCCGGAAACATCGAGGCGTTGGAGTGGATGCCCAAGTCGTGCGCCTATCGCCGGCTGCACGAGGGGCGGCCGCTGGCGAAATGGCATCATCTGATCTCGGGCAGTCGCGAGACGGTGCATACGGCGGGCGTGTCGGTGCGGGGCCAGACGATTTCGGAGCTGTCGTTGGCCGAGCCGGAAGATGCGTTGGATTTCGAGGCGCCGGAATGGACGGTCGAACGCGGCCGGGAGCGATAGGGTAGCACCCCCTAGCCAGCGCAATGACGCTGGTTGAATGGCTGCGAAAACAAGCCATTGGCGCATTATGTGGGCGTTCTTCCGGCCTGAGGACGCTGGTCCGCTATGGTTTGGGCATGACGGGAAATCGGGATGACGAAGAGGGCGGCTGCGGCGGCGCGCGCGAGACGGCTGCGTCCTGCGCCGGGTGGATCGAGCCCCTGTTCCTGATGATGAAGGCCAAGATCGAAGAGACGGCCAAGAGCGTCTGCGAGACCGACGTCAAGGACGCCGCCGTCGCCGAAAAGGTCGCGCGCCAGATCGGGGTGATCGCGCGGTCGGCCAAGGCGGTCGAGGCGATGCGACTGCTGTGCCTGAGCGACAACGAAGAGGACGAGATGGGTGGACGAACCTACGACCCCGCAGACGACGAGCGAATCCGACGAGAGTTGCTCGTCGAATACGAGCGGATCGACGGCATCATCGAGAGAAAGGATGCTGAAGCAGCTGAACGGGCGCGAGCTAAGGCTGAAGCGCAATCATGCGCGGCTGCTGGAGCACCAACACAAGCCGCGTGACCTCGACCTTAGGACTTGGCTGCTGTTGGGGGGACGGGGGTCGGGCAAGACCTTCGCCGGGTCGGTCTGGATCGACAAGATGGCGCGAAAGCTGCCCGGCATCACCCTGGCCCTGGTCGGCCCCGCCCTGCACGATGTGCGCGAGGTGATGGTGGAGGGGGCGTCGGGGATCAAGGCGCTGGCTGAGCCGGGCGACCGGCCGCGTTGGGAAGCGGGGCGGCGTCGGCTGGTGTGGGGCAATCAGTCGGCCGCCTATGCGTTTTCGGCCGAGGATCCCGACAGTCTGAGGGGGCCGCAGTTTCATGCGGCCTGGGCGGACGAGTTCTGCGCCTGGCGACGACCGGAGATGGTGCTGTCGAACCTGAGATTCGGACTGCGGCTGGGGGAAGAGCCGCTGCTGGCGGTGACGACGACGCCCCGGCCGATCCCGGCGTTGAGGCGGTTGATGGCCGAGGCCGGGACGGTGACGGAACGGGCGGCGACGGCCCTGAACGCGCAGAACCTGTCGCCCGGCTTTCTGGCGCATCTGAACGACGTCTATGGCGGGACGCGGCTGGCGGCGCAGGAGCTGGAAGGCGTGGTGGTCGAGGGCGAGGGCGCTCTGTTCCGCATCGCGGACCTGAAACGGGCCAGGGGCGCGCGACCGGCCGAACTGGACCGGATCGTCGTGGCGGTCGATCCGCCGGCGACCGCGACGGGAGACGCCTGCGGCATCGTGGTCGTGGGGCGAAAAGGTCGCCAGGCCTTCGTGCTGGCCGACCGGACGGTGCAGGGACGCTCGCCGCAGAGCTGGGGCGGGGCGGTCAGCGCGGCCGCACGCGAGTTCGGCGCGCACGAGGTGGTCGCTGAGAGCAATCAGGGCGGCGACATGGTGCGCTCGGTCCTGGCCATCAGCGCCTGTCCTTGCCGGATCGAGATGGTCCACGCCTCGCGGTCCAAGGCGGCGCGGGCCGAGCCGGTGGCCCTGCTCTATGAACAGGGGCGGGTGGTCCACTGCGACGCCTTCCCGGCCCTGGAGGAAGAGATGCTGGCGCTGGGCAGCGAAGGGGGACCCAGTCCGGATCGGGCCGACGCCCTGGTGTGGGCGATCACGCGGCTGATGCTGGGGCCGAAATCGGCGGGACCGCGGTTGCGGGGATTGTGACGGCTTCTCCCTCCCCGGTCCGGGGAGGGTGGTCGCGAAGCGACCGGGTGGGGGCGGCCCGGCAGGGGCGCGCGGATCGATCGCGCGAGGTTAGTGATGGGTCGCCTTGCCGTCCCCACCCGGCTTCGCCTGCGGCTCAGCCACCCTCCCCCGCAAGGGGAGGGAGATTTTTGTGACAGGAGAGACGACATGCCGGCCATTCCCGAGCGGGACGGATTGCTGAACCATGCGCGCGACGCGGGCGGGCCGGCAAGGCGCGCGGCGGCGGTCACGCCCAGCGATACGGTCGATCTGACGGCCTACGCCAAGGCGCTGTATGTCGGGGCGGCGGGCAATGTCCGTGTGCTGACGGTCGGCGCCGAGGATGGGGACGCCGTGACCTTCGCCAACCATCCGGTGGGCTGGCTGCCGGTGCAGGTGCGCCGGGTGCTGGCGACCGGGACGACGGCGACGCAGATCGTGGCGGCCTTCGACTGATGTCGGGTCTCGAGATCGGAGCGGCGACGGCGGCGCCGGGCGGGGTTCTGGGGAGGGCGCGGTTCGCCGTGCCCGACTTGCCCGTCTGGTCGGCGGCGGTCAGGACGATGCAGGCGGGCGGGCGCGAGGCGCGGCTGCTGTGCATCGGCGACAGCGTGACCCAAGGCTATGGCGCGGTTTCCGGCGGCTGGACGCCGAACGGTCGGGCGAGCGCCTGGCCCGAGCGGCTGGCGGCGATGATGAGCGGGCGAGGGCTGCCGGCGTCGGCGGCGTCTGTGGCTGGCGCGGGTGCGGCGGATGGGGCGAGCGGGGGTTACTCCGCCTATGATCCGCGCGTGACCGTGGGCGCCGGGTGGGGCGTCAACACCCTGACCGGGATGGGCGGCAAGCTGTTTTCGGGCGCGGCGTCGTCGACAGGCGTCTGGAGTTTTCAGCCGAACGGGCCGATCGATCGGTTCGATCTGTGGGCCGTGACCAACACGGCGCTGGGGGTGCTGACGGTCGAGACGGACGGGTTGGTGCGGGCGACGGTGAACACCACCAAGGCGGCGTCGATGGAGGTCACGACCGTGGCCTTTCCCGAGACGACCGGGCCGGTGAGCGTGCGCTGGGCCTCGGGCGGGGCGGTGTTCATCGCGGGCGGGGTCGCATGGCGCTCGGACGTGAAGCGGGCGCGGGTGATCAACGCCGGGTGGGGCGGGGCCAGGATCGCGGACTGGATCACGACGGATCAGCCGTACCGGGCCTATGGGTCGATCCCGGCGGCGGCGCCCGATCTGTCAGTCGTATGCCTGACCATCAACGACTGGAATGCCGGGACGACGCCGGCGACCTACAAGGCCGGGTTGGGGACGTTGGTGGATCGGTGCCTGACGACGGGGGACGTGCTGCTGATGACCGGATGTCCGTCGGATCCGACCCAGGGCAAGGCGAGCTATGCCGCGCAAGCCGCATTGCGGGACGCGGTGTTCGAGGTGGCGGCGACGCGAGGGCTGGCGGCGCCCATCGACGGGACGGCCCTGTTCGGCGGCAGCTTCGCCGGCGGGCTGATGTTCGATTCCGTCCATCCCAATGCGGCGGGCCAGGCGAGGATCGCCGAGGCGGTGCGGGCGCGGGTGATGATCTGAGGTTGTCGTCCGTTCTCGCGCGGTGGTAACCGTGGCGGATGGGGGAGCGGTTCCACGGGGTGCAGGCGCTGCGGTTCGCGGCGGCGACGGCGGTGGTCGTCACGCACGCCGTGGACCTGGCCGGGACGCGGCTGGGGCTGGAGACCGCGCTGGCCGGTGGGACGCTGGAGAACTTCGGCGCCGTGGGCGTGGACGTGTTCTTCGTCATCAGCGGCTTCATCATCGCCACGACGACGCAGGGGCAGGCGGGCGTAACCGCGGCCGGGGCCTTCCTGTGGCGGCGGTTTCGGCGGGTGGCGCCGATCTACTGGCTGCTGTCGCTGCCGATCCTGATCGGGATGGCGCGGGGCGGGACGCTGAGCCCGGAGGTGGCGGCGGCGACGTTCCTGTTCTGGCCGTTCAGCGGACTGGAGATGACGTTTCCGGCGCTGGGGCCGGGGTGGACCCTGTGTTTCGAAATGCTGTTCTACGCCGGGTTTGGGCTGGCGATAGCGGGCGGCCGGCGGGTCGGCTGGGGGCTGGTCGGGGCCTATGCGGCGATGCTGGCGGCTGGATTGGTCGTGGCGACGCCGGTGCTGAGGTTCTGGGGCGCACCGATCATTCTGGAGTTTCTGCTGGGCGTGGGGATCGCCTGGGTGTGGCGGTCTGCGCCGCCTCGGTTGGGGCTGTGGGCGGTCGGTCTGGCGACGCTCGGGTTCGGGCTGGGCCTGATGGTCGGCTATGGCGGCATCGACGATGTGCGGGCGCTGAACGATCCGTGGAACGGGTTGAGGCGGGCAGCGGTCTGGGGTCTGCCCGGCGCCCTGCTGCTGTTCGGCGTGGTGCGGATGGAGCGGACGGACCGGGCGCCGGGGCGGCTGGCGCGGGTAGCGGCCTTCATGGGGGATGCGTCCTATTCGATCTATCTGGTCCATGTGCTGGTGATCCGGGCCCTGGGGCGGATGTTCGCCAGCGGGATGGTCGCCCTGCCGGGGGATGCGGTGGTGGCGCTGACCGTGGTCGCCAGTCTGGCGGCGGGGGCGGTCGTGCATGTGTGGGTGGAGCAGCCGCTGTTGCGGCTGATGACGCCTTCAAGACATCGCCCCTTGCTTCACACGCCGTCATCCTAGGCCTTGCGCCTAGGATCCATAAACACCGGACTTGAGCGGCGAGCACCGTGAGTATGGGTCCTCGGGACAAGCCCGAGGATGACGAAACTAAAAGGAAGTCGATACGATGGTTTCGATCCGGTGGCCGTTCGGCCAGGCGGGGCGCGTGGGCGCGCCTGAGGGCAAGGAGAGCCGGGCGGGCGGGGTGATCGCCTTGTCAGGGGTGGGGCGCCCGCGGTGGACGCCCAACGACTACGCCAGCCTGGCGCGCGAGGGGTATCAGAGAAACGCGGTGGCCTATCGCTGCATCCGCATGATCGCCGAGGCGGCGGCGGCGGCGCCGTTCGCGGTGTTCGTGGACGGGGTGCGCGACGAGTCGCATCCGCTGGCGAAACTGATCCGCCGACCCAATCCCGAACAGTCGGGGGCGGAGTTGATGGAGGCGGTCTATGGCGCGCTGCAGGTGTCGGGCAACGCCTATGTCGAGGCGACCGGCGATGCGGATGGAGACGGGGCGCCGGACGAGCTGTGGGCGCTGCGGTCGGATCGGGTGAAGGTGGTTCCGGGCCGGTCGGGCTGGCCCGAGGCGTGGGACTATTCCGTGGACGGACGGTCGGTGCGAATCGGGCGGGCGGCGGACGGCTGGGCGCCGGTGATGCACCTGAAGCTGTGGCACCCGCTGGACGACTGGTACGGGCTGTCGCCGCTGGAGGCGGCGGCGCAAGGGGTGGATGCGCACAATGCGGCCGGCGCCTGGAATAAGGCCCTGCTGGATAATGCGGCGCGGCCGTCAGGGGCGCTTGTTTATGGCGCGCGAAACGGCGAGCGGCTGACGGACGGACAGTTTGAGGCGCTGAAGGATCAGTTGTCGAACGTCTATGCCGGGGCGACGAACGCCGGGCGGCCGATCCTGCTGGAGGGCGGGATGGACTGGAAGCCGCTCAGCCTGACGCCGGCGGAGATGGATTTCACGGCCGGCAAACATGCGGCGGCGCGCGAGATCGCCCTGGCGTTCGGTGTGCCGCCGCAGCTGCTGGGGATACCGGGCGATGCGACCTACGCCAACTATCGCGAGGCCAATGCGGCCTTCTGGCGCCAGACGGTGATCCCGTTGGTCCGGAAGGCGGCCGGCGCGATGACGGGCTGGCTGGGCGAGCGGTTCGCGGGGTGCGAAATCCGGGCGGACCTGGATGCGGTCTCGGCGCTGCAGCCCGAGCGGGACGCCCTGTGGGCGCGGCTGGAGGCGGCGAGCTTCCTGACGGACGAGGAACGTCGGCGGATGGCGGGGCTTGGGGCGTGAGTGGTGATTGGTGACGCGTGAATGGGGGTTCGTCTGGCATTCACGAGTCACGGCTCACGAGTCACGCGGCGAACGGAGAGAGCGAAATGACCGAACATCAAATCCGGCGCGTGCCGACGGCGCTGCTGATCGCCGTTGTGGTGCAGACGGTGGGCGGCCTGGTCTGGGCCGGGGGCGCCGCGGCGCGGATCGCGACGCTGGAGCAGCGGGTCGGGGAGCAGAGGCTGGTCGCCGAACGGCTGGCGCGGCTGGAGGTCCAGGGCGAGGCGACGGCGGCGGCCGTGGAGCGGATTGAGCGACGGTTGGAGGATGGATCGTGAGTGGTGAATCGGGATTGGTGAGTAAGAGCGAGCAATCACGGCTCACGAGTCACCACTCACCCCTGCCAATCGAAGGCTACGCCTCGCTGTGGGGTGTGGCGGATCTGAACGGGGACGTGGTGCAGGCGGGGGCGTTTGCGGACAGTCTGGCCAAGACGGGCGCGGCGGGAGTGCGGATGCTGAACCAGCACGATGCGCGGGCGCCGGTCGGGGTCTGGGAGCAGATCGTCGAGGATGCGCGCGGCCTGTTCGTGCGGGGCCGGATCGAGGATTGGTCGGCCGAGGCGCGGTTCGCCGGGGCGCTGAGCCGGGCCGGGGCGCTGGACGGGCTGTCGATCGGCTACCGCACGGCGCGGGCGCGACGTCAGGGACGGCTGCGCGTACTGAGCGCGGTCGAGCTGTGGGAGGTGTCGCTGGTGACGTTCCCGATGCTGCCGGGGGCGCGGTTCAGTTTGGCTTGAGGGCCTGGAAGGCGCCGTTGCGGTCGAGGGTTTCGGCGAGGGCGGCCATCTGGGCGCGACCCTTCTTGCCATGGAGATAGCGCAGGGCCCAGGCGGCGAGCACCAGGCCGAAGATCCAGCCGACGTGCAGCACCAGGTGGGCGAACAGGATGAAGACGGCCGCCAGCGCATAGGCGCCAATATAGACCAGCGCCAGCTGGCCGCCGCGCGAGGCCGTGGGGTTGGACAGGCCGGCGATGATCTCGGCCAGGTCCGGCGAGGCGGCGGCGGACGGCAGGACGTGATCGGAGGGCTTTGACGCCGGTTGGGGCGCGGATCTGGATTGCTTCTGCGGCGTGGCCTGGGCGGCGGGTGCAGCGGCCGGTCGGGCGGGTTTTGGCCTGGGCGGGATCGGATCCGGCGTGCGCCGGGCGGGACGGAACAGGATCGATCGGCCGGCTTCGTCGACGGTGAAGACCTCTTCAAAGGCGGTGGTTGTGAAGTCGATGTCACGGGTGTCCTGGCCATAGCTCTGGCCATGCAGGGCCGTCAGCCGGCCCTGGCGCAGTTCGATCTGGAAGCCGACGGGGTCGGGCAGGCCGGCGATCATCGCATGGACCGTGCCAAACAGGCCCGTGGCGTCCGGGTTGGCGGTCGCGCGGTCCGCATCGACGACGATCTGGGAATAGAGGCCGGCGCCGGTGTTGCGACGCAGGCCCGGCGAACTGGCGGCGACCTGGGCGCGGAGATCCGGCACGCTGTCGCCCATCTGCCAAATCATGGCGTCCATGACGGCGCTTTCCAGGGGCGTCAGGTGGGACATCAGATGTCGTCGTGAGCTTGCAGGCGATCAAGCGGGCCAAGTTTTGGCGGCACCGTCAACGCGGGCAGATGGGGCGAGAGAGCCCAAATCACGCAAGCAACGGCCAACGTCGAGAAGAACAGCAATGATCGCTCGCCGTCGTCTATCCATCCCATCTCATTGCTGATCGACGAAGCGCAGAGTCCCAAAATCATCAGCCAGAACGCGCCGTCCCTCCAGTTGGAGAAGGGAACGAGGCGGCCCAATCCGGTGCGTGGGAGCTTTGCTGGAGCACTCATTCGCCGACCCTAACCGCAACAGGCGGTTCTTCAACCGGAGATATCATGAAAGAGACCAAACAGGCTTCGGGCCAGCCCGAGGCGCGCGATGTCGTGCGCGAGATGATGGCGGCGTTCGAGGCGTTCAAAGGGGCGAACGACGCCCGGCTGGGCGAGATCGAGAAGAAGGCGGCGGCCGATGTGCTGCTGGAGGAGAAGGTGGCGCGCATCGACCAGGCGGTCGCCTCGGCTCAGGCGCGGCTGGATCGGGTGATGAGCCAGAGCCGTCGACCGGCGATTGGCGGCGAACCGGCCGAGCCGGCGTCTGCGCCCGAGGCGAAGGCGGCGTGGGACGGGTATCTGAAGACAGGTCAGTCTGGCGCGCTTGAGGTCAAGGCAGGCCTGTCGGGCGGGGCGACCTCGGGCGGCTATGTCGTGCCGTACGAGACAGAGCGGGCCATCGAGCGGCGTCTGATGGCGGCCAGTCCGATGCGCGAGATCGCGACGGTCAGGACCGTGGCGGCCGGCGTGTTCCGTAAGCCGGTGTCGACGGCGGGCGTGGCCTGCGGCTGGGTGGCGGAGACCGCCGCGCGGCCCGAGACGGACCCGGCGACCCTGGCCCTTCTGGAGTTTCCGTCGGCCGATCTCTACGCCAATCCGGCGGCAACGCAGGCGTTGCTGGACGACGCCATGGTCGATCTGGACGAATGGCTGGCGGCCGAGGTCGAGGACGCCTTTGCGGCGCAGGAGACCCAGGCCTTCGTCAATGGCGACGGGGTGAACAAGCCCAAGGGTCTGCTGTCCTATCCGACCGTGGCGGACGCGGGTCAGGCCTGGGGCCAGATCGGCTATGTCGCGTCGGGCGCGGCGGGCGGGTTCGCGGCGACCAGTCCGGCGGATCGTCTGATCGACCTGATCTATGCGCCCAAGGCCCAGTACCGGCCGAACGGCCGGTTCGTGATGAACCGAAAGACGGTCTCGGCCGTGCGCAAGTTCAAGGACGCGGACGGCAACTACATCTGGCAGCCGGCGACGCGGCTGGGCGAGACGGCGAGCCTGCTCGGCTATCCGGTCATCGAGATCGAGACTATGCCGGATGTGGCGGCGAACAGCCTGTCCATCGCGTTCGGGGACTTCCAGCGGGGGTATCTGATCGTGGACCGGGCGGGGGTGCGGGTGCTGCGCGACCCCTATTCGGCCAAGCCCTATGTGCTGTTCTACACGACCAAGCGCGTCGGCGGCGGGGTGCAGAACTTCGACGCGATTAAGGTGATGAAGTTCGCCGCGACGTAGTCGCGGAGTGACGAGTGGTCAGTGGCGAGTGGCGAGTAGTCGCTCGCCGCTGACGTTTGAAACGGCGTTGGGGCTGGGTAGGCGTGGCGGACTCGCCACTCGTCACACGCCACTCGCCACTCCCGAGCAAAGCGAGGTGACACATGGCGCAGCCGGTGACGGTGGCGGAGGCGAAGCTGTTTCTGAGGGTCGAGCATGAGGTCGAGGACGGCTTGATCCAGACCCTGATCGCGGCGGCCCAGGCGAAGGTGGAGGCGGATGTGGGGTTGAGCCTGACGTCCACGTCGCCCGCGCCGCTGAGGCTGGCGATCCTGATGCTGGTGCTGCGGGCCTATGAGCGGGGCGAGGCGGTGGAGATCGAGCCGGTGGAGGGCTGGATCGCGCCGTACCGCGTGGTGCGACTTTGACTGGGCGCTATCGGCCTTCGGCCTACTTGAGCGCCGATATGAGGATCCTGGCGGGGCTGTTTCAGCCGGTGGAGGCCGAGACGCCTTACGGCGGGCGCAGCGTGTCGTTCGAGGCCGTGGGGTCGGCCTGGCTGAAGTGCGGGGCGCGTCGGCGCACCGAACGCGACGAGGGCGATCAAAGGCGGGCGGTCGAGACGATGGGCGCGGAGGCGCGGGCGGACGCCCGGCTGACGGTCGGGCGCGTGCTGAGGTTCGGCGGGGCGGACTGGCGGATCGTCTCGGTCGAGGACGTGCGGCCGGGGCGGGCGAAGCTGGATCTGGAGCGGGTGCGATGAGGGATCATGAGAGCGCGTTGCAGAAGGCGGTGCTGGCGGCGCTGAAGCGGGATGCGGCGGTGCAGGCGCTGTTGGGCGGGCGGGTGTTCGACTTCGCCGCTCTCGGGGCGCCGGAGGACGCCGCGTTCCCCCATCTGGTGATCGGGCGGTGCGAGAGCCGGCCGGTGGCGGCCGACGGGGGCGGGGTCGAGCAAAGGCTGACCCTGACGGGCGTGTCGCGGTTCGCTGGATCGGAAGAGGCCAAGGCGGTGGCGGCGGCGGTGCGGGCGTGTTTGCACGAGGCCGTGCTGGAGGCCGACGGGGTGCGGACGGCGACGCTGAGGGCGACGTTCGCGGACGTGTTCCGCGCGGGTGACGGGCGGCGGACCTATGCGGTCGTGCGGCTGAGGGCGGTCACGGAAGAGGTGAGTGGTGACGCGTGAGCCGTGAGTGGCGACGACGCCGGTCCGCTCGTGCTCACGCGTCACCAATCACGAATCACGACCACAGGGAGAGACAGAAATGACGGCACAGGCCGGCAAGGACATGTTGCTGAAGATCGAGGGCGCCCCAGTGGCGTCTCCGGGCGTGTTTACGACGGTGGCGGGGTTGAGGGCGCGGACGATTTCGCTGAACGCCAAGACGGTGGATGCGACCGACGGCGACAGCGCCGGGCGGTGGCGCGAGCTGCTGGCGGGCGCGGGCGTGAAGTCGGCGGCGGTGTCAGGGCAGGGTATCTTCCGCGATGCGGCGTCGGACGCCCTGGTGCGCGAGGCCTTCTTTGATCAGGCGGCGAAGCGATGGCGGCTAATCGTGCCGGACTTCGGCGTGCTGGAAGGGCCGTTCCTGGTGGCGGCGCTGGAATATGCCGGCGAGCATGAGGGGGAGGCGACCTTCGCGCTGAGCCTGGCCAGCGCCGGCGCCATCGGGTTCAGCGCAATTTGATCCTCCCCCGCATCAGCGGGGGAGGGGGACCATGCGAAGCATGGTGGAGGGGGCGGAAGCGGATCGGGTGTGGACTTCGGGCGACGAAATTCGGTTCGCCCCACCCACCGCTCCGCGGTCCCCCTCCCCGCATTCCGCTGCGCTTCATGGGGGAGGATCTTATGACGAATGGTGTGCGAGGAGAGGTCCTTGTCGAAATCGGCGGCGCACGGCGTCGGGCGTGTCTGACGCTGGGGGCGCTGGCGGAGATCGAGACGGGGCTGGGCGTCGATGGGATGGCGGCGGTCGCAGAGCGGATGAAGACGCTGTCGGCGCGGGATCTGATGATCGTGCTGGCGGCGGTCTTGCGTGGCGGTGGCGAGGTCGAGCCGGAGGTGGCGGCGGTTGATCCGCGCGAGGCGGCGGTCGCGGTGGCGCAGGCGTTTGCGGCCGCCGCACGATGACGCCCTGGGGCGAGATGTTGCGACTGGCGGCGACGATGGGCGTGGCGCCCGAGGCGTTCTGGCGGCTGTCGCTGAAGGAATGGCGGATGTTGACGCAGGCGCCACGCGGCACGGCGCCGCTGGGGCGCGAGGAGCTGGCGCGATTGATGGAAGGTTGGCCGGATGGCGGATGAGTTCGGGCGGGACGGGATCGATCAGGTCCCGCTGAGAGCGGCCGAAGCCGGGGCGGCGCTGGAGGCGCTGAAGGCGCCGGCGCAGGAGGCGGCCGACGCCATCGAGGCGGCGTTCGGGCGGGCGGGCGACAGCCTGACGCGATCGCTGGCGCGGGCGGCGGCGGACGGGGAGGTGTCGCTGGCCGAACTGGCGCGGGCGGTGCTGAATGCTGTCAATGCGGCAGCCGGCGCGAACGGCGGCGGGCTGAGCGCGGCGATCCAGTCGGTGATGTCCAGCTTCGGCGGGGCGCGGGCGGACGGCGGGCCGGTGCTGGGCGGTGCAGCCTATCTGGTCGGCGAGCGCGGGCCGGAGGTGTTTAGACCGTCGATGGGCGGCGAGATCGGGCCGGTCGGCGGTGGGGGCGTGACGGTCAATGTGGCGTTGGACGGCGGGGCGCCGGCCCTGCTGCGGTCCGACGCGCAGATCGCCCAGATGCTGGCGCGGGCCGTCAGCCTGGGCGCCAGGCGGATTTAAAAACGCCGCCCCGTCGAGAACGGGGCGGCGCTGAAGTCACTCAGGCGATGAGGCTTATTCGCCCTTCGGGTTCGGGCCGAAGCGGTTCTCGCCCTTCTGGCTGTCGGCGATGCCGATCCACAGCAGGAAGGCCAGGCCGAGCAGACCGGCGATCGCGAACAGGCCGAAGGCCGGGCCCATCAGGGCGAAGACGGCGGCCGGGTTGCCCTCGTAGTAGTCTTCCGAATAGCCGTTGGCGACGGCGGCGGCGATGACCATGGCGAAGCCGGCTATAAAGGCGACGATGGAGCCAATCCAGGGAATGGCGATCAGCCAGCCGGTCTTGCCCATGTCGTGAAGGCGCTTCACCGAAATGGCGAGGTTGGGCCAGATCAGCACGATCCCGAACAGATTGATGATCGGGATCCAGCTGATGACGACGTTGACGCCCAGCAGGATCAGCCAGCCGATCCAGAAATGGCTGCGACGGACGCGGCCCTCGAAGGACAGGAACAGCTTCTGCCAATCGAAACCGGCGACAGCGGTCGAGGTCGAGCTGGCATAGCCGCCGGCGACGCCGGTGGTGGTGGGCGAACCCGCCAGGATCAGGATCTGGGTGGCGGCGGCGCCTTCGGGGACGAAGTCGACGCGGACGCCGGCGGCGGGCACGGCCGCTGATTGCAGCGCGGCCGAGGTGAAGTCGTAACGGGCGCCGTCGTCGCCGCTGATCAGACCGATTCCGGTGGTGGTGTCGTAGCTGAGAATCTCGCCGCGCAAACGTGTCGCTCCCCTTGGGCATGCGGCCGAAGCTGGCCGCAATGCGACCATGAACGAGCGACGATCCGTGAACAAGTGAAAGGGAGGAAAGGTTCGCATGGCCTTTCATGAGGTGCGCCTGCCCGCGCGGCTGGCGTTCGGTTCGACCGGCGGGGTGGAGCGTCGGACAGAGATAACGACGCTGGCCTCGGGGTTCGAGCGGCGCTCCACGCCCTGGGCGCTGGGGCGCAGGCGGTATCTGATCGGGGCGAACCTGAGGTCGCTGGACGACATGGCCGCGCTGGTCGCCTTCTTTGAGGCGCGGCGGGGACGGCTGTACGGGTTCCGGTTGAAGGACTTCGCCGACTTCAAATCGTGCGCGCCGGGCGGGGTGGTATCGTCTGAGGATCAGGTGCTGGGCGTGGGCGACGGGGTTCGGACCGCGTTCGATCTGGTGAAGCGCTACGGCGATGTGGAGCGGCCGATCGCCAAGCCGATCGGGGGATCGGTGCGGGTGGCGCTGGGCGGTGTCGAGACGACGACTTTTATGGTCGATCTCGTGACCGGGCGGGTGACGCTGGAGCGCGCGCCGGAGGCGGGTGTCAGCGTGACGGCGGGGTTTCAGTTCGACACGCCGGTGCGGTTCGACAGCGATCGGATTGAGACGACGCTGGAGAGCTTCGAGGCCGGACGGATGGCGGCGGTTCCGCTGATCGAGGTTCGGGTCTGAGCCATGCGCGACATACCGAACGAAATGGCCGCCCGCATCGAGAGCGGGGCGGCGACGCTTTGCCATGTCTGGCGGCTGGAGCGAGCCGACGGCGTGGTGATGGGGTTCACCGATCACGACCGGGACCTGGTGGTGGACGGGGTCGTCTGTCGGGCGGCGAGCGGCTGGACGGCGGGTGCGGGCGAGAGCGCGGTCGGGCTGGCGGCGGGGTCGGTTTCGGTGGCGGGCGTGCTGGACGATGCGGCGATCGCTGAAGCGGATGTGGCGGCGGGTCTGTTCGATGCGGCGACGGTCGAACTGTGGCGCGCGGACTGGGCGCGTCCGGATCTGAAGGTGCGATTGTGGTCGGGGGCGCTGGCGAAGATACGGCGCCAGGGGGAGAGCTTCGTCGCTGAGCTCGAGGGACCGCTGGCGAAGCTGGAGCGGGTGGTCGGGCGGACCTATGGGCGGATGTGCGATGCGCGGCTGGGAGACCAGAGGTGCCGGGTCGCGGCGCCGGCGGGGCGGGTCTGCGACAAGCAGTGGGAGACCTGCGTCGGGACGTTCGGGAATGGGGCGAACTTTCGCGGGTTCCCGGATGTGCCGGGGGACGATTTCCTGACGGCGTATCCGGCGGGGAGCGCGCGGAACGACGGCGGGAGCCGGCGGTGAGGGGAGCGGCGATGACTTCTCCCTCCTCGGAACGGGGAGGGTGGTCGAGCCGCAGGCGAGACCGGGTGGGGAGGGCGGAGCAATCCGAGTCCGGTCGCCCGGACGCCCCCACCCCGTCGCTTCGCGACGACCCTCCCCGGCAGGGGGAGGGAGAGGGCTGTGCGATCGTCGCCGCCGCTCGCGCCTGGCTCGGCACGCCGTATCGGCATCAGGCCAGTGTGAAGGGCATGGGTGCGGATTGTCTGGGGCTGGTGCGCGGTGTGTGGCGCGAGGTGGTCGGGGCGGAGCCGGAGGTCTTGCCGGCCTATTCGGCGGACTGGGCCGAGACGGGCGGGCGCGAGACGCTGCTGGAGGCGGCGGGGCGGTGGCTGAGGCCGGTCGCAGCCGATCAGATGCGGGCGGGGGATGTGGTGCTGTTTCGGATGTCGCCGGGGGCGGCGGTGAAGCACTGCGCCATCCTGAGCGAGGTCGGCGGGCCGGAGCCGAGGATGATCCACGCCTATTGGGGGCGGGCGGTGGTCGAGAGCTGGATGGGCGTTTGGTGGCGGCGACGGCTGGTCGCCGCGTTTCGGTTTCCCGAGGAGGTCTGATTGGCCCAGGTTGTATTGAGCGCTGTGGGGCAGTCGGTCGGTGGGCCGGTCGGGCGGGTGATCGGCGCGACCCTTGGGCGGGCGATCGACAATCGGGTGGTGGGCTCGCTGGGTCCGGCGCGGCAGGTGGGGCCCAGGCTGGAGACGCTGAAGGTCCAGGGCACGGCGGAAGGGGCGCCGATGGCCTGCGTCTTCGGACGGGCGCGGGTGACGGGTCAGGTAATCTGGGCGGCGCGGTTCCTGGAAGGCAAAAATAAGGGCCGGGCGGGCAAGGGCGGTCCGAAGACAGTCGACTATGTCTATTCGCTGAGTTTCGCCGTGGCGCTTTGCGAGGGCGAGATCGACGGGGTCGGGCGGGTCTGGGCCGATGGGCGGCTGATGGACCTGACCGGCGTGGTGATGCGGGTGCATCGCGGGGGTGAGGCGCAGACGGCGGACCCGCTGATCGAGGCGGTCGAGGGGGATGCGCCGGCGTATCGCGGGACGGCCTATGTGGTGTTCGAGGACCTGCCGCTGGGGCCGTTCGGGGATCGGGTTCCGCAGTTGAGTTTCGAGGTGTTCCGGCGACCGCGCGGACAGACCGCGCGGCTGGAGGACCGGCTGGAAGGGGTGTGCCTGATCCCCGGCGCGGGAGAGTTCGCCCTGGCGACCGAGGCGGTGGTGCGTCGTGAGGGGCTGACGCGGACGACGGCGGAGAATGTGCACAATGGCGAGGGCCGGGCCGATCTGGTCGTGTCGCTGGATCAACTTCAGGCGCAACTGCCGAAGCTGAAACGGGTCAGCCTGGTGGTCGGGTGGTTCGGCAGCGACCTGAGGGCCGGGCATTGCGTCGTGCGGCCGGGGGTGGAGCGGCGCGACAAGCCGACCGAACCGCGGGTCTGGTCCGTGGCGGGCGTCGCGCGCGATGAGGCCTATGAGGTCAGTCAGGTGGATGGGGCGCCGGCCTATGGCGGGACGCCTTCGGACGACAGCGTGCGTCAGGCGATCCGCGAGCTGAAGGCGCGGGGGCTTGAGGTGACCCTGTATCCGTTCGTCTTCATGGACTGCCTCGCCTATCCGTGGCGTGGACGGGTGGCGGGCGTGGACGGGGCCAGGGCGACGGCGGAGATCGCGGCGCTGTTCGGCGGGAGCGAGGATTGGGGCTTGCGGCGGATGGCGCTGCACTACGCCGGGATCGCGGCCGAGGAGGGGGCGGACGGTCTGCTGATCGGGTCGGAGATGCGGGGCGTGACCTGGACACGGGATGCGGCCGGGGGCTTTCCGGCGGTCGATCAGTTCCGGGCGCTGGCGGCGGAATGCCGGGCGGTGGTCGGGCCGAGCGTGAAACTATCCTATGCGGCGGACTGGAGCGAATATTTCGGGCGGCAGTCGGGCGGGGAGGTGGTGTTCCATCTCGATCCGCTGTGGGCCGATGCGAACATCGATCATGTGTCGATCGACTGGTATCCGCCGCTGACGGACTGGCGAGCCGGCGACGGCGGGGTCGATGCGGCGACGTTCGGCGGGGCGGCGGACCCGGCCTATCTGGCGGCGGGCGTCGCGGGCGGGGACGGGTTCGACTGGTTCTACGCCAGCGAGGCGGATCGGGCGGCGCAGGTGAGGACGCCCATTGTCGATGGGGCGCATGGCGAGGAATGGGTGTTTCGGCCCAAGGACCTGAAGGGCTGGTGGTCGAACCGGCACCATGACCGGCCGGGCGGGGTGCGAAGCGCTGTGCCGACGGCCTGGATTCCAGGAATGAAGCCGGTGCGGCTGTCGGAGTTCGGCTGTGCGGCGGTGGATCGGGGCGGCAATGCGCCGAACCTGTTTCAGGATGCGAAGAGCAGCGAGAGCCGGCTGCCGCCAAGTTCGACCGGCGCGCGTGACGACGCGGTGCAGCGGGCGGCGCTGGAGGCGGTGCTGGGGCATTATGCGACGGCTGAGAACAATCCGGTGTCCGCAGTCTATGGCGGGCGGATGCTGGAGGCGGCGGACGCCTGGTGCTGGGACGCGCGACCCTATCCGGCGTTTCCGGCGCGGGGCGATGTCTGGGCCGACGCCGGGGCGTGGCGCGCCGGGCACTGGCTGAACGGGCGGCTGGCGGGCGACGGGCGTGATCTGATCGAGGCGGTGCTGGCGCGAGGCGGGTTGTCGCCGCACGAGATGGCGATCGAGGGCGTCGAGGGCGCGGCGGCCGGCTATGTCATCGACCGGCCGATGCGGACGCGCGATGCGCTGGAGCCCTTGCTGGCGGCGTGCGACGCCGTGGCGGCCGAGCGGGACGGGAAGGTCGCAGTGCTGGGGCGAGTGGAGACGGTGGTCGAGATCGCGGGCGAGGCGCTGGCTCTACCCGATGGCGGGGCGGCGGAAACGGCGACGCGGACGCTGGAGCCCAGGGCGGGCGAGGCGCGGGTGCGGTTCATCGACGAGACGGCGGATTATCAGACCGGGGCGGTGGTCGTGCGGTCGGACGATGCGTCGGCGGCGGCGGGCGGGGTCGATCTGGACTTGCCGCTGGTGTGCGGCGGCGGACTGGCGACGGCGGCGGCGCAGGGGGCGTTGGACGGCGAGGGCATGGAGGCGAGAACGCTGGCGCTGGGGCCGCTGGAGGCCTTGCGGCTGGAGCCCGGAGACGGGGTGCGGCTGGAGGGTCGGTCGGGCGACTGGCGCGTGATGCGGGTCACGTCGGATGAGACGCCGTCGGTGGTGCTGGAGCCGGTGACGGCGCGGCGGGCGGTCGAGGATGACGGCGTCTGGCGCGGGGGTGAGACTCCGGTCGTGGTGGGGGCGCCGTTCTTGGGGGTGTTGGATTTGCCGCCCTTGATGGGGCGTGAGGCGGACACACGGCCCTTGATCGCCGTGGCGGCCGAGCCGTGGCGGACGATGCGGCTGCATGCGGGGCCGACGGCTGAGACCCTAACGACGAGGGGCGATGTGGAGACGCCGGCGACGGTCGGGGTGCTGCTCGAGGCGCTGGAAGCGGGCGTGCGGCACCGCTGGGACGAGGCCAACGCCCTGGTGGTGCGGGTCGAGGGCGAGGCGCCGCAAAGCGCGGTCGAGGCGGCGGTGCTGGGCGGCGGCAATGCGCTGGCGATCGAGACCCCTGTGGGCTGGGAGATCGTGCAGTATCGGTCGGCTGTGCTGGTCGGAACGGGGACGTGGCGGCTGACGGGTCTGTTGCGCGGGCAGCAGGGGACCGAGGTGGAGATGCGGGCGGGCGCCGGGGCGGGGTCGGTCGTGGTGTTTCTGGACGACCGGCTGGCGCGCGCGGAAATCGGGCGGGGCGAGCGAGGACTTCCGCTGGTCTGTCGTGCGGGACCGGCTGGCGCTGCGCCGGGCGGTACGGGGTTCAGCGAAGCCCTGTTCGTGGCGAGGGGCGTGCATGATCGGCCGTGGTCGCCGTCTGGCCTAACGGTCGAGACTTCGGCGGAAGGCCTGACGATCCGATGGACGCCGCGCGTGCGGCTGTTCGGCGACAGTTGGGATGGGGAACCGACACCGGTCGATCCGATGCGGTTCCGGCTGCGTGTGCGGGACGGAGATGTCGTGGTGCGGACAATTGAGGTGGAGCGCGTGTCGGCATCCTATTCTGCGGCCGATTTGGCGACGGACTTCCCAGAAGGTGCGACAGCGACGGCGCGGATCGCCGTTGCCCAGTGGGGCGAAGGGTTCGGGTGGGGCCCGGAAGCAGAGGTGGAGGCGGAAATCGGGCGGGTCTGACGAAATAGGGCGGGTCCAGCCCTTTGCGCGGGGCGGGGCATGGCTTAACTGACGGCCTCTCGACCTTTTTCAGCTGGAGCGACAACGGACGTGGCAGGCGACCCCTACAAGGAACTGGGCGTTTCGAAGGGCGCGAGCGCGGACGAGGTCAAGAAGGCGTATCGCAAGCTCGCCAAGGAGCTGCATCCCGACAAGAACCCCGGCGACAAGATCACCGAGGACAAGTTCAAACGGGTGACGGCGGCCTTCGACATCCTTGGCGACAAGGAAAAGCGCGCCAAATACGACGCGGGCCAGATCGACGGCGACGGCAACGAACAGTATCGCGGCTTCGGCGGCGGCGGTCGCGCCGGCGGCAGCCCGTTCGGCCAGGGCGGCAATCCTTTCGGACAAGGCGGCGGGCCGGGCGGCCGCGCCAACTTCGAAGGCGTTGATCTGGACGAGCTGTTCGGCATGTTCGGTGGGGCCGGGCGTCAGCGCGGCGCAAGGGACTTCACCTCACGCGGTCAGGACGTGAAGGCGACGCTGGACATCAGTCTGGAAGACGCCATCGCCGGGGCGACGCGACGGATTCAGTTCTCGGATGGACGCACCCTGGACGTGACCATTCCCAAGGGCGCGTCGGAAGGCCAGACCATCCGCCTGCGCGGTCAGGGATCGCCGGGGCGCGGGGCCGAGAACGGCGACGCCCTGATCGAACTGAGGATCGAACCGCACCCCATCTACAAGCGCGACGGGGCGGACCTGACCATGGACCTGCCGGTGTCGGTGCCCGATGCGGTGCTGGGCGCCAAGGTGCGGGTGCCGACGCCCGAGGGCGTGGTGCAGATGACGCTGCCGGCCGGATCGAACTCGGGCAAGGTGCTGAGGCTGAAGGGGCGCGGCGCGTTTGCGCAAGGCAGGCGC
>NZ_JAELUF010000476.1 GCF_016429195.1 Brevundimonas sp. ASV9
ACACGGCAGCCACGCTTAGTCATAAGACCCGCGGTGAAATTAAGTAATTTCACCCTAGCGGTGTATCTACCAATTCCCGTGCTAGGGTATCATGACCTTTAAAATCGTAGTTATATCTACCTCTATAGCTTCATGTAAAAACGGCCTAAAAAAGCCAAGACAATAGGAATTGAATTCATGACCTATGGTGTCAGGGGGTCACGCTGGCGGACGGAAGGACGGGGAACACGGTCGTCGTATTAGTTGGTTAATTCCCCGATGCAACACGTCAAAACCGTTCCAGATCATTTCAACGAACGTCCTGAGCTTGCCCAGAAACGCCTAGAATTGGTTTGAGATATGATTAGTACTTGTTGAACCCTCCTCATCTATACAGTCGCCATCTTTTAGGAAATTTTGATACCTGACGATCTTGTATTTGCCGTAATCGCACACG
>NZ_JAELUF010000477.1 GCF_016429195.1 Brevundimonas sp. ASV9
GGAGATGTGTATAAGAGACAGTTAGTATCCAATTGCTATTTCCCGATGTACAAAAGGAAGACCAGGTTGCGCTTCCGATTAGTCCCTCCAGACCATGAAGCCCTTGGCATACAAGCCAGCAATAATGCCGATTCTCCTCTCCGCATCACGTACAGCAGTGGCACTCGTCGGATAGGCGTGGCCAACATACAAGTGCTTCAGACCCCCGTGCTCTGTCCATTCAGCAACCCAAGACGGCGCATGCGTAGTCTCGCAGTATGTCTTGATCTTGTCACCAGCAGCCGCCAACCTGTCCTCGTCGTTACAAATGTGCCGCGTGGCAGCATACTTGGCTTCAATGGCAGCGTGTGGATGCCCAGCAATAAGCAGCTTCCCGTCTTTGCATAACGATAGGTTATCAGGTATAAACGGTACTGGAATCTGCGCCGTGTATACC
>NZ_JAELUF010000478.1 GCF_016429195.1 Brevundimonas sp. ASV9
AAGCAGAGGCGATGCATCCGGCAGAACCTGGGAACATTAAGGCGGTGACTTGAAAATCTTGTGTGGGGCACGGTATCGGTGATGGCGCTGAATTTTGGTGGGCCGGCGAAGCCCCGGCAAAACTTACCGCGGGTGCCATTTTTCACGAGCTGCTACGGTTTGGCGGGACGCATCCAACCACCCAACTGCAAGAGAAGCAAAGTGCACGCGATTGAAAGCTTTCTAGCTGTTCCGACGCTTTTGTATCAGGGTAGCAAAGATGTCGGACTTTGGTGATGATGACGTCGCTGGTGCTGGGTAAGTGGTGCAGCTGTCATTGCGAATGCGCCTGTGCTAATTTATGTTTTCTTCTGTCCAGCGACGACAATGTCTTTGAGCTGTCTCTTATACACATCTGACGCTGCCGACGAATACATCACAGTGTAGATCTCGGTGG
>NZ_JAELUF010000479.1 GCF_016429195.1 Brevundimonas sp. ASV9
TCAAGCATAAGACGGAATACGAGATACGATTGCTGGTCTCGTGGGCTCGGAGATGTGTATAAGAGACAGCGATTGTGACGTCTACAGCTTCACCGGCGGATATATCATGTACTTGGCAACCACGACTCTCTAACGACTCCATTATACTCCATTACGATAGCATCTTTGAATAAAAAAAGTCACTGCAACAACGACATGCGCTAATGCATCAAAATGTCTCTTCTCAAGAAATTCATTGACTCTCCCACGACCTCCACCATCTGTCCATTTCTGTGCACTTCTCAAAAACTCAATTTCGCCACGAGGGAATACGATCTTTCTTCTTCATTAAGATAAAAACTCCACAAAGCGACCAAAAAAGGCAAACGAAACAAAAGAAATAAAAGATATAAAAGATAAATAAATAAAGAAAAGCCACATCCCTTTGCATAAACCC
>NZ_JAELUF010000480.1 GCF_016429195.1 Brevundimonas sp. ASV9
GTACAAATGCTCGCTAACGAAAACACAAGGTGAACAATTGGGCACTTGAAAGAATTAAAAAAGAATAGATGAAAAAGAATGAGACATCCAGTTAACCTCTGCTGCTTCCGCGTAGGGCTACTGGACCTTGGAAACCGCGTGAAGAGCCCTGTACGGTATTCATCTCCATGCCTTGCGAGTTTTGTCGCGGGCGTTGGTCATGGCGCATGCCCAGTCGCTGGTCACCGTAGCGGTAGTTGGCCTTGAAGCTGTAGTACGTCGGCCCGCGCGGCCGGCAGAGTACAGCAAGAAAGTTTTTAAACAAGTTGCCTTGGCTAAATGGCCTATACCGCTCCTTCTTGTCAAACTTGTGCGAGTTGACAAACTCTCTCGTCGTCTCGCCACGGGCAATCCAGAAGAGATGGTAAGCCAGGAGCGCTGCGGGATAGCATAATGC
>NZ_JAELUF010000481.1 GCF_016429195.1 Brevundimonas sp. ASV9
TCTCTATGTAGCTGGCAACTTGACGGACGTTCTCGATGTCCTCGGGAAACTTCTTGTAGTAGCCCTCATTGCGTTTCATGACCCGTGGGTATAAGGACTCGTACACTTGCTCCGCGGATTTGCCGACTGGTGCTAATCCGCCGGTAAGAAAAACCTCTCGTAGACCCTCAGGGTGGAAGGAGAGATAGCTGAGGCTGATAAAGCCGCCGTAGGACTGGCCGAAAATGGACCACTTTGCCTGGCTATCCGTTAAGCCCTTGGTTAAGGCCTTGCGGACGGCCTCGCAGTCGCGGACGGTGTTGTCCTGGCGCATAAGGCGGAGGTAATCGACCTGAGCATCCTCACCGCCGTCTAGCTGGTCCAGCATTTTCGTTGATACAGGGGTGCTAAAGCCGGTGCCACGGTGGTCTAGGTAAAGGAGCTGGTAACCACGCTT
>NZ_JAELUF010000482.1 GCF_016429195.1 Brevundimonas sp. ASV9
GTAATGGAGGAGTCGCCAACGCCAAAGGTAAAGTCGGGCAGACTCTCACTGCAGTCAAAGGCAATAGCAGCAATGTTGCTGTCGTAGTACGAGCTGCGGACATGGCTCCAGTAGTCCTGGACGGTGCTGTTGGGCAGGAGAATCAGGCTGGTGCCGGTGTCGGCGATGCTGTCAGTGTTGGTGTAGACAAAGTTGTCGTTGCCGACGGAGTAGCCAGTGGAGGTAAAGCCCCAGTAGCCGCGCGAGCTGTCGACAGGCGTGTAAATGATGGGGCCTTTGTGCTCAGTGTCGTCAATGAAGCCAAAGTTGTAGTTTCCGTCTGCCAAAGGTAGTTAGCCATGCTCTGTTTCTCGCGTACTTGTAAGGACGGGGTGGACTTACCCGACTGGTGGTTCAGGTTGGCAGTGAAGAGCGCCTTGTCAAGACTGCTCTTGAT
>NZ_JAELUF010000483.1 GCF_016429195.1 Brevundimonas sp. ASV9
GTCCAGCACCACATCCGTCACCTTTTCTTACTTTGATTGGACAGCCAACCACGAAGCAAACAAAAAATACGAATTTCACCTCCTTAGTAATGCAGCAGTTTTTGACCAGCAACATACATACAGTCACAGCAGTAGTGAGAGATACTGCAGAACTACCAGGGAAATTAGAGCCTGGATCTGTAAATGCATTGTATCATAAGTTCCTCCCTACCTGCGCTGCGCTTGCCATATAGAGTACAGTATGTCGCCAGTGAAATAGAACTACTCCTGCTGCCAAACACCAAACAATAAGAAACACAATCATGCTCTTGACATTTGTCCCCCATTCGACCATTTGCTTTATTCCCCTTCGATACAGTCTCCGCATCTGTCCTCAATTGGTTGATTCTTCTAAAGTCCTCAAGGTTTGCCACTGGCAAAAGCCTCTGGTGGCAGT
>NZ_JAELUF010000484.1 GCF_016429195.1 Brevundimonas sp. ASV9
CTTCTGGATTCGCGACGCACTTTCGCTGATGAGCTCCTGGAACTCCGGGTCGTCAATGTAGTCTTCTAGTCGCTGGGCTAGATATCTAGCTGCAAACTCTTCGAGGCGCTGAACGCGGAGGTCCCATGCTGCGTGGATCACGTCGTAGATGTTGATGGGTTCTGTTGTTTCTGCGTATACCTGCTGCTGGGCACCTTCAGGTTCTTGGTGCGTGCGGTCGGTCAGGACGTTGCGCGAGCCGCTGCCGAGCGTGCTGATTGCTACCGCGGCTTTGCTCTTGAGCGCGTCGAGGAAGAGCATGTCTGCTGCGTACAGCAAGTCGAGGGCGTGCTCGAGCGGACAGGCGACGCTTTCGGTGTAGAGGAATTCGAGGATGAGTTCAAGCACGGGCGGGCTGCAGTCTATTGTGATGATGCGTAGGTTGTCTGTCTTATGG
>NZ_JAELUF010000049.1 GCF_016429195.1 Brevundimonas sp. ASV9
CCTGTGCGCGCGTCGGCGTCGTGGGCGCTCTGACCGGCGTGATCGGGTCGATGGCGGCGCTTGAGGTCGTCAAGCTGATCACCGGCGCGGGCGAGGCCCTGACGGGACGGCTGATGCTGTATGACGGTCTGGCGGGCTCGGCGCGGACCGTGCGGGTCGCCGCTGATC
Organism: Brevundimonas sp. ASV9; assembly: GCF_016429195.1. Taxonomy (GTDB): domain Bacteria; phylum Pseudomonadota; class Alphaproteobacteria; order Caulobacterales; family Caulobacteraceae; genus Brevundimonas. Next base: position 169 of record NZ_JAELUF010000049.1, read on the forward strand.
CGGAATGCCCGGTCTGCGGCTGACGCTCAGGCGGCCGTCGCGAAACGGATGTCGGCCAGATCCAAGTCAGGCAGGGGCGGCGCGAAGCCCAGCGCCGGGTTGCTGAGCACCGTCACCAGACGCTCGCCGCAATAGAGATAGAGGGTTTCGAACCCGACCCAGTTGCGGGCGATCGCCTCCAGCGCCTGATTGGCCGTCGTGTCGTTCGCCGCGTCGAGGACGCAGATGTCCCGCACCGGAACGCCGGGCAGGTTGACGATGCAGTAGTAGGAGTCCAACGCACACTTCCTCGATCAGGACGCCGGAAACGAAGCGCGTTTACGACGGTTCCTCCCCTGCCAGCGGTTTTCGACAGCCGTGTGAGTTCGGTCCGACAGACTTGTGAAAAGGAGACCTGATGGCCCGACGTCCCGCCTCGCCCAAACGGCTGAACGCCGCAAATCTCAGCGGCTTAGGGGCAGAGCGTCTGGGCGAACTGCTGATGCAGGCGGCGGATGCGGATGCGATCCTGAAGCGGCGGCTCAGGCTGGTGATGGCGGCCGAAGCGGGGCCGGATCTGCTGGCCCTGGAAATCGACAAGCGCTTGACGACCATCGCGGCCAGCCGCGCGCGCGTGTCGTGGCGAAAGCGACCGGACCTGCTGCGCGATCTGGAAATTCTGCGGGCTGCAATCGTCGAGGATCTGGCCGAGGCCGCGCCGGCGATGGGGTTGGAGCGATTGATCGGCTGGTTCGATCTGTTTCGCGGCCTGACATCTCGGGTCAAGGATCAGAAGGGCGAACTGGCCGACGCGTTCGAAACGGCGGCCTCGGACCTGTGGCGGATCGCTGAGGACGCGGTTCGGACGGATGAAAACACGTTGGATTTGCTGGCGGAGGCGGTGGCGCGGCAACCGCTCGAATACGCTCGGTGGATCGGCGCGGGCGGCGATGATTTGACGGCGGACTTGGCGCGGCGGCTGCTGGATCGTCTCGATACCGCATCCAGCGCGCGCGGCATGCGGACGGTCGTGCGGCGGCTGGCGGACCGGGCGGGCGATCTGGACCTGTGGCTGTCGATGACGACGCCGGAGGAACGGGGCTCGCCGGATTTCGCGGCGGTGATGGCCAAGCGACTGCTGGTCGCTGATCGCATTCCAGAAGCGCGTCAGGCGCTGGAGGCGGCGCTGAAACCGTCGGCGGGGAATCGACGCTGGACCTTCGGGCGATCGCCGCAGGCCGGACCGCCTGCCCTGACGCCGGCATGGGAGGCGACCTCGATAGACCTTCTGGAAGCCGAGGGCCGCAAGGAGGAGGCGCAGGACCTGCGCTGGGCGATGTTCGAGCGCGACCTGTCCGCGCCGGTGCTGCGGGCCTATCTGGCGCGTCTGCCGGACTTCGACGATGTGGAGGCGCTGGACCGCGCCCTGGCTCACGCCGCGACCTATGCCAATTTCGAGACGGCGCTGGGGTTTCTGATGGACTGGCCCGCACACCGCGAGGCCGCCTCCCTGGTCGAACGCCGCATTCGCGAGGTGCGCGCGCCGCTGCCGCTGAAGGCCGACTGGGCGGCGCGGCTGGCGCAGAAATATCCCGGTGCGGCCGAGCGGTTGCTGGCTGCGCCCTAAAGCATTGCGGGGATGACGCGATCCGGCGGGCGGTGGCCGTTCTGATAGGTCATGACATTGGCGATGACGCGGTCGCCCATGTCCTGGCGCGCTTCCAGGGTGGCGGAACCCAGGTGGGGCAGGAGCACGACATTGGACTGGCCCAACAGGCCATGATGGATCGCAGGCTCGTTCTCGAACACATCCAAGCCGACGCCGGACAGAGCGCGCATGGCCACCGCCTGGGCCAAGGCGGCTTCGTCGATCAGTTCGCCGCGCGCGGTGTTGATCAGGATGGCGTGGGGCTGGAGCCGGGCCAGGCGCTCGGCCGACAGCAGATGGTGGGTGTCCTTCGTCGCCGGACAGTTCAGCGAGACGATGTCCATCCGGGCCAGCATCTGGTCCAGATCGTCCCAGTAGGTCGCGCCCAGTTCTTCCTCGATCAAGGCCGGGACGGGCTTGCGATTGTGATAGTGGACCTGAAGCCCAAAGGCCTTGGCGCGACGGGCCAGGGCCTGGCCGATCCGGCCCATGCCGACGATGCCCAGCCGCTTGCCCCACAGTTTGCGCCCGCACATCCAGGTCGGGGTCCAGCCCTCGAACCGGCCTTCGGCCACGACCTGCGCGCCCTCGACGATGCGGCGGCTGACGGCTAGGATCAGGCTCATGGCCAGGTCGGCGGTGTCCTCGGTCAGGACGCCGGGGGTGTTGGTGACGATGATGCCGCGCGCCACGGCCGCGTCGACGTCGATATGGTCGACCCCGGCGCCGAAGTTGGCGATCATCTTCAACTGCTCGCCTGCGCCATTGATAAGGTCGGCGTCGATGACGTCTGTGATGGTGGGCACCAGAACCTCGGCCCGCTGGACGGCGGCCTGCAACGCGGCGCGGTCCATCGGCTGATCCTTCAGGTTCAACTCGGCGTCGAACAGCTCCCGCATCCGCGTTTCGACCGCGTCGGGCAGGCGTCTGGTTAATACGACCTTAAGCTTGCGGGGGGACATTCTCGGCCTTGGTTAGCGGGCGGCGATTCAGACGGATCAAAGCCCGCGCGACGGGTCGTTCCAATCAGTGTCTAGCAAAGCCGCCGCCATCTTCCAAAGCCTGCGACGCCGCATCGCCATCGTTGGAGCCATTCTCGGCCTCGGCGTGATGGCCAGCGCCGGCGCGACCATGCCCGACGGCCGCCCGACCCCGACCGGGCTTGAGGTGCCGCGCTGGATTTCGCTGAAGTCCTCGCACGTCCGCGCGCGCCAAGGGCCGGGTCTGGATTATCCGATCCTGTGGGAATACCGGGCCGCCGGCCTGCCGGTTCAGGTGATCGCCGAGACGACGGAATGGCGCAAGATTTGCGACCCTGACGGCGCCGTGGCCTGGATCCACCGCACGGTGTCGTCGGGCCGGCGCTATGTCTTCAACACGACCGCCGAGGAAGTGCCGATCCGCTCGGGCCGATCCGACACGGCGTCGGTGCGCGCGCGCCTGTCGCCACGCGCCCTGGTGATGCTGGACGAATGCGAGGAGGGCTGGTGCAAGGTCCGGGCGCGACGGCTGGAGGGTTTCGTGGCCCAGCGGGCCGTGTTCGGCACGCAGGAGCGGGCGCTGTGCAACGCCAATCGCCCCGCGGGTACGGGTCGCAACTGACCGCACGCTGTTGAGCGAAGCGGCGCGGTCGTGTAACCCGCGCGCAACGCCTTAAGAAACGGAAGCGCCTTGACCCAGTCCCAATATCCTTCGTCCTTCGATCATGAGGCCCTGCTGGCCTCGGGCCGCGGCGAGCTGTTCGGTCCCGGCAACGCCCAGCTGCCCGCCCCGCCGATGCTGATGTTCGACCGCATCACTACGATCAATGCGGACGGCGGCGAGCACGGCAAGGGCTATGTCGAGGCCGAACTCGACATCCATCCCGACCTCTGGTTCTTCCAGTGCCACTTCATCGGCGACCCCGTCATGCCGGGCTGCCTGGGCCTGGACGCCATGTGGCAGTTGGTCGGCTTCTATCTGGGCTGGATCGGCGGTCCCGGTCGCGGCCGCGCCCTGGGCGTCGGCGAGGTCAAGTTCACCGGCCAGGTCACCCCGGACGTCAAAAAGGTGGTCTACAAGATCAACCTAAAACGCGTCATCAACCGCAAGTTGGTCATGGGCATCGCCGACGGCGTGCTGGAGGCCGACGGCCAGGTCATCTACACCTGCAACGACATGCGGGTCGGCCTGTTCGGCGCCAAGGATGAGGCGGCGGGCGGTTAACGCCCCTATATAACCGCGAACAAGGCGGACGGTCCTCGGACCAGGAAGCATCAAGAAGGAAACACCATGCGTCGTGTCGTCGTCACCGGCCTGGGCATCGTCTCTTCCATCGGCCACGGCGCCGAGGAGGTGACCCAGTCCCTGCGCGAAGCCCGGTCGGGCGTCGTTCATGCCCCCGACCACGCCAAATACGGCTTCCGCAGCCAGGTCTGGGCGCCGCCCAAGATCGGTCCGTGGGAAGAGCTGGTCGACCGTCGCGCCGCGCGCTTCCTAGCCAACGGCACGGCTTGGGGCCACATCGCCTTCGAAGAAGCGCTGAAGTCGTCGGGCATGACGGCGGACGAGATCAAGGACGACCGGATCGGCCTGATCGTCGGCGAGGGCGGTCCCTCGACCCAAGTGATCCTGCAGGCGGCCGCGACCACGGTCGAAAAGGGCGCGCCCAAGCGCATCGGCCCGTTCGCGGTGCCCAAGGCGATGGCGTCGGGCCCGTCGGCGGTGCTGTCGACCTGGTTCCAGATGCGCGGCATCAACTATTCGATCAGCTCGGCCTGCGCGACGTCGGCCCACTGCATCGGCGCCGGGGTCGAACAGATCCAGTGGGGCAAGCAGGACGTGGTCTTCGCCGGCGGCTGCGAGGACATCGACTGGTCCATGTCCAACATGTTCGACGCCATGGGCGCCATGTCGTCGGACTTCAACGACAATCCGTCGGTCGCCTCCAGAGCCTATGACGCCAACCGCGACGGCTTCGTCATCGCCGGCGGCGCGGGCATCGTGGTGCTGGAAGAGTATGAGCGGGCCAAGGCGCGCGGCGCGACCATCTACGCCGAAGTCACCGGCTATGGCGCCAACGCCGACGGCTACGACATGGTCGCCCCCTCGGGCGAGGGCGCCCAGCGCTGCATGAAGATCGCGCTGGAACAGGCCGGCAATCCGAAGATCGACTATCTGAACCCGCACGGCACCTCGACGCCCGTGGGCGACGCCAAGGAGATGGAGGCCGTGCGCGCCGTCTTCGGCGACCAGATGCCGATGATCTCCTCGACCAAGTCGCTGACCGGCCACTCGCTCGGCGCGGCCGGCGCCCAGGAAGCCATCTACTGCCTGTTGATGATGCAGAACGGCTTCGCCGCCGAAAGCGCCCATATCGAAAATCTCGATCCGGCGTTCGAAGGCATGCCGATCCTGCGGGAGCGCCACGACGGCGAACTGACCCACGTCATGTCCAACAGCTTCGGCTTCGGCGGCACCAACGGCACGCTGATCCTGTCCAAGGTCTGATACGCGAACCTTCGGCTCCGTCATCCTTGGGTCAAGCTTGAGGATGACGGGAGGCGAGATCGACGGCTTTATTGCGCAGGCAAGCCCGCAGATCATGCTTGCTGCGTTGATTTTTCCGTGGTCGGCCGTTTACACGACCGGTTCTCACCCTTAGAGAGCGTCGCCGTGACGCAGCGCCTGACCAAAGCGATGACCCTGAAAACCACCGGCTTCGGCGGGGCGGTTTCGGGTGCGCGCGCGGTCTAGCGACAACCCGATCCCAAGCCCCGCCGATGCGCGGGGCGGTCGATCCGGCTGAACCCCGCGCCTCCATCCTTTCAGGAGACGCCTGCATGTCCTTTTCCCCGTCCAACCCGCCCCACGTGGGAATCGTCGGCGCAACCGGCCTCGTCGGCGAGATGATGCGTGGGCTGTTAGCCGAGCGGAACTTCCCGCTGGCTTCGCTGCGCCTGTTCGCCTCGGCCCGGTCGGCGGGCAAGACGATCCGCTTCGGCGAGACCGAGATCGTGGTCGAGGATGCGGCGAGCGCCGACTACGCCGGTCTGGACATCGTCTTTTTCTCGGCCGGCGGCGAGACGTCCAAGGCCCTGGCTCCCAAGGTGGCGGCGGCCGGCGCCGTGGTGATCGACAATTCCTCGGCCTGGCGGTCTGACCCCGAGGTGCCGCTGGTGGTCGCCGAAGTGAACCCGCACGCTTTGGCCAACGTGCCTAAGGGGATCATCGCCAACCCCAACTGCACCACCATGGCCGCCATGCCGGTGCTGAAGCCTCTGCACGGCGCGGCGGGTCTGAAGCGTTTGACCGTCTCCACCTATCAGGCGGTGTCGGGCGGCGGGATAGAGGGCATTCGCGTGCTGGAGGACCAGTCGCGGGCGGCCGTGGGGCAGGGCGCGGCCCTGGCCCGCGACGGCGGGGCCGTGGATTTCGGCGCGCCCGAGAAGTGGGTCGTTCCGATCGCGGCAAACGTCGTGGCCCTGAACTATACGCTCGGCGAAGACGGCTATACCGACGAGGAGCTGAAGCTGCGCGACGAAAGCCGCAAGATCCTGGAAATCCCCGGCCTGCCGGTCTCGGGCACCTGCGTGCGGGTGCCGGTCTTCACCGGACATTCGCTGTCGATCAATGTCGAGTTCGAGCGCCCGCTGTCGGCGGCTCAAGCGCTGGACCTGCTGGCCCAGGCGCCCGGCGTGGTGGTGACGGCCGTGCCGAATCCGCTGGAAGCGGCGGGTCAGGACCCGGTCTTCGTCGGCCGGGTGCGTCCCGATCCGACGGTCGAGCACGGCCTCGCCTTGTTCGTCTCCAACGACAATCTGAGGAAGGGCGCGGCCTTGAACGCGGTCCAGATCGCCGAGGTGCTGGTCCAGCAGCGCGGCTGACCGGCGAGGTTAGTCGTAGCGCACGCCGCTGAGATAGAGCCCTGCCGAGGGGGCGACAGGGCCGCAGCGGGCGCGGTCCTTCGCCTCCAGCGCGGCCTTGACGTCGTGGGCGCTCCAGCGGCCTAAGCCCACTTCGACCAGAGTGCCGGCCATCGACCGGACCTGGCGGTGCAGGAAGCTGCGCGCTTGGAAGACCAGATGCACCTCTTCGCCGAAGCGGCTGACGCGGGCGACGTCCAGCGATTTGACCGGCGATCTGGACTGGCAGCCGACGTCGCGGAAGGTGGTGAAGTCGTGGTGGCCGACCAGGACCTGGGCCGCATGGTGCATGGCCTCGGCGTCCAGGGTCTTCTTGACGTGCCAGACGCGGTCGCGGTCCAGCACGGGCTGGGGGCGACGGTTCAGGATGCGGTATAGATAGCCGCGGCCGGTGGCGGAGAAGCGGGCGTGCCAGTCGGGATCAGGCGCATATTCGGCCGCCAGGACACAGACGTCCTGGCGTACCAGATGGGCGTTCATGGCGTTCAGCACCGTGTCGACGGGCCAGTCGCGGCCCAGATCGGCATGGATGACCTGGGCCGTCGCATGGACCCCAGTGTCGGTGCGGCCGGCGGCGGCGATGCGGATCCGCTCGCCGGAAAAGGCGTGGATCGCCGCCTCAAGCGCGCCCTGAACCGTCGGCTGGCCGTCCTGGGCCTGGAAGCCGTTGTAGGCCGTACCGTCGTATTCGATCGTCAGCTTGTAGCGCGGCATCAGCCGAGCACGGTCCCGACCGGCAGGGGAAAGCCGCGCAGCATCTCCTCGGCCGATTGCGCCGCCTTGCCCTCGCGCTGGACGCGGATTAGACGCACCGCGCCGTCGCCGCAAGCCACCGTCAGGGCGTCATCCACCACGGTTCCGGGCGCGCCCGATCCGTCCGCCAGACCCGACAGCAGCGCCTTGATCCGCACGGGGCCAGCCTCTGACTGGGCCTCGAACCAGGCGCCGGGGAAGGGCGACAGGCCTCGGATATGGGCGTCCACCTCGGCGGCCGGGCGGGTCCAGTCGATCCGGGCCTCGGCCGGGGTGATCTTCTTGGCGTAGGTCGGCGCTCCGACCTGTTCCGAGGGGGTGACGCCGCCCCGGTCGATGGCGGCCAGCGCGCGGGGCCACAGGCCCGCGCCGACATGGGCCATCCGTTCGGACAGGCTGGCGGCCGTGTCGTCGGGCAGAATGTCCATCAGTTCGCTGAGCAGGATGGGGCCTTCGTCCAGACCCAGGCTCATCTGCATGATCTGGACGCCGGTCTGCTTGTCCCCGGCCATGATGGCCCGCTGGATCGGGGCGGCCCCGCGCCAGCGCGGCAGCAGCGAGCCATGCAGGTTCAGACAGCCCAGGCGTGGCGCCTCGAGCACCTCGGTCTTCAGGATCTGGCCGTAGGCCACGACGCAGGCCGCATCGAGATCCAGACTTCTGAAAGTGTCGATCGCCTCGGCGTCCTTCAGGCTTTCTGGCGTGAAGACGGGCAGACCCATGGTCTCGGCGAAGGCGTGGATGGGCGACGGCGTCAGCTTCTGGCCCCGGCCCTTGGGGCGTGGCGGCTGCGAATAGACGGCGACGATCTCGTGACCCGAAGCGATCAGCTCGGCCAGGGACGGCACGGCGAAGTCGGGAGTTCCCATGAAGGCAAGGCGCATGGGCACGCCTTTAGAGGTTTACTGCCAGCGGGTGAAGACGCCGCCGCCCTCGTCCCATTCGCCGCCCGCGTCCAAGGCGTCGTCGAAGTCGAGCAGGCGATCCAGCAGCAGACCCGCCACGACGCCCAGCAAGGCCACACCGGCCAGCGTCGCGACACCGGCGACGCCGACCTTCTGGCTGCGCGTCAGGCGACGACGGCCCGAGGAGTCGATGATCAGCGATCGGCCGCGCGGGATGGACGGCGCGATACGACGTGCGGCGCGTTCTATACGTTCGGGGCGGACGATCTTGGTCATCAGGCGGCGATCCTGTCGCGGGCGGCCTTCTTGACCTTGGTCACGGCGCGGTCCCGCTTGAGACGCGACAGATGGTCGATGAAGAGCACGCCGTTAAGGTGGTCCATCTCGTGCTGAATGCAGACGGCGTAGAGACCCTCGGCCTCTTCCTCCACCGACTGACCGTCACGGTTCAGATAGCGAATGCGGACGCGGGCCGGGCGTTCCACCTTGTCGAAATACTCGGGGATCGACAGGCAGCCCTCTTCGTAGGTGTAGAGCTCGTCCGAGGTCCACAGGATTTCCGGGTTGGCGAAGAAACGCGGGTTCTTGCGCGCCTCGGCGTTCTCGGCCGCCTCTTCCTCGGTCTCGCAGACCACGCCGTCCTTGTCGCCCAGGTCCATGACGATCACCCGGTCCAGAGCGCCGATCTGCACGGCGGCCAGGCCGATGCCCGGCGCGTCATACATCGTCTCCAGCATGTCATCCATCAGGGCGCGGACGGCGTCGTCCACGGCCGCGACGGGCTTGGATATCTGCTTCAGGATCGCCAGGTCGGCGGCGTTGTCGATGGTGAGGATGCGTCGAATGGCCATGGCCGGGACGTAGGCCCGCCCCGGCGATAGGTCAAGATTTGCGCCCCTTGCCGCGCTCTACGCCTTGCCGGGCAGAGCGCGGGGTTTGCGGTTCTCGTCGATGGCCACATAGGTGAAGACGCCTTGGGTCACGCGCACCGACGCGGCCTGGGGCTGGCCCCGCGCTCGCTTCCAAGCCTCGACCTGGACGCGGACGGAGGTGCGGCCCGAGCCGATGACGTGGGCGTAGATGCTGACCTCGTCGCCGACCGAGACGGGCTGGTGAAAGACCATGCCGTCTAGCGCCACGGTGGCGCAGCGCCCGCAGGCCAGTTCGAACGCCGGGGTCGCGCCCGCAAGGTCCATCTGCGCCAGCAGCCAGCCGCCGAAGATGTCGCCCTCGGGGTTGGTGTCGGCGGGCATGGCGATGATGCGACCGACGGGCTGATCTTCGGGCGGATATTCGGGGGCGTCGGACATGGAAGGGCCTGCGGTTTGGGGAGGCGGGCTCTCTAGCGCGGCTTTGGCGGCTTGTCGCCCTTGAGCGCCTTGGGACGTGCGGCCTGTGGCACCGACAGGGTCAGACGGGAGGTGCGAACAGCCTGTGCATCGCGCAAGTCGCGCCAGGCGGCGCCTAACTCCATGGCGGTCAGCAGATGTTCCTGGGTGAGGACGGTGCGTCGAGACGCCCGCAAGATCGCCACATCGGCCATCAGACGCGCAGCGGCCTGCACATCCTCGCGGTCCGACCGCGCGCCCAAATCCTCGAGACGGGCGAAACGCCATCCCTGTTCGGGCGGATAGCGCAGGGCCAGGGCGAAGCGTTCGGACGGCTCGATCTGACGGGCCATGAAAATCCAGTCCGCCGTGTCGGGATCGCGACGATAATGGCCCGGCTGGGTGGGAAGGCCGGCCTGGGCATAAATCTCCAGCGCCCCGGCCTCGATTTCGGCTAAGGCCAGGCTGAAGGCGTCAAGTTCTTCCGGCTCCAGATCGGTCGGCCGCTCGAACGGGTCGATCGTGCCCTCGGCGGGTGCAGCCGGTGACTTGCGTGAAAACAGTCCCGAAAGCAGCGCCCACCGTCTGGCCATGACGTCAGTTGTTGTTGAGCGTGCTGGTCACCGACACGTCATAGACGACGCGGGTTAGGCTCTGAACGACCTCGAAGAACTTGCGCATCTCCGCGGCGCCGGCCAGGGGCACATAGATCACGTCCTCGGGCATCACTTCCATGTTCGTGGCGGCGAACACATTGGCGGCGTCGCTGAAGTCCAGCTCGTAGACGACCGGCACGCCGCGCGGGGTGGCCGGCTGGTTGATGCCCAGCGCCTGCGCGACTTCGGGACGTTCGAAGCGGAAGATCAGAACGCGACGCGCATTGGCCGTATTGGTGTTCAGGCCGCCGACCTTGGACAGGGCGCCAGTCAGGGTCACGGGACCGGCGGGCATGTCGACCTGGGCCACGGCGTTCAGGCCGCCGAAGGTCGAGAAGCGACGGGGCTTGTACTGAACATTGACCACGTCGCCGCGCTGCAGACGCACGTTCTCGCCGAACTCGGTCGTCACTGCCGACAGGGGCGCGGTGTATGTGCGGCCCTCGCGCTGGATCGAGATGGTCAGGTCGTCGGTGGTGCGGGCCGAGCCGCCGGCCGCGGCGATCACGTCCAGAATGCGGTCGCTGTTGACGCCCAAGGGCGCGCGACCCGGCTGGCGCACGTCGCCCAGCACGTTGACCGTGTTGGAGGCATTGCCGGCGATGGACACCAGCACCTGCGGATTGGCGACCTTGCCGACCAAAGCGCGCCGGATCGCGGCGGCCGCCTGGGTCGATGTCAGGCCCTGAACACGAACCTGGCCGCCGAAAGGAATGGTCACTGAGCCGCTGCGATCGACAGTCGCGCCGGGAAGGGCCTGGTTGCCGCCCGACAACGTTGTGTTCGTGCGGCTTGACGAGGATCCGGCGCCCAGGGTTCCTCCGAACAGGGCACCCGACGGGTCGAAGATCGAGATCGCCAGGGTGTCGCCCTCGCCAATCACGTCTGCGGGCTGATCGCTCGATCCTGCGGCAAGACTGCCGAAGAACTGCGGCGGAACCTGCTTCATCCGTTCGGTCGCTTCGAAGGTCAAAGGCACCAGCGCATAGCTGCCCAGAGCCGAGGCAGTCGTAGCCCCGGCGTTGACCGAGGCGCCCGAGGGCCCGTCGCGAGGCAGGGTGGAGCAGCCGCCGAGAATGGCGACAATGGCAAGCGGCAGGATGGTGCGCGTCATGAAGCTGGATAGCCCTTGTTCGCGGATTGATTACAAGCCTTTGGGCGCGCTCGCCAGTGGCGAAACGGGCTGAAGGCCGATGGCGTCGGCGATGCTGCGAAAATGCTCAGTCCAGGACGGCGCCGTGTAGGAGGGCGAAAGTATCGGCGCCTTCGTGGTCGCGCGCTCGATGGCGGCCAGCCAGCCGAGGCCATCGAGCGGATCGATCAGTTCGGCGTTCGGCGTCAACTCGCGGTGGGGCGGAATGTCGGAGGCGATCAGCGACAGGCCCATGGCGCACGCCTCTACGGCGGGCAGGTCGAAGCCTTCGACGGACGAGGGGGCGAGTATGGCGCGGGCCCCGCGCATCAGCCGCGCCAACATGGCGTCGGACAGGTTGGAGGCCTGGTGGACGACCCCTTGCAGATTGGGCGAGCGCTGCAGATGATCCAGCACCGCCTCATTCTCCCAGCCATAGCGACCGACCAGCACCAGGGACGGCGTCTGATCGCCCATCCGTTCTTCCAGTCGCCGCCATAGGGTCAGCAGCAGAGCCAGATTCTTGCGCGCCTCGATCGTGCCGACGTGGACGAAATAGGGACGCGGCGCCTCAATCGCGTCGCCGGCGACGAAGGCCGGCTCGAGCCCGAGGTGGGCGACGTGGACCGGCGGCAGAGGCAGGCCCTCGCGCTCGGCGAAAGCGCGGAGTTCATCGCCCGTGTAGGCGGAGTTGACGATGATCCGGCTGGCCAGGCGCAGGGTGTTGGAGACCCGCGCATGGTGTTTGTCGCCATCGCCGGGTCGGCAGAACTCAGGGTGGGTGACGGGGATCAGATCGTGCAACAGCACGACGCGTTCGATCCCGGCGGCCTTCAATTCTTCCAGCGCTGTCGGCTCATGCAGGGTGGTGTGGCCGACGGTCAGATACAGGTTGGCCTGCGGGAGCGGGGCGACGTGGCGTGAACGGAAGAACTGTTTGAACACCCGCGTCTTGTCGGCGGGCTTCTCCTTCTCGGGAGGGGGCGCAGGGCACAGCACCGACGCGGTCGGCCGTCGTTCCGCTGTCAGGGCGGCGATCAGCCGCTGTTCGTGCGCCAGATCGGCCGCCGAGCTGGCGGCGCCGTTCCACTTGGCGCGCAGGTCGGCCACGAACCGCCGGAACCAGCCGATCTCGACCGCGACCAGCCGGTTCTTGCGGCCACGCACCGGGATGGTCGTGATATCGGGCGAGGCCAGCAGCCATTCGGCATAGGCCAGACACACCCGGTCCACGCCTGTCGGCGCTGACCGTTCGGCCCGGCTCATCAGCCGGCTGGCGTCGTAGAGAATGCGCATACTAGGCGACGTAGCCGGCCTGCATCAGTTCGGCGATATGGACGATGGCCGTGGGCTTGCCGTCCTCGATGACGAAAAGATTGGCGATCTTGTTGGCGGTCAACAGATCGACGACGTCGCTCATGCGCGCATCCGGGTCCACGGTGATGGGGTTGGCGCCCATGATATCGGCCGCTGTCAGATGGGTGGTGTCGCGCTGGAACGCACGGCGCAGGTCGCCGTCGGTGACAATGCCAGCCAGCGCGCCATCGGCGTTCAGAACGGCCACCGCGCCCTTTCGACCTTCGGTGATCGCCGAGACCACATCGCCGAAGCTGGCGTTCAACGGGACGCTGGCCGGGACGGCGGCATTGTCGCCCATCCATTCGCGCACGCTTTGCAAGCTCATGCCCAGGGCGCCGCCGGGGTGGTGCAAGCCAAAGTCCATGGCCGTGAACTCGCGGCGATCCATCAGCACCATGGCCAAGGCGTCGCCCAGGGCCAGGGTCATCAGGGTAGAGGTGGTGGGCGCCAAGCCGTTGGGGCAGGCCTCGGCCACCTTCGGCATGGTCAGGCAGACAGCCGCGTTTCGACCTAGGAAGCTAGCCGGCCGCTGCGTGATGGCGATCACGGGAATGCCGTTGCGCTGGCAATAGATCAGCGGATCGCGCAGCTCGCGGCTCTCGCCCGAATTGGAGATGGCCAGCACCGTCACGTCGGGACGAAGCATCCCCAGATCGCCGTGGCTCATCTCGGCCGGGTGGACGAAAAAGGCGTTGGTGCCGGTGGAGGCCAGTGTGGCGGCGATCTTGCCGCCGATATGGCCCGACTTGCCCATGCCGGTGACGACGACATAGCCCGGCCGGCTCATGATGACATCCACCGCGCGGGCCAGCGAAACGTCGATCGAGCGTTCCAGCGCCTCCAGCGCTTCGATGTTCAGGCGCACGACCTCACGGGCGCGGTCGGTCATCACGGCGATGTCGTCGGGGGTCGAGTGAGCGATCTCGGTCATAGTGTTCTGGCCCGCAGCCGGGCTCTCCTTCTTTGACGAGCGCGATCCGCCATGAGTGCGTTTCGCGCGCCGCCTCCCTTTCAGACGACTTTGTCGGTTTCTGGTCAACCTTTGCCGCTCTGGCGCGTTACGCCGACCGGGGAACTAAAACAAAGAGTTTGATCGTCAATGCCGCCTCATGCCGGAGCCGCTTCGCTATTGCTCCCGACACCGCCCGTGGTCGCCGACGGGATCGCGCTGTTCCTGGACATGGACGGCGTGTTGGCCCCTATGGCGCCGACCCCCGATGCGGTGGTGCCGACCGCCCGTCGTACGGCGGCGCTGAAGGCTGTCGAGGCGCGACTTGCGGGCCGCGTCGCTATCGTAAGCGGCCGCACCCTCGCCGAGATCGACCGCATTTCCGATCATGCCCTTGTTTCGGGCTCGGGCGTGCATGGCCTGGAGCGGCGTCTGAAGGACGGCTCGATCGAGCGCAAGGTCGCCGATGCGGGCGTCGCCCAGGCGCTGGGCGCCTTCGAGGCGTTCGCAGCCGACCGGCCGGGCGTGATCGTCGAGGACAAGGGCGTGTCTGTCGGCCTGCACTATCGTCAGGCCCCGGACGAAGCGCGCGCCGCCAAGGATATTGCGGCCGAGCTTCAGTCCGAAACGGGACTGACGCTCCAACCCGGTCATATGGTGCTGGAGCTGAAGACGCCCGGCGCCGATAAGGGCACGGCCGTCACGGCCTTCATGCAGGAGGCGCCGTTCAAGGGTGCGGTCCCGGTCATGCTGGGCGACGACCTGACCGACGAATACGGGTTCGAGGCTGCGTCGGCGCTGGGCGGATACGGCGTGCTGGTCGGCCCCGAGCGCGAGACGGCGGCCCGATACCGGCTGGACGATGTGGATGCTGTGCTCACCTGGCTTGAAGCCGTAGCGAAGGCCTGAACCGATGAAGCCCAATCTGGATCTGTTTCCCATCGGCAACTGCGGCGTCAGCGCCCTGATCGACCGTCAGGGGCGTTTCGTCTGGGCCTGCGCGCCGCGGGTGGACGGCGACCCGGTGTTTTCCGCCCTGATGGATGGCATGGCGCCCGAGCATGGCTTCTGGGCCATCGAGATGGAGGATGTGAAGTCGATCGATCAGGCCTATGTCCGCAATACGCCGGTTCTGCGCACGGTGATGACGGCCGAGGACGGATCGTCAGCCGAGATCATAGATTTCGCCCCGCGTCATCCGAAGCACTCGCGCACCTATCGGCCGCTGGCTTTCGCCCGCATCGTGCGGCCGCTGTCGGGCACGCCGCGCATCCGTGTGCGGTTGCGGCCATCGACGGACTGGGGCGCGCGCCGGGCGCCGCACACCTCCGGATCCAACCACATCCGCTATATGTGCGCCGACGTCACCTTCCGCCTGACGACCGATTGTCCCGTGTCGCATGTGCTGGAGGAGCGCGTGTTCCGGCTGGAGCGGTCGCACGCCTTCTTCCTGGGTCCGGACGAGGGCTACGACCAGGATGTCGGCCACGGCGTTCAGGGCGCGCTGGATCGCACGGTGGCCTATTGGCAGGACTGGGTGCGCAAACTCTATCTGCCGCTCGACTATCAGGAGGCAGTGATCCGCGCGGCGATCACGCTGAAGCTGTGCGCCTATGAAGAGACCGGCGCCATTGTCGCCGCCATGACGACCTCGGTGCCCGAGTTCAAGGAGAGCGGGCGCAACTGGGACTATCGCTACTGCTGGATCCGCGACGCCTATTACACGGTGCGGGCGCTGAACCGGTTGGGCGCGGTCGACATCCTCGAGAACTACCTCGTCTATCTGAGAAACCTGGTCGACGATTCCGCCGGCGGACATGTCCAGCCGGTTTACGGCGTTGGCCTAGAGCCCGGAATCGGCGAGAGCATCATCGACAGCGTCGAGGGCTACCGCGGCATGAAGCCGGTGCGGATCGGCAATCAGGCGCACGAACATCTGCAACACGACGTCTACGGACAGATCGTGCTGCCTCTGGTTCAGGCCTTCTATGACGCACGGCTGCTGCGTCCCGGCACGCTGGAGGATTTCCACGCGCTGGAGGCGATCGGCGAGCGAGCCTTCGCCATGCACGATCAGACCGACGCGGGGCTGTGGGAGTTCCGCACCATTGCGAGGGTCCACACCTATTCGTCCGTCATGTGCTGGGCCGCCTGCGATCGTCTGGCCAAGGCGGCGGAACATCTGAACCTGCCGGATCGGGCCGCCTTCTGGCGTGAGCGCGCGCAGATCATCCGTCAGCGGATCGAAGCCGAGGCCTATCTGCCCGACGAGGGTCGATTCGCCGCCAGCTTCGGCGGCCGCGAGCTGGACGCTTCTCTGCTGCAGATGACCGATCTGGGCTTCCTGGAGGCGCACGATCCGCGTCAGGTCGCCACCTTCGACGCCATCGAGCGCGATCTGAAGAAGGGCAGCCACCTGTTCCGCTATGTGGAGCCGGACGACTTCGGCGAGCCGGAGACCGCCTTCAACTTCTGCACCTTCTGGTTCATCGAAGCCCTGCACCAGAACGGCCGCATCGAGGAAGCCCGCACCATCTTCCAGGAGATGCTGAGCCGGCGGACGGCTGCAGGGTTGTTGAGTGAGGACATCTCCATCGACGATGGCGAGCTGTGGGGCAACTATCCGCAGACCTATTCCCTGGTCGGCATCATCAATTGCGCCGTGCTGTTGAGCCGTTCGTGGACCGATGTGCGTTAATGTCTGGACCCCGGGGCTGGGGTCGCCGTGTGAAGTGAAGTCATGAGCCGCCTGATCGTTGTTTCGAACCGGGTTTCGGCCCCGACCGACCCCGCCGCCGGGTCCGCCGGCGGCTTGGCGATGGCCCTGTCCGCCGCCCTTAGAAAATACGACGGCCTGTGGTTCGGTTGGTCGGGCGAGCGGGTGGACCACTACACCGGCGAGGTGAAGATCGAGGACCGGGCCGGCGTCACCGTAGGGCTCGTCGATCTGGAGGGGCAGGACGTCGACGAATACTACAACGGCTACGCCAACAAGACGTTGTGGCCGCTATTCCACCACCGCATCGACCTGGCCCAGTACGAGCGCTCCTACGGCGAGGGCTATGAGCGGGTGAACCGGCGTTTCGCCGAGGCGCTGGCCCCGTTGATCCAGCCCGACGACATGATCTGGATCCACGATTATCACATGATCCCGATGGCGCGGGATCTGCGCCGCCTGGGTGTGCGCAACCGGATCGGCTTCTTCCTGCACACGCCCTGGCCGGCGCGGCAGTTGCTGGTGACCCTGCCGCATCACCGGCGGCTGGTGGAATCAATGTTCGATTTCGACCTGATCGGCTTCCATACCCAGGAATGGAGCGATCTGTTCACCGACTATGTGGTGTCAGAGGCCCAGGGCGAGTTGGACGGGACCGGCGGGCTGGAGTGTTTCGGTCGCAAGGTCCAGACCGGCGTCTTCCCCATCGGCATCGATGTGGACGGGTTCCTGGCGGCGCGAAACTCGGCGCTTGGGGCGCGGACCTATGACCGGATGGCGGCGTCTTCGGCTTTCCGCTCGATGATCGTGGGCGTGGATCGGCTGGACTATTCCAAGGGGCTGGAAGAGCGGCTGCTGGGTTACGAACAGTTCCTGCACGACAACGCCTCTATGCGGGGCGAGGTCTTCCTGTTGCAGGTCACGCCGATCTCTCGCGACGACGTGGACAGTTACCAAGACATTCGTTCGCGGCTGGACGCCCTGGCCGGACGGATCAACGGCGCCTTCGCCGACATGGACTGGCAGCCGATCCGTTATCTGAACCGCACCTATCGCCGGGATCAGCTGGCGGGCATCTACCGCGCGGCGCGGGTCGGTCTGGTGACGCCGCTGCGCGACGGCATGAACCTGGTGGCCAAGGAATATGTCTGCGCCCAGAACCCGGACGATCCCGGCGTGCTGATCCTGTCGCGCTTCGCCGGCGCGGCCGAACAGATGGGTGAGGCGCTGCTGGTCAATCCCTACAGTCGCGAAGAGCTGTCGGACGCCATCCAGAAGGCGCTGACCATGCCGCTGGCCGAGCGGATCCGAAAATGGGAAGCCCTGATGGACGTGGTTCGCGCCACCGATGTCGGCATCTGGCGCGATGATTTCGTGCGCGCCCTGCAAGCCGATGAATCGACCTCGCAACCGACTCAGTGGGCCGGCGCGGCCTGACGCCTAGCGGAGGTCGAAGGCCAGCATCAGGGTGCGCTGGGCCGGATTGAAGTTGTCGTCGGACAGGATGTAGAGGCGGGTCCTTCCGTTGCGCGTCTCTGCGGCGATACCCTCGAAATTGTCGGTCGTGCCGGGCAGTTTCAGCTCGATCAACACCGGCTCCAGCGTTCCGTCGGGGGCCATGCGGCGCACGCGCGCGCGCATGTCGATGGGCGCCCGGTACAGGCGCTGGACTACGAACCATCCGGCGCCGGACGGATCCCGATCCAAACCGGTGATGCGGTATTCGCTGTCGGGGATCGGCGTCTGTGGAGGCGCACTCACACCCGTGCATCTCGCAGCTGAGCAATCCCAGACGCCGCCGGCCTCGCCAGAGACGCGCCAGCCGCCGGGCGCAATGGCCAACCCCTCCATACCGTCGTTCTCGGTGAAGGCGAAGTCGGGCGACCGCACTGGCGTTGGCCGCGTCCGCAGCGCCGACAATGAGCCGTAGTTCCAGATGCGATGACGCCGCTCGAAACTGACCAGCAGATCGCCGGAGGGGGTGATGGCTAAGCCCTCGGCGTCGCCGTCTGACTTGTCGGAAATCGCGGCGCCGTCCTGAAGCGTCAGCCGGCGCGAGCGGAAGTGGTCCAGGCCAGCCAGCCGCCCCCGGGCGTCCAGGCGAATGTCGCCGCGCACCAGATCGCCGGTGTCCGATACCGTGACGAAACCGCCGTCGCCGGTCAGCTTCAGGTCTGAAAGGCTGTGTAGCGGCGATGTCGGAGCCGCGCCGATCTGCAGGCCGCCGGCGAACGTCACGCCGTCGGCCAACTGCGTCCCGCCGGGCAGGCCCAGGCTGACGCTTCGCAGTTCCGCGACCTGGGGCGTCCAGCCGTCCGATGACAACGGATAGGGACGCGGCGCGCCCAGCGAGGCGGCGCAAGCCGACAGCGACAGGGCGATCCAGACACTGGTCAGCCGGCCGAAACGGCTCATGCCGCCAGCTTTCGCTTGGTGCGACGGGTGGGACCCGCCGCCCCCTCGTTCTCGAACAGTTCGGCAAGCTTCTCGGTCATGGCCCCCGCCAGCTGTTCTACATCCACGATGGTCAGGGCCTTGCGATACCAGCGGGTCACGTCATGGCCGATGCCGATCGCCAGCAATTCGACCGGGGAGCGGTCCTCGATATCGGCGATCACCTGACGCAGGTGCTTGTCCAGATAAAGCGCTGCATTGGCCGACTGGGTCGAGTCGTCCACCGGCGAACCGTCGGAAATGACCATCAGGATGCGGCGCTGCTCGGTGCGAGCCAGCAGGCGATTGTGCGCCCATTGCAGGGCTTCGCCGTCGATATTCTCCTTCAGCAGACCTTCGCGCATCATCAGGCCCAGGTTCTTTTTGGCCCGGCGCCAGGGCGCATCGGCGGCCTTGTAGATGATGTGGCGCAGGTCGTTCAGGCGGCCCGGATTTTGCGGCTTGCCGGCGGTGATCCAGGCCTCGCGGCTTTGTCCGCCCTTCCAGGCGCGGGTGGTGAAGCCCAGGATCTCGACCTTCACGCCACAGCGTTCCAGCGTTCGCGCCAGGATGTCGGCGCAGACCGCCGCCACCATGATCGGCCGCCCGCGCATCGAGCCGGAGTTGTCGAGCAGCAGGGTCACGACCGTGTCGCGGAACGGGCTTTCGCTCTCGGCCTTGAACGACAGGGGGGCGGTCGGGTCGGTGACGATCCGGGTCAGCCGCGCCGTGTCCAGCATCCCCTCTTCCAGATCGAAGACCCAGGAACGGTTCTGCTGGGCCAGCAGGCGCCGTTGCAGCTTGTTGGCCAGGCGCGACACGACGCTGGACAGGATGGCCAGCTGGCCATCCAGCAGGGCGCGCAGCCGGTCCAGTTCGACGGGGTCGCACAGGTCAGCGGCGTCCACCACCTCGTCGAAGGCGGTGGTGAAGACGCGGTAGAAATCAACCGCGCGGCCGTCGTCGGCCATCTGCTGACGGTTCGGCTGCTGGCCTTCCTGAAGTTCCGGGCCATCGTCGGCGCCTTCGCCGTCGGGGTCGGCGGGCGCGCCTTCGGGGCGACTTTCGCGCTCCTGCTCGGAAGACTGATCGTCGGCGTCGCCCTCCATCGACTGGGAGCCTTCGCCGCCGTCCTGCTCTTCCTCCTCGTCCTGATCGTCGTCGGCCGCAGGGTCCTGAGGATCGGGCTCCTCGTCGCCGGGATCTTCGGACGTATCCTCGCCGCGCCCGTCGCCGGGGTCGAGGTCCAGCGCGCGCAGCACCTCGCGCATCTTCAGCGCAAAACCTTCCTGATCGCCCGCCGTGCCGGCCAGGGCGTCCAGCTTGGCGCCGGCCTTGGCCTCGATGTTGGCGCGGACCAGATCCAGCATGGCCCGGGCGCCGTCGGGGGCGGGGCGCCCGGTCAGCCGCTCGCGCACCAGAAGCGCCACGGCCTCGGACACGGGCACGCGGTCGGCCTCGCTGATGCGCAGGGCGCCGGTCTTTTCCAATCGCGTGATCAGGGCGGCGCCCAGATTGTCGCGCACCCCGGCCAGATGTTCCGAACCGAAGGCCTCGACGCGCGCCTGTTCGACCGCATCGAACACCTCGGCCGCCTTGGCGTCCGCCGGCCGCATCCGGCTGTTCACCGCCGCATCGTGATTGGCCAGACGAAGCGCCAGCCGGTCGGCCTGGCCGCGCAGGGACGCGCTCTCGGGCCCGGAAGGATCGCGCGGCGGATGAGGCAGGGTCAGGACGCCGTTCGACAGCTTTGGCCCGTCGGACCCGAACACCACCTCCAGTTCGGGCTGTTCGGCCAGCGCCCGCGCGGCATGACCCAGCGCGCGCTTGAAGGTTTCGGCGGGAGTATCCGGGGCGGCCATGGCCCTCAGTTAATCGCTTCGCGCCTGCGATAAAAGCGCCGTCAGCCGCCTTTTGAAATCGGCACCCGCCGACCATAGGTCAGACAGCGCCAAACCCACTCCAGCGGCCCCATGCTGAACCGCGACAACCATAGCGGCGACCAGATCAGCTGCAGCGCCCAGACCGCCAGGACTAGGCCCCACATCTGAACATAGTCGGCTCGCCCGAACAGGCGCGGCCCCCACGGCATGTAGAAGATCGACGTCATGATCAGGGTCTGGGTCAGATAGTTGGTGAAGGCCATCTGTCCTACCGGCCGCAGCGCCGCCGTGATCCACGCCAGCCCCCGGGTCGTCGCCAGCACGATCAGGCTGACGTAGGCCAGGGTGACGAAGACGGGGAAGGAGGCGACGACCTCCGCCAGGCCGCGCGTCGGGTGGGTTCCGGTCGGCGCCATCGCCTCGCGCCATTCCAGCACGCCCAGCAGGGCCAGTACGACGCCGCCGATAGCTATCAAGGCGACATAGACCCCGTTGGGCGCCCGGCCGCTGAAAACGCCGGCCTTGAACAGACCCAGTCCCAGCATCATCAGGGCCACGGTCGAGAACACGAACATCGTCAGGCTGGCGCCCTGCAGCAGAACCCAGTTCTGAAGGTTCTGGCCCATCGCCCCGGCCCAGCCGCTGCGATAGGCGGCGATCGACTCCGTCACCATGGCGGCAGTGTAATGCGGCCCGCCCTGGTTGATCGCCTCGGTGATCGCCGGCGGCCCGGCGACCATCAGCCAGGTCGCGCCCGCTTGCATTGCGCCCAGCAACAGGGTCACGCCCAGGCCGATCCCGATCAGCTTTCCGGCCCGCATCGACCGCACCAGCATCACGAACAGGCCCGACCAGGCGTAGAGCAGCAGCACGTCGCCATACCAGAAGGCCAGGCCGTGGATCAGGGCGATGACCGCCAGCCAGAACAGCCGGCGCCGCAGTAGTTTGCCACGCGCTGCATCGCCCCGCTCGCCCCCGACCAGATAGATCGAGGCCCCGAACAGCATCGAAAACAGGGTGATGAACTTCTGATGGAAGAAGACGTCCATCGTCCAGCGCGCCACGGCGTTGGCGCCGATCACCGGAAACGGGCTCAGGCTTGCGTCCTGATAGACCATGACCGGCAGGCCGAAGGAGACGACATTGACCGCCAGGATGCCCAGCACCGCCAGCCCCCGCATGACGTCCAGGCTGGCGATGCGCGAGGTCGCCGCGACGGGCGACAGCATCTCCGCCGCATCCTTATCCGTGTCGTCCATGGTCATTCTCGGATCCCCCAATCCTCGAACTCAGGCGTCAGGCCTGAATGTCAGCCCCATGCATTTCAGCTTTTGGGCATCAAGCCCAGTCGGTCCTTGACCGCCGGCCGCGCCTCGAAGGCGATGAAGGCGGCGCACAACCCGGCCCACAGGGCGTAGCTGACGCCCACGATCATGGCGATGGGCAGGCCGCCGACGCCGAAGATCAGCAGGGTGGTCTCGGTCGCGCCCAGGGCCTGCATCACATCGCCGGCCTCGAACCAGCCCATCACGCTCATGCCCAGGGCGACGACGATCTGGACCAGGGCCGCCGCCAGGCCGCCGTACATCATGAAGCGCCAGACGACGCCCAGCCGCGTGCCAGGTCGGCCGTCGCGCTTGCGCTCGTTCAGCACGCGATACAGCGCCAGCGGCACGGTGATCAGGCCGATCAGCATCACCACCAGCCGCCAGTCCATGTCGCGACCCGGCAGATAGGCGTGCGGCCGCCAGAAGGGCAGGGTCAACCACAGGGGCGGCCAGGCCGCGCCGGCCAAACAGGCCAAAATCCGAGGCGTCCGCCCGGGCCGCGCGGCGATGGTCGCCTGACCGGGCAGGTCGGAATAGCTCTCGAAACGGCTCATCGCGTCGGCGCCGGCGCAGCGCCGGAATAGTCATAGAAGCCGCGTCCGCTCTTCCTGCCCAGCCAGCCGGCCTCGACGTATTTCACCAGCAGGGGGCAGGGACGATATTTGCTGTCGGCCAGGCCGTCATACAGCACGTTCATGATGGCCAGGACGACGTCCAGCCCCATGAAGTCGGCCAGTTCCAGCGGGCCCATCGGATGATTGGCGCCCAGGCGCAGCGCCTTGTCGATCGAGGCGACGTTGCCGACGCCTTCGTACAGGGCGAAGATGGCCTCGTTCATCATCGGCACCAAGATGCGGTTGACGATGAAGGCGGGGAAGTCCTCGGCGTCCGTGGTGGTCTTGCCCAGGCTTTCGGCAAAGGCGACGGCGGCGGAATGGGTCTCGGCCGAGGTGGCGATGCCGCGGATGATCTCCACCAGTTTCATCACCGGCGCCGGCTTCATGAAATGCAGGCCGACGAACCGGTCAGGCCGGTCCGTCGAGGACGCCAGGCGGGTGATCGAGATCGAAGAGGTGTTGGACGCCAGCAGGGTCTGCGGCCCTAGGTGCGGCACGACCTGCGCATAGATGGCCTTCTTGACGGCCTCGTCTTCCAGCGCCGCCTCGATGACCAGATCGGCGCCGGCGACGGTCTCGGCCATTCCGTCGCTGGTCGTGATGCGGGCCAGGGCCGCATCGGCGGCGGCCTGATCGACCAGGCCGCGTCCGACGTGACGCGCCAGGCTGGCCGCGATCTCGCCCTGCGCCAGCGGCAGCCGGTCGGCGACGACGTCATAAAGGCGAACCGA
>NZ_JAELUF010000004.1 GCF_016429195.1 Brevundimonas sp. ASV9
GGTCACCTTGGCGTGGACGATGATCCGGTCGCCGTCGGCGGTCAGCGGGGCGAAGGCGAAGAAGCGGTTGTATTTGTCCGCCTGCTCCAGCCGGTGCAGCACCTCGGCCCGCGCCGTGTCCATGGTCATGCTGTCGAACCAACTCGGGCTCTTGGCGGTCGAGATGACGATGACCTGCGGCCCATCCACCTCGGCCAGACGTTCGGCCAATGCGGCGGCGATGACCGGCGAGGTGAAATACTGGTTCTCGATATAGATCAGCCGCTTGGCGCGCCGGATGGATTCCAGGTGCAAGGCCTCGCTCTCGCGCACCTCCTGCCGCCCCGACCATTTCGGCTCGGTGCGGGCGATGCCGATGGGCACATCGGTCATCTGCACCGGCACGCCGTCAGGCCAGGGATCGTCCTCGACCTCGTCCGGGATGGTGCGCTCCCAGGTCGCCTTGAACCAGCGCTCGCGCGCCAGATCGCCCAGAGCACGCGCCGCAGGGCCGTCCATCACGCTCATCACCTCATGACGCGCCTTGCAGATCAGGCCGCTAGGCAGGGCGCGGCGCGGGTCGCCGTCTAGATGTTCGTCGGAGTCCCAGCGATCGGTCGAGATGTCGCCGCCGCCGCAGAAGGCCACCTTGTCATCGATGACAACCACCTTCTGGTGATGACAGGCGCCGATCGGACCGGGGGAATCAAGCCGGAACTCCACCATCCGCTTACGGAACCAGCGCTGCGCCTTGTGCGGATAGAAGCCTTGCGACGCGGCGATCAGCAGCGGCGATTTCCAGATGAGCAGTCGCACATCCAGGTCCGGCTTCTTCTTGACCAGCATCCGCAGCTGGCGACCGATTTCCGCCGATTTGTCGCCGGGTCGCGTTTCCGGATCCAGATGGGTGCGTGGATCGAACTGCCATCCCAGCAGCACGATGGAGCGTTGGGCCTTGTGAATCGCAGACGAGAGGGCGTCGAAATAGGCCTCGTTTTCCATCAGCACGGAAAAACGGTGCGCGACGGCGGACGTCCACAGGGCGGGCCCCGGCTCCAGCAGACTGCCTTCGTAACTGTCGCCGGCTAAAGTCATGCGACCTATCTGTCTGATTCGCGTGACATGGTGTCGAAGCGCCTGCATCCTCCGTTCCACGCGCGTGTCCTTCGGTCAATCTTTCAGGGCGGGATTGTGACGTTCGCCGATTTGGCGCATAAGGAGCGTAGCCATACAGGCTGCGAGGGAGGGTAGAATGCAGGCGCTTGTCGAACTGATCGCTGGCTTCATCGCCCTGCTGGCCGCCGCCGTCCTGACGCAGTTCGGGGTCGACACGCACAACCCCAACCACGGCGACCGCGAAGTGCGTCGTGTGGTGGAGTGTCGTGACACCGGCTCCAACGCCACGCTGCTTTCCGAATCCAAGCGCGACTGCTGAACGCTGCGGCGCTTTGCGCGCTGCATGACGCGGTTCATCGACAGGTTGCGGACTTGAGTCGGTTTCGTCCGCATCGATCATGCTCTAGGGTTTCCTCGGCGCTGTCGGACGCCCGCGTAGAGATCGAGTTTTTGAGCTTATGAAGTCTCCCAAACGGCCGCCGCTGAAGCTGACCGACGACGAGGCCGTCGCGCCGGCTGATCTTTCGTCCTCAGATGAAATGCCGG
Source organism: Brevundimonas sp. ASV9 (assembly GCF_016429195.1). Taxonomy (GTDB): domain Bacteria; phylum Pseudomonadota; class Alphaproteobacteria; order Caulobacterales; family Caulobacteraceae; genus Brevundimonas. The sequence continues at coordinate 1,642 of NZ_JAELUF010000004.1, forward strand.
TCGAGGAGGCGACACCGTCGCTCGACCCGATCTCCGAGCCTGATTTCGAGATCGTGCAGCCGACGTTCGAGCCGCCGATGTCGGAGCGCCGCCGCCGTCGCCTGCTGGAAGAGCAGCGGCAGGCCGAAGAACGCGCCCTTGCCGCCGAAAGGGGCGCCGCCCCTGTCAATGCGGAAGCGACGACAAAGACGCCTGTCGATATGGCGGTCACCGCCGGTCAGCCGCCCGCGCCGTTCGAGCTGTCCAAACCGCCGGCTGTGAAAACTGTTCAAGCCAAGGCCCAGGGCGAGCCGTCCGGGCGACACGCCTATGTGATCGCAGGCGTCGCCTCCGCCCTGTGGATCGGCGGCGTCGCCTCCTGGGCCGCTTACGAGTTCGGCGCCGGCGGGGCCGAACTGGACCCGCTCCGGATCGCCATCTACGCCCTGATCGCCCTGGCCCCTGCGGGTTTGGCCATCATGTTGGCCCATGCCGTCCGACAGGGCGCCGGTCTGGCCGCGGAGACGCGTCGCGCCCGGCAACTGGCCGAGGCCCTGGTGGCCCCGACCGCCCTGGCCGCCCAGCAAACCGGCGAGGTGCTTCAGACGCTGCGTTCCGACATCGATCACGCCACCCTGGCGGCGGAACGTGCCCGCAACGACATGGCCCTGCTTCGAGAGGCGCTGGCCCAGGAGACAGCGCGCCTGAACGAGGCGGCCGAGAACGCCGGCCGCACTGCGCGTCGTCTCACGGAAAACCTAGGCCGCGAGCGCGACCAGATGCAGACCCTGGGCATCCATCTGGATACGCAGGCGTCGGGCGTCATCGACGCTGTAGAGCGTCAGTCGCGCATGGTCGCCGACGCCTCGGACCTGGCTCAGGCGCAGCTTCGTGAAGCGGAGGCCGCCCTCGCCGCCCGCGCCGCCGACCTCGCCGCCGCCGCTGGAGAAGCGCAGGACGCCGCCCGCGTGGCCTCCGACGATCTGGCGCGCCAGACCATTCGACTTGAGAACGCCGGTTCGGGCGTCGCCGAGCAGATTCAGTCCGTCGCGGAAGGCCTCAGCCAGCAGCGCGCCGCCCTGGTCACCGCCGCCTACGCCCTGCGCACCGATCAGGAAGACTTCTCCGCCCAGGTCGAAAGCCAGCGCGCTCAACTGATCGAACATCTCTCCGCCACGCGCAGCGCCGCGGGCGATCTGGATCGCACCACCCAGACCTCGGTCGAGTCCATGCGCGATCTGGTCGAGGCGGCCACCGACCAGTTCCGCGCTCTCGTCGACATGTCGCAACGCGAGGCCGACGGCTTCGATTCCGCCACCAAGCTCGCCCTCGACCGCTTCGAGGCCCTGGCGGCCGAGGCGCGCGACGCCCTGATGGAAGAGACGCGCCGCGCCCTGGAGCAGATGCGCGCCACGGCCGAGGATTCTCGCGCCGCCGCCGCCGACGCCGCCGAACAGGCGCGTCTGCGCACCGACCGCCTGGGCGAATCCTTGTTTGACGCGGCCCAAAAGGCCGACACCGCCGCCGACGCCCGCATCGCCGACGCCCGCCGCATCGTCACCGAAACGTCCGGCTTGGTCGAAGAGACCGGCGAGCGGATGGTCAGCCGCCTGGAAACCCTGGTGGCACGTCTCAACAGCGCCTTGTCAGAAATCGACACCGCCGTCGCCGACATCGACGAGCGCGCCGCGCGCCTGCCTCAGGAAGCTCGCGCCCGCGCCGACGCCGTGCGCGCCACTGTCGAAGAAGGCCTGGCCTCCCTTTCCGCCGCCTCGCGAAAGGCGGCCGAGGACACCGAGGCGCTGGATGTCGGCTTCCAGGATCGCGTGCGCCGGAACTACGACATGCTGACCGAGGCCGTGCGTTTGATGGGCGTGGTGTCGGGCGATACGACGCCGGCGCGTCGTCGCGAGCCGGCCGCAGAGATCGAGGCCCGGCCCGAACCTCGTCCCGAGCGCCGGACCGATCGCCCAACGCCTCCCGCCTCGCCTCCCGTCGAAGAGCGGCGATTCGGTCTGCGCAGTCGCCTGCGGCTCGAGCCCGCAGAGACGCCCCCGCCGGCGACGGACAAGGGCCTGGATTGGAGCGATCTGATCGAGGGCGACGACGACAACGAGGCGCCGCTGGAACTGGACACGCCCTCCCCTTCGCCTGCCGAGGCCGAGGCGCTGTCCGACCGGGTCGCCGCCGCCATCCGGCGCATGGGGGTCGATCCCAACGCCCTCCTGCCCCGCTCCCGCGTCGAAGAGGCCGCCCGCGCCCTCAGCAATGGCGACCCCGACGCCGCGCGTCAGATCGTCCGCCGCGTTGCCCCGGCCGCTGTCCGCAGCGTGTCTCGCCGTGTCCTCAGCGACGCCGAACTGCGCGCCGACGCCGAACGCTATGTCCGCAACTTTGCGGTCATGCTGAACGCTTCCGCACGAGCCGGAGACAGCGCGGCGGTGCAGTCCAGCCTGGCGTCCGACAGCGGTCGCGCCTTCATGTTGCTGGATGCGGCGGTCGGCGACCTGGGCTAAGACTCTTGCGGACTTGACGGCGTGGGGAAGTTACAGCCTCTTGCACGTCACCGAACTGTCATGGATGGGGCTATGGCTGGCACGATGAACGAAATCGACAGTCGTACGAGCGGCGATCGCCGCCCTGGCATCATCATCTGCGCCTATGACGGCGACGATGACGGGTGGGATCTGGTTGAGGATCTGTCGGGCGAAATCTGGAGCCCCAGCGGGGCCCGCGCCGTGCCCATCGCCGCCGCCGATCCCGACGAACTCGCCTCCACCCTGGCCGCCCGTCTCGGGAGCGGGGAATGCCGGGCCGTCCTCTTGGTCGGACGCACGCAAAAGGGCGCAGGCTTCCGGGTCCAGATGCGAGCTGAAAACCGCACTCTCGACTACAAGCACCGCCTGTCCAGCACCGGGCCGGGCGTGGCCCGCACCACGGCACCCGTCGCCGACATGGTTCGCGCCCTGACCGCCGCCGGGCTGCAGGCCGACGCCTCGTCCGACATCGAGGAAGACGCCGGCTCCTATATTTTCTACCGCGTGCTCTCGGATTTGCCGGATGGCCCTCTGACGCCGTCGATCGGCCTGCTGCGCGCGCCCGCCCCCGCCAATGAGGCGGCCGTGCGAAAGGGCGTCAAGGCCGCCGCCTCGGCCATGGCCAGCCACCTGACGCCGCTGCCGCGTGTCGGTTAACCTTCCTGCGTCGCAGACATCGACGACCTGGCGGTCTAGGGTTTTCGAATGACAGTGAGTCGCAACCTGATCGTCTTCGCCGCCCTGAATGGCGCCCTGGCCGTGGCGCTGGGCGCCTTCGCCGCGCATGGCGCCGGGCCGCAGATCAAGACCCTGCTGACCACCGGCGCCCAGTATCAGATCGTCCACGCCGTCTTCGCCTTCGCCTGCGCCCAATGGACAGGGGGCGGCGGGCTGGCGCGCCTTGCGGGCTGGCTCGGATCGATCGGCGGCCTGATCTTCTGCCTCGCCCTGGCGGCGATCGCCTTTCTCGGCGTGCCCGCGTTCGGCGCCGTGGCCCCGATCGGCGGCCTGTTGATGATCGCCGGCTGGCTCTGCCTGGCGTTTGCGGCCTTGCGTTCTCGCCCCTGATTTCCTCGTAGAAAGACCAAGCATCCATGGCCTTCCCCACGCCCGCCGAGCCGCGTCGTGTGCTCCACCCCGAGATCGAGGCCTATGCCTCGGGTTGGATGCCGACTGGAGGCGTGCATGAAATCTATTACGAGGAATCCGGCAATCCGCACGGCCTGCCGGTCCTGGTTCTGCACGGCGGGCCTGGCGGCGCGGTAAATCCGGGCATGCGCCGCTTCTTCGATCCGGCCGTCTATCGCATCATCATGTTCGACCAGCGCGGCTGCGGTCAGTCGCGGCCCCACGCCTCGCTGGAAGACAACACAACCTGGACCCTGATCGACGATATCGAGCGTCTACGCGTGTTGTGCGGCATCGACAAATGGGTGGTGTTCGGCGGCTCTTGGGGTTCGACCCTGTCGATGGCTTACGCCATCACCCACCCTGAGCGGGTCATCGCGCTCTTGCTACGCGGCATCTTCCTGCTGACGAAGAAGGAGTTGCACTGGTTCTATCAGGACGGCGCCTCGATGGTCTTCCCCGACGCCTGGGAGCGCTTCATCGCCCCCATCCCCGAGGCCGAGCGCGGCGACCTGATGGCCGCCTATTACAAGCGGCTGATCGGCGATGACGTCGCCGAGCGCGAACGCTGCGCCGTCGCCTGGTCCAGCTGGGAGGGCGAGACCGTCAGCGTCGAGGGCCCCAACGCCCGGCCTGACAAGTTCGCCGAGCCCGACTTCGCCGTCGCCTTCGCGCGGATCGAGAACTGGTTCTTCACCAACGCCGGCTTCTTCGAGGAGGACGGCTGGCTGCTGAAGAATGTGGACCGGATGCGGCATATCCCGTGCTGGATCGCGCAGGGCCGGTTCGACGTGGTGACGCCGATCTCAGGCGCCTGGGCGCTGCACCGCGCCTGGCCCGAGGCGCATCTGGACATCGTCGGCGACGCCGGCCACGCCTCGTCGGAACCCGGGATCGTCGACAGCCTGGTGCGCGCCGCCGACTGGGCTGCAAGCCTTCAGGCATGAAAAAACCGCCGCGCAGGACAGCGCGGCGGCCTTTCCCATTCTGGAGAAATCAGAACCGCTTTGCGGTTCGATTGTCGATGCTCCACGCGCCCGGACCGGCAGTGAAGATGTAAAGGAAGATGAAGCAGTACAGGATGGCCGCGTCGCCGCCGTTCACGGCCGGATAAGGGCTGCTGGGGAAGTGGAACATCCAATAGGCCACGGCCATCTGGCCCGAGGCGATGAAGGCGGCCGGACGTGTGAACAGGCCCAGGATCAGCAGCAGGCCCGTGATCAGCTCGATCACCCCGCCAATACCGAACAGTGACAGCAGTTCCTGCTGACCGGGCTCGGCCCCGGCCGGAAAGCCGAAGACCTTGATGACGCCATGCGCCAGGAACAACAGGCCGGCGACGATCCTGAGCGCCGCCAAGGCGCGGGAAGACCAGCCATTCACTTGATTGAACATTCTCTTTCCTCGCCTTTTTGATGCGTTTGTTCACGGTCGGATCGGGTCCGACCGTGAAGCTTGATCCGAAAATCAGGCGGCGTCCACCAGCACGATCTCGGCGTCGGACAGCGCCTTGACCGTCACGACATCCTCCTGAGCGATGGCCGCGCCGTCGCGGGCGTTCAGCCGGACGCCGTTGACCTCGACCTCGCCCTTTGCCGGCACCAGATAGGCCCGCCGCGCAACGCCCAGCGGATAGTCGGCGCTGTCGCCCGCCTCCAGCGTCGCCGCCACGATCCGCGCATCGGTGCGGATCGGCAGGGCTTCCGTGTCGCCTTCGAAGCCCGAGGCCAGGACTACGAACTGGCCTGACCGCTCGCCCTTGGGGAAGGGCTTGGTGCCCCAACTCGGCGCATCCCCGCGTCGGGTCGGCTCGATCCAGATCTGGAAGATCCGCGTCAGCTCCGGCTCTGCATTGTATTCGGCGTGACGGATGCCGGTTCCCGCGCTCATCACCTGCACATCGCCCGCGACGGTGCGGCCCTTGTTGCCCAGACTGTCCTCATGGGTGATGGCCCCGTCGCGGACGTAGGTGATGATCTCCATGTCGGCATGCGGATGCGGCGGGAAGCCCGTTCCGGCGGCGATCTCGTCGTCGTTCCAGACCCGCAGATTGCCCCAACTCATCCGCTTGGGATCATAGTAGTTGGCGAAGGAGAAATGGTGTTTGGCGTTCAACCAGCCGTGGTTGGCGCCGCCGAGGGTATCAAATGGTCTGCGCTCGATCATCGCACTCGTCCTTTCGCGTCGGAACCGTCCGACGCCTTTGCTTGACGCCAAGATAGAGATCGGCGACCGATCAGAAATAGAAACAACCGAAACTCATCGTTTCTCGACGCAGAGCCGCCCATGTCCCGTCTGCCCGACCTCGAAGCCTTGGCCATCTTCGCCAAGGTGGCCGACAGCCAGTCCTTCTCCGGCGCTGCCGAGACCCTGGGCCTGTCCAAGGCCACCGTATCCAAGGCGATCACGCGCCTGGAACAGCAGCTGAAGACCACCCTGCTTCACCGCACCTCGCGCCGCTTCGCCCTCACCGATGCAGGCCGAACCCTGGCCGCCCGCGCCGCCCACATGCTGGCCGAGGCCGAGAGCGCGGTGTCGGAGGCGTTGGACATGTCCGTCACCCCGCGCGGCTTGGTGCGACTGGCGGCACCCATGTCGTTCGGCATGGCCTATGTGGCCCCGGCCCTGCCCGAGTTCCTCGCCACCCACCCCGACGTATCGGTCGATTTGCACCTGTCGGACGAGGTCATCGATCTGGTCGGTGGCGGCTTCGATTGCGCGCTGAGGATCGCCGCCCTGGCCGATTCCTCGCTGACGGCGCGCAAACTGCGGCCTGTGGCCCGCGCCCTGGTGGCCTCGCCGTCCTATCTCGATCAGCGGGGTCGCCCAACCCATCCCGACGATCTGGCCCGTCACGCCTGCCTCGGCTACGCCTACATGCCCAGCCCGGACACCTGGCGGTTCAGCAATGAGGCGGGTGAAGAAGTGGTCGTGCATCCGCGCGGGCCGTTGCGCGCCAACAACTCCGACGCCCTGACGGCGTCGTTGTGTGCGGGTCTGGGGCTCTTTCCCCAGCCGGACTTCATCTACTGGAAGGACGTCGCCGATGGCCATCTCGAGACAGTGATGACCGACTGGCGGCTGCCGCCCATCGCCCTGCATCTGGTGGCGCCCAGCGGCGGACCGCGCCCGGCCAGGGTCACGGCCTTCATGGACTATCTGGCGGCGAAGTTCAGCGGACCGCTGTGGCCGGGCGATACGGTGGGGCGCTAACGCTCAACCGCACTTCACTTCGCGCACGATGTTGGTCGCCTCGTCATAGACGAAGTTCACCCGGTTCTCGCGATAGTCCATGGTCGCGGCGCAGGTGGTGCACAGCACGCGGAACGTCTGGCCGGCGGGCGCGGTCGGGATGGCCGAGCGGTTGCGCCCCACATAACTCTGATAATCCGAAACCTTGCACGCCTTGAAGGCGGTGTCCGATCCGGGCGCAGGCTCGGCGGTGTGGACAGGCGCGCAGGCCGACACGGCCAAGGCGCCAGCGGCCAACAGTGTACTCACGATAATCTTCATGGTCGTCTCCTTGCGTCGAGGTCAGCCGCAGCGGACCTGTTCGATGATGCCGGTCTGTTCGTTGTAGAAGATGTTCAGACGATAGGCGGAGAAGTCCTGCGTTACCGGGCAGGTGGTGCAGGTCACGCGCCGGTTGACGACGTCCACGGGCACTGGGATTTCGGTCCGGGACTTGCCGACAAGATATTGCATCTCGCCGGCCTTGCACACGTCCTCCGTCTGGGCGGTCGGCATCCGGCTGCCGACGGGCGGATTCAACTGGGCCTGCTCGACCGCGCGCGGCGCGGGCGCCTCAGAAACCGGCGTCGAACAGGCAGCCAGCAGAACCAGTCCGATCAGGCCGCCTTTTCCCAGCGCCCTTCGTCCGTTTGACGCCAATAGGCCAGGTTCGCGCCCTGCCCCTTCAGCGCCTTCCAGCGTCCCCGCGCGTGTTGCAAAGCCGGCTCGTCGCGACCGTCGAAAATAATGAAGCATCTTTCGAACCCTTCCGTCCCGCCCAGTTCTGCGTCGTCGACTATGAACAGCGCCTGAGCGCCGTTCAGGTTCTCGCCCGTCTCGCTCAACAGCACAGGCTGACGCTCGGCATGGGGCTGATCGGCCCGGCCGTGCGGCAGGAAGCTGTCATCGCGAAACGTCCACAGCGTCTCGTCGACCTCATCCAGTCGATGCGAATGCGACGATTTGATCATGGCCCGCCAGCCCCGCTCGATCGTCTTTTCGAGCAGGGTTGGCAGCACCTGATCCAGCGATGAACGCTCCAGGTGATAGAACCAGATTTCGGGCTTGTCGCTCACCCGGCTCTACCTCCCGACCGATCAGCCTTCGTAGGAATCCGCGACCATCCGGTCCAGAGTCCGCACAGCGAAGCCGACGCCGCCTTCCGGCACGGTGGGGCTGGGGCTCTTGTTGGCCCAGGCCGTCGGGGCGATGTCCAGGTGCGCCCACGGCACGCCGTTGGTGAAGCGTTGCAGGAACAGGGCGGCGGTGATCGAGCCACCGGCGCGGCCGTTTCCGGTGTTCTTCACATCGGCGATCTTGGAATCGATGTGCTGCTCGTAGATGGCCGGGATCGGCATGCGCCAGAAGTTCTCGCCGACCTTCTTGGCCGCGGCTAGGATCGGGTCGGCGACATCGTCGGAGTTCGAGAAGACGCCGGCGTAATCCAGACCCAGAGCCACGATCATCGCACCCGTCAGGGTGGCCAGGTCGATCATGAACTTCGGCTTGAAACGCTCCTGCGTGTACCAGAGGGCGTCGGCCAGGACGAGGCGACCTTCGGCGTCGGTGTTGATGACCTCCACCGTCTGACCCGACATGGACACGACCACGTCGCCCGGACGCTGGGCGTTGCCGTCCGGCATGTTTTCGACCAAGCCCAGAACGCCAATGACGTTGGCCTTGGCCTTGCGGCTGGCCAGGGCGATCATGGTGCCGGTCACGGCGGCCGCGCCGCCCATGTCCCACTTCATGTCTTCCATACCGTCCGCCGGCTTGATCGAGATGCCGCCAGTGTCGAAACAGACGCCCTTGCCGACGAAGGCCAGGGGCTGAGCGCCGGCTTCGCCGCCGTTCCACTTCATGATCGCAAGCTGGCTTTCGCGACGGCTGCCCTGGCCCACGCCCAACAGCGTGCGCATGCCCAGCTTCTCCATCTCGGCCTCGCCGAGGATTTCGACCTCCAAGCCCAGGCTCTCCAGCGCCTTCACCCGCTTGGCGAACTCGGCCGGATACAGGACGTTGGCGGGTTCGGACACCAGGTCGCGCGCGAAGATCACGCCGTCGGCCACCGCCGACAGCGGCTCCAGCGCGGCTTCTGCGCCTCGCAGGTCGGTCGTGACCACGCGGATGGCGGTGATCGACGGAATCTTGTCGGCCTTTTGCGTCGTGCGATATTTGTCGAAGCGATAGGCGGCCAGACGCGCGGCGAAACCGACGCGGGCGGCCTGCTCAGGCGACAGGTCCGAAGCGTCGATCGTCAGCACCTCGGCGCCCGACAGCTTGACCGCCGCATAGGCGTTGCCGCCGAAGGCCTCGACCGCCAGATCGTCCAGCTTGTCCTTGGCGCCTGCGCCGACCAGCAGCACGGCGTCCGCCTCGACGCCCGCCGGCGCGGCGATGCTCAGGCTCTGCCCGGCCTTGCCGGTGAAACGACCCTTGCTCGCCGCCTTGGTCAAGGCGCCGTTGGCCTTGCCGTCCAGCGCGGTCCCGGCGGCGGTGAAGGTGCGGTCTTCAAAAACGGGAACGGCCAAGATTTCGGCGGCGTCCACGGCGGCGACGAATTCGATCTTCATTCAATCAACTCCAGCCAGGCCCCACCCGGCGTCTGCAAACAGCAAAATGACAACGGCGCGTCTGCTTGTCGCGGACGCGCCCTGATGTGCTACTAGATGCGCCTCAATGTCGCCGCCTGCAACCGGGCGAAGTCCATCCGCCCATGACCCTGATTCAAAGATACCTTTTTCGCCAGATCCTGTTTCCTGTGATCGCCGCGTGCGCAGCGCTGGCGGGAATCGGGATTCTGAGCCAGAGCCTCGACCAACTCCAGGTCATTGTGGAGCGGGGTCAGAGCGTGTGGATCATGGTCAAGCTGACCCTGCTCGCCCTGCCGCAACTGCTGTCGGTGATTCTGCCGATCGGCCTTTTCGTCGGCGCCCTGATCGCCCTGACCCGTCTGCAACGCGAGCAGGAGCTGACGGCGGCCTTCGCGGGGGGCATGACCCGGTGGCAGGTCATATCGCCGGCCGCGCGCATCGCCGTACTGGTCGCCCTGGTCACTCTGCTGGTCAATGTCTTCATTCTGCCCTGGGCGCAGCAGGAGGCGCGGCGTCAGGCGTTCGACATCCGCACCGACCTCGCCGCCCTGCTGGTCGAGGAAGGCCAGTTCGTTCAGGGGCCTGACGGCCTGACCGTCTATGTGCAGCAGATTGAACAGAATGGTCTGTTGAAGAACCTGTTTGTCTATCTGGACGACAAGGACAAGGTCACGACCTGGAACGCGTCGGAGGCGCGCTTCAGCCGCGACGCCGGCGGCATTCCGATCCTGACCATGATCGACGGCTCGGCCCAGCGCTACTCGTCGGGCGGCGTGCTGGAGACGCTGTCGTTCGGGCGATACGATTTCTCTCTCGCGCCCTTTGTCGGCGTGACCGACACTATTCGCTACAAGCCGACCGACCTCTATCTGCGCCAGCTGCTGAATCCGACGGCCAAGGTGCTCGAGGTCGCCGGCTCGCGCGGCGAACTGCTGGCCGAGGCGCATTCGCGGCTGGCCTCGCCGCTCTACGCCATGGTCGCCATGGCCCTGGCGCTTTCGGCCATCCTGGGCGGCGCCTTCAGCCGCACCGGTTATACCTTGCGCATCGCCAAGGCGGCGGGCCTGTTCCTTGTCCTGCGCGTTATCGGCTACGGCCTTGTCGCCGCCAGCGCCTGGAACGGCTGGATGAACGTGCTGCAGTACGTCGTGCCGATCGTAGCCATCGTCGTCGCCCTGCGGGTTCTGTTCCGCGCGCTGAAGCCGCGTCGCAGCCGGACCAACGCCGCCTTGCGCGATTTGAAGACCAAGTTCGCATGACCGCCGTCGTCGCCTCCGCCCGTCGTTCGCCGCATATCCCCCGTCTGGGTGGGATCGAACGCTATGTGCTGGTCCAGCAGCTGAAATCGCTGGGCGTGGCCCTGGCCGTAATTTCGGCCCTCGTCATGCTGATCGACTTTGTCGAGGTCTCGCGCGGCGTCGGCTCGGCGCAGGATTTGTCGGCCGTCCGCATTTTCGGCCTGGTGCTGCTGAAGTCGCCCTCGGTCATCGTGCAGTTGATGCCGTTCGTCTTCCTGTTCGGCACCCTGTCGGCCTTCATCAGCCTGAACCGACGCAGCGAACTGATCGCCATGCGTGCGGCGGGCGTCTCCGCCTGGCGGTTCGTCCTGCCGGCGGCCGGCATGGCCTTCGTCCTGGGCGTGCTGACCGTCACGGTGCTGGGCCCGATGGCGTCGGCCGGCGACGGTCTGTGGCAACGCGAGCGCGCGCGGATTTCCGGCACGGCGCCCGGCGGCGACCCCAAGGAAGCGATCTGGCTGCGCGAGGGCGACGATCAGCGCCAGATGATCATCCGCGCCGGCCAGCAGGACCGCGCCAACGCCCGACTGCTGAACGTCAGCTTCTTCATCTACACGACCGCGCCCGGCGGCGGTCGCACCTTCTCCGAACGGATCGACGCCAAGTCGGCTTCGCTGAACGCCGGCAGCTGGCGCCTGACCGACGCCGTCGGCGCCCAGATCGGCCAGCGCGCCGTCACCTATTCCAGCCTGACCCTGGTCTCCAGCCTGGCGGACGACGAAGCCTTCGATCGTTTCGCTCGACCGCAGGCCACGCCCTTCTGGTCGCTGCCCAACCAGATCAGCCGAATCGAAAACGCGGGCTTCACCTCGACCGCCTATCGCCTGCGCTTCCAGCAACTTCTGGCCACGCCGCTGGTGTTCGCCGCCATGTCCATCCTGGCCGCCGCCTTCTCGCTGCGGCTGATGCGATTGGGCGACCTGGCGCGCATGAGCGTGGCGGCTGTCGTGCTGGGCTTCGCCTTCTTCTTCCTGAACCAGTTCTCGTCGGCGATGGGATCGGCCGAGGTCGTGGCGCCCTTCGTCGCCGCCTGGCTGCCGCCTGTTCTTACCGCGCTCGCAGCCTTGACCTTGCTGTTCTATACCGAAGACGGCTAATCGGGCGCTCGCTTCTCAGACTACGGATGGCCTATGCAGGGTGATCGGCGCTTCGACGCTTTCAAAGCAAGGCTTCTCGCCGGTGCGGCCCTGGTCGCCTGCGCGCCCTTGGCGACGCCCGCATGGGCGCAAACCAACCCTCCAGCCGCAGCCGTACCTTCCGACGGCCTGCCGCCCGAAGCGGTCTATGTCGATGCCGACAATGCGCGTCGCGAAGGCGACAACATCATCGTCAGCGGCACGCCCGAGAACCGCGCCTATGTCCGCACGCGCGGCCATGTGCTGCGCGGCGAGAACCTGTCCTATGATCTGAACGCCGGTTCGGCGACGGCCGAAGGCCGCGTCGAGGCCATCGCGCCCGATGGCACCGTGGTTTACGCCAGCCGTCTCGAGCTGGACGAAAATCTGGAGACCGGCGTCGCCGTGGATTTCGCCACACGTCTGGCCAACGGCGCCAGTCTGATGGCCGCGACGGCTGTGCGCCGCAGCGAGAACGTCAGCGAACTGAACTACGCCCGCTTCACCCCCTGCCCCATCTGTGACGACGACGGTCCCAAGACGCCGACCATCTCGATCCAGGCGGAAAAGGTGACGCAGGACGAGCAGTTGCGCGCGATCCTGTATCGCAACGCCGTCTTCTATATCGGGCCGGTGCCCGTCTTCTACACGCCCTTCTTCGCCCACCCCGACCCCTCGGTGGAGCGGGCCTCGGGCTTCCTGGTGCCCATCGTCAACTATGATGAGGGTCGCGGCGTTTCCGTCGAGGTTCCCTATCTGCATGTCGTGTCGCCGTCCGAGGACTGGCTGATCAGCCCGCAGATCAACACCAGGGTCGCGCCGCTGCTGAACCTGCAATGGCGGCGACGGTTCGCCAACGGCATGATCGTGGCGCGAGGTGGCTATACCTACGAGCGCGAGTTCGGCGACTTCGATCGAGACGGCGACGGCGATTTCGAAAGCAACGTCAAGTTCGGCGATCGCGAACACCGCAGCTATCTGTTGTCGCACGGCGAGTTCGATCCGGATGGCCCATGGCGGTTCGGCTTCACGGCCGAGCGCACGTCGGACAAGACGCTGTTCGATCGCTATGACGTGCGCTCTCCGTATCAGGACAACGGCCTCTATTACGGCGACCGCCGTCGTCTGATCAGCCAGATCTACGCGGAACATCAGACCGATCGGTCTTACGTTTCGGTCGCGGCCTTCTCGATCCAGAGCCTGCGCCTGAACCCGGCCTTCGCCGCGACGGATTTCCGTGACGCCAACGGCTTCAAGGTGTTCGAGGACGACGACACCCTGCCCTTCGTCGCCCCCTTGATCGATGCCCGCTGGGAGCCGCGCGAACTGGTCTTCGGCGGCCGGCTGCGCTTGAAGGGTTCAGCCGTTTCGCTCTACCGCGACGCTTTCGTCGGCGCGCCGATCTTGAATCCGGAGATCGTCCCGCCCGTCACGACAGGTCTGGCCGGCGTGGACAGCCGCCGCATCACGGGTCAAGTGGAATGGCGACGGGCGATCGTCCTGCCCGTCGGCATGCGCGTGGAGCCGTTCGTCGATACGCGCGTCGATCTCTATTCCATGTCCGACCTGCCGCCGATGATGGGCGTCGACAGCGACGAGACGGTCAGTCGATCCAGGTTCAGCGCGGGCGTGGACGTCACCTATCCCCTGATCAAACGCATCGCCGACGCCGACATCATCCTGGAGCCGGTGGGTCAGTTCTCGGTCTCCAACAAGGTCAGCCTAGACCGCCGTATTCCGATCGAGGACTCCCAGGTCCTGGAACTGGACGAGTCGTCCTTGTTCCGCATGGATCGCTTCTCCGGCTACGATCTGCTGGAAGGCGGCGCGCGCGTGACGGCGGGCGGTCGCGCCACCATCCGCTGGGCCGAAGGTCGTAAGGCCAGCCTGTTTGTCGGACGCAGCTATCGCTTCGACCAGCAAGACGACTTCCGTACGTCGATTCCCGACGATCCCGCGCGTCTCTATGACCCGACAGGTCTGGCCTCCGAGACCTCGGATTGGGTGGTCCAGGGCGACTTCTCGCCGTCGGATCGCATCCGCAGCTGGTTCCACGCCACGGTCGACGGTTCGGGCGAGGTGCGCCGCGCCGAAGCGGCGCTGGACGGTCGCTGGGGCCGCCGCAACCTGGCGACCGTCAGCTACATTCTGGATCAGTCGAACCCCGTCGACGGGCCGCTGAACCGCAACTACGAATTTGTCCAGCTGGCGGGTCAGCAGTTCGTCTTCCAGAACTGGGGCTTCACCGTCGCCGGCATCGCCGATCTGGACCAGAACGAGATCACGCGATCCGAAGTCGGCGTGCTGTTCGACGACGACTGCCTGCGGTTCGAGCTGGGTTATCGGCGCGACAACACCCGCGCACGGCCCGGCGGCCCGTCGGAAGGCATCTATGTGCGCCTAAACCTCGCCACTTTCGGAGGTTCAGGTTATGGACAGGGCGATATGCGTTGAGCATGACGCTTTACGGGGCGCGACCGCCTGCCGGCCTGGCTGGCGGACCGCTGTGAGGAATCAGGACGACCAATGGGTTTGATGCGTTATTCGACGGGGGCTGCGCTCGCGGCAGTCCTCCTCGCCGGTTCGGCCTATGCCCAGACGGCGCCCGCCCCGGCACAGACCCCCACGCCCGCGCAAGGTCCTGCGGCCGGCGCGCCGAATCCTGCGGCTGAAGAGGCGCCGACGCCGGCGCGCGCCGAGCCTCAGTTCGAAATGGCCGACGGCATCGTCGCCACGGTCAACGACAAGATCATCACCGGCTATGACCTTCGTCAGCGCATGCTGATGCTGATCGCCTCGTCGCAGGTCCAGCCGACCGAGCAGAACCTGCCCGCCATTCAGCAGGCCGCCCTGAACGCCCTGATCGAGGATCGCCTCAAGGATCAGGAGATGGCCAAGTTCGAGAGCCTGAAGGTCACGGACGAGGAAATCGACGGCGAGATCGCCGAAATGGCCCGCGCCGCAGGCACGACGCCGCAGGCCTATCTGCAGTTCCTGCAACAGGGCGGCATCCAGCCCGCCGCCTTCCGTGACAACCTGCGCACCCAGATCGGCTGGAGCCAGCTGATTCCGGGCCGCTTCAACAGCCGCGCCCGCGCCAGCACCCTTCAGGTCGATCAGGAAGTCCGTCGTCTGAACGAGGCGGCCTCCAAGCCCCAGTTCCTGCTTGGGGAAATCTACATAGACGCCGCCCGCGTCGGCGGAGCCCAGGCGGCGCTGAACGGCGCTCGCCAACTCGTGCAGCAGATCATCCAGGGCGCGCCGTTCCAGGCCGTCGCCCAGCAGTTCTCCGCCGCCCCCTCGGCCAGCGCCCGCGTGCCGGGCGATGCGGGCTGGGTGGTCAAGGATTCGCTCCAGCCGGCTGTACAGTCAGTGTTGGAACAGCTCCAGCCGGGCCAGCTGTCGAATCCTATCGTCGTCGATGGCGGCGTCTATATCCTCTACCTGCGCGACAAGCGTGACGGCGCCTCGACCAGCCTGGT
Source organism: Brevundimonas sp. ASV9 (assembly GCF_016429195.1). Taxonomy (GTDB): domain Bacteria; phylum Pseudomonadota; class Alphaproteobacteria; order Caulobacterales; family Caulobacteraceae; genus Brevundimonas. The sequence continues at coordinate 17,006 of NZ_JAELUF010000004.1, forward strand.
GTCGCTGAAACAGGTCATGGTCGAACTGCCCGAAACCGCGTCGGAAGCCGATGTCGCGGCCGCGACCGCCAAGCTGGAAGGCCTGCGCGACGGCCTGACCTGCGACAACATCATCTCTCAGGCCCGCGCGACGCAGGGCGTCCTGGGCGCCGACCTTGGCGAATCGGATGTCGCCAATCTGGCGCCCCAGTTCCAGCAGTTCGCCCGCACCGGTGAAATCGGTTCGGTCTCGACGCCGATCCGCACCCCGCTGGGTCTGCACCTGGTCGCCGTTTGCGGGCGTCGCGTCGGCGGGCCGGAAGCGCCGAACCGTCAGCAGGTCGAAAACCGTCTGCGCGCCCAGAACCTGGCCGTGCTGGAGCGCCGGTATCTGCGCGATCTGCGCAGCGACGCCCTGATCGAGTTCAAATGACCCCAGCGGTCGCGCCTTTGGTCCTGACGCTGGGCGAACCCGCCGGCGTCGGGCCGGAGATCGTGGCCGCCGCCTGGAAAATGTTGCGCGCCGACCAGACGGCCTTTGCTGTGATCGGCGACGCGGCGCTGATGCGGACGCAGGGTGTTCCCGTGGCCGAGATCGGGGTTCCCGGCGACGCCGGCGGCCTGTTCGGCTCCGCCCTTCCCGTCATCCATCGCCCCCTGCCCGCCCCGGTCGTGGTCGGGTCGCCCGACCCGGCCAATGCCTCGGCCGTCGCGGACGGCATCGAGGAGGCGGTCAGCTTCGCCCTGTCCGGCGAGGCGTCCGGCGTCGTCACCGCCCCGATCGCCAAGGCGCCGATGTACGCCTCGGGCTTTCGCTTTCCCGGCCATACCGAGTTCATCGCCGAACTGACGGCCGATGCGCCATACGCCGGTACGCGCGGCCCGGTGATGATGCTGACGGCCCAAAATCTGCGCGCCTGCCTCGTCACCATTCACGTCGCCCTGGATCAGGTGCCGGAACTAGTCACGGCTGAGCGTGTCGCCCGCACCGCCCGCGTTGTCCACGAAAGCCTGAAACGCGACTTCGCCATCGCCCGCCCGCGCCTGTCCATGGCGGCCCTCAATCCCCACGCAGGCGAAGGCGGCGCCCTGGGTCTGCAGGAACGCGACATCCTGATCCCCGTCGCCGAACAGCTTCGCGCCGAGGGGATCGACATCACCGACCCGCGACCGGCCGACACCCTGTTCCATGACGAGGCGCGCGCGACCTATGACGCGGCCATCTGCATGTATCACGACCAGGCCCTGATCCCGGTCAAGACGCTGGACTTCTGGGGCGGCGTCAACGTCTCCCTGGGCCTGCCAATCATCCGCACCTCGCCCGATCACGGCACCGGCTTCGACATCGCCGGCAAGGGCGTCGCACGTCCGGACAGTCTGATCGCCGCCATTCGCCTGGCATCGGAGATGGCGGCGGCCCGCGCCGCGCGCTATCAGGGCGTGTGACCGACCTTCCCTCTCTCCGCGAAACCCTCGACGCCCACGGCCTCTCGGCCAAGAAGAGCTTCGGCCAGCATTTCCTGCTGGACCTCAATGTCACCCGCAAGATCGTGCGCCTGGCCGGCCCGTTCGAGGGCCGTGCAGTCATCGAGGTCGGCCCCGGTCCTGGCGGCCTGACCCGCGCCCTGCTGGAATCCGACGCCGGCGCCGTGGTCCTGGTGGAAAAGGATCCGCGCTTCATACCCTTGCTGACCGAACTGGACGACGGGTCCGGCCGTCTTACAATCGTCGAGGCCGATGCGCTGAAGGTGAAGGAGGCCGATCTGGTCTCGGGCCCGACCCATCTGGTGTCCAACCTGCCCTACAATGTCGGCACCCCCCTGCTGATCAAATGGCTGACCGGCCCGTGGCTGCCTCACAGCCTGACCCTGATGTTCCAGAAGGAAGTCGCCGAGCGCGTCGCCGCAGGCCCAGGCGAGGACGCCTACGGCCGTCTGGCCGTCATCGCCCAGGCCGTCTGCACCGCCCGCATCGTCATACATCTGCCTGCCGCCGCCTTCACCCCGCCGCCCAAGGTGGCCTCGGCCGTCGTCCATCTGGTTCCGCTGGATGAGCGGCCGTCGCCGGAACGCCTGAAAAAGCTGGAACGCGTCACCGCCGCCGCCTTCGGCCAGCGCCGCAAGATGCTGCGCTCCAGCCTGAAACAACTGGGCGGCGCGGCTCTTTGCGAGGCCGCGGGCATTGAACCGGACGCCCGCGCCGAAACCATCGATGTTGCGGGCTTCCTGCGCCTGGCGGATGCCCTTCAATGACCGTCGAACCGTTCCGCGCCATCTCCGTCAGCCGCCTGGCGCACCAACTCAAGAGCGAAGGCCGCTCGATCATCCATATGGAGTTCGGGCAGCCCTCCACGGGCGCGCCCGCCGCCGCTATTGCGCGGGCACATCAGGTGCTGGACGCCGACGCCATGGGCTATTGGGAAAGTCCCGATCTGCGCGCCCGCATCGCGCGCCTGTACGACGAGCGGTACGGCGTCGCCGTCGATCCTAACCGAATCCTGCTGACCTGCGGCGCCTCGCCGGCCCTGGTTCTGGCGCTCGGCACCCTGTTCAAGCCCGGCGACCGGATCGCCCTGGCCCGGCCCGGTTATGTCGCCTACCGCAACACCCTGCGCGCCCTGCATCTTGAGCCGGTGGAGATCGCCTGCGGTCCCGAGACCCGGTTCCAGCTCACCGCCGCCCAACTCCAGGCGGTGGATCCCGCCCCTGCAGGCATCATCATCGCCAGCCCCGCCAATCCGACCGGCACCATCATCCCGGACGCCGAGCTGGCCGCCATCGCCGAGGTCTGCCGCGCGCGCAACATCGCCATCGTCTCGGACGAGATCTACCACGGCCTCAGCTATGTCAGCCCGACGCCTTCGATGCTGCAGTTTGCGCCTGACGCCGTGGTCATCAACAGCTTCTCCAAATATTGGAGCATGGCGGGCTGGCGCCTCGGCTGGCTGCTGGTCCCGGAGGACCGGATCGACGCCGCCCGCGCCTATATCGGCAACATGTTCCTGACGCCGCCCAGCCTCAGCCAGCATGCCGGTCTGGTCGCCATGGACGCGATCGATGAGCTGGAAGGCCATATCCAGACCTACGCCCGCAACCGCCAGCTGATGCTAGACGCTCTGCCCGCGCTGGGTCTGCGCAAGATCGCGCCCCCCGACGGCGCCTTCTACATCTGGGCGGACATCGGCCATCTGACGAACGACAGCGTGGCCTTCTGCGAGCAATTGCTGCGCGACACCGGCGTCGCCACCGCGCCCGGCGTCGACTTTGATCCTGTCGAAGGCCACCACTTCATCCGCTTCAGCTTCGCCGTCTCGACGCCGGAGATCGAAGACGCCTTGAGCCGCCTACGCCCCTGGTTTGCAGCCTTGGCTTAGGCCGCCTTGACCTGCGCCGCGGCCGAGGTCGCCCGGTGCAAGGCGTCGTAGAGCTTCTTCGGCTCCAGCGGCTTGGCCAACCAGTCCGTCATGCCGGCCGCATAGCAGGCCTGCACCTGTTCGGCCTCCGTGCCCGCGCTGAACCCGATTACCGGGGCGGCGGCGTTGGGCCCGTCCGATGCGCGCAAGCGCCGTGTCGTCTCATTGCCGTCAATGCCGGGCATGTTCACATCCATCAGCACCACGTCGAACGCCTTCTCCGACAACAGCGCCAGCGCCAGATGGCCGTCCGAGGCCGTGGTCAGATCGACATCCAAAGGCTGAAGCACAAGCGAGATCGTGCGGCGATTGATCTCATGATCGTCCACGGCCAGGACGCGAAGCCGCCGGGCCAGAACGGGCGCCGCCATTTCCTGCCCGTCCAAAGCCTGCGTCGGCTGACCCGCCGGCAGATCGACACATAGGGTGAAGGCCGCGCCCTGCCCCGGCGTGCTCTCGACCGTCAGGTCGCCGCCCATCAACCGCGCCAGCTCCCGACTGACGGTCAGGCCCAAGCCCGTCCCGCCATAGGTGCGCGCCACCTCGGCCGACCCCTGCGCGAAGGGTGTGAACAGCCGGTTCATCGCGTCTGGCGCAATGCCGGCGCCCTGGTCGATGACGCTCAGGGTCAGACAGTGCTTCCCGTCGCCACGCGGCGCCGACGCCTCAAGACGGATCACGCCTGACGGTGTGAACTTGATCGCATTGGACACCAGGTTGTTGATGATCTGGCGCAGACGATAGGGGTCTCCGCGCAGCCACACCGCCTCGCTGTCCACGCCCGACATGTCCAGCGTCAGTCCCTTGTCCGCCGCCGGCGCCGCCCAGAACCGCACCGTATCGCGCATCAAATCGCCCAGCTCGAAGTCGCGGCTTTCCATCGCCATCGCCCCGGCCTCCATCTTGGAGTGGTCCAGCAGATCGTTGAGCATGCCGGTCATCAATCGTCCGGCGTCGATGATCAGGTCGGCCGTCTCCTGGCGGTGCTCTGGCGACTTGCCATCACGAATGACATGGGCGCCGGCCAGGATGGCGCTGACGGGCGTGCGCAGTTCGTGGCTGACGATCGCCGCCATCGCCGCACGATCGGCCATGGCCGCCTGCGCCTGCTCCAAGCGCGTTTCCGCCTCCGCCCGAGATTTCACCTCGGCTTCGCGTGATCCGTGCACCCGCCAGTAGATGTTCAACACCATGCCGACGAACAGGATGGCGGACAGGGTCATGACCACGACCCCGCGGGTATCGCCCTGGATCACCTTGATCGCCGGCATCAAGGCCAGCGCCGCCAGATAAGGGCTGCCGCCGATGAAGAATATCCGACGCGAGGCGATGCCGGACGCGACATTGGTCAATAGCCCGCCCGCCATCGTCAGGGCGGCGAGCGTCACCAGCGCTGGATGGTTGGTGGACCAGACCATCAGGGCCATCGCAGCATAGGTCGTCGCCATCACGGTGGTGGACGCCAGAGCGACAAACACGGACAGCGGGCTCTGCGACGCTTCGGCGCGTCTGAACGGCGCCATAGCCCACAGTTCGAACGCCTGAACCAGAACCGCAACCGCCAGCCACAGCGGGACCCATCGCAGCATTCCAGCTTCGTTCATGGCCCAACCGACCAAGGCGGCCAGCAAAAGCCTGACCGGGACCTGCTTGACCCTCTCCTTGGCGCTGCTGGCCAGGAGAGGCGCGATCGAATGAAGAAAGCCCATGATACCCCCGTTCACCGCCTGACGTTAGGTCAAGAGGGCGAACAGGACGTAAACCTGAGCCGTTGGGCGGCTACGGGACATTCCCTATGGCCGCGTTTACCGTCCGAAATCTTCTGGGCGGCAAAACAGCGTCAGTAGCGTAGCGTTGAGTACCCCACAGCGCCGCAGGTCCCCACGGCCTGTGGCGCTGTTTTTTCAGACGGCTTCGTTCAGAAGGGCGGCCTTGTAGTCGCCGACCCACAGGTTCCTGAACCGACGCGAACGCTCGGCGTGATAGATGTGGGCCAGTTCAGCGTAGGACCGGTCGAAATCCTCGTTCACCAGCACATAGTCGAAGGCGTCGCAGTGTTCGATCTCGCCCTTGGCGTTGGCCACACGGCGCTCGATCACGTCGTCGGCGTCCTGTGAGCGAGTGACGAGACGGCGCCGCAGCTCTTCCAGGCTGGGCGGCAGGATGAAGACGCGCACGGCGTCCTCCGGGCATTTCTCGGCGACATCGCGCGCACCCTGCCAGTCGATGTCGAACAGCACGTCGCGCCCCTCGGCCAGCGCCTTGTCCACCGGCGCGCGCGGGCTGCCGTAGCGATTGCCGTGGACGTCCGCCCATTCCAGGAAGGCGTCCTCGTCGATCAGGCGCTGAAACTCGTCATGGCCGACGAAGTTGTAGTCGCGCCCATGCACTTCGCCAGGCCGGATGCCGCGCGTGGTCATGGAAACGGACAGCTCCAGCCCGCCATGATCGGCCATCAACCGCCGGCACAGCGAGGTCTTTCCGGCGCCCGACGGGCTGGCGACGATCAGGAGGACACCCCGGCGGGGGCTGCGTTCATTCGACATTCTGGACCTGCTCACGCAACTGTTCGATGACGGCCTTGAGCTCCAGGCCGATTCCGGTGAGCGCGGTCGTAGCGGATTTCGAGCACAGCGTGTTGGCCTCCCGCATGAATTCTTGCATCAGGAAGTCGAGTTTCCTGCCGGCGGGCGCCGAGGCCACAAGCTGACGCGCCGAGGCGACATGGGCGGTCAGCCGATCCAGCTCCTCGCGCACGTCGGCCTTGGTCGCAAGGGCGGCCGCTTCCAGGAAGATTCGGTCCTCAAGCCCCGGCGCATCGGGCGCCAGTTCGGAGATTCGACGGGTGAAGCGATCGCGGATAGCCTCGACCTGCGCCGCCGCCTCGCCTTCCGCCTGGGCGACCAGCCCTTCGATCCGAGCGATGAATTCGTCCAGCACCGGCGTCAGTTGCGCGCCCTCGTTCTGGCGTGACGCCTTCAGCGCATCCAGCGCCTCTTCGACCGTGCGGGTCATGGCCGCCTCGACCGCCGCCCGCGCCTCGGGATCGTCCGCCTCCTCGGGCGCCTCGATCACACCGCGCAGGGCCAGCAGGCCGTCAGCCGACGGCGGCGTTGCGCCGTCTTCAGCCAGTTCGTTCGCCAGCGTCAAATAGCGCGCCAGCACGGCGGCGTTGATTGTGACCGCCGCCTCGCCCGCTTCGGTTCGCTTGGCCTGAACGCCGATGGTGACCTGGCCCCGCGCGAACCGCGCCTGGCCGGCCGCCTTTGCTGCGCGCTCCAGCCTGTCGAAACCGTTCGGTCCCCGGAAGCGGACCTCCAGATTGCGTCCGTTGACCGAGCGCGCCTCGACCGACCAGGTCCAGCCTTCGCCGGCCCCGTCGGCCCGGCCAAAGCCGGTCATGCCAGATAGCGTGCTCATCGAGGCCCCTGCGTCGCGCCGGCAGGAAGGGTGATCGTCGCCTGACCGTTCTCGACCGACGTGGCGGCCGGCTCACTCGTCATCGGCGCCGCAGTGGTTCCCGGCGTTGCGGGCGGCGTGGCTTCCGGCGGCAGCCCCGCCTTCTGGCGCTCGATCTGACGCCACCGCGCGACGTTTTGCAGATGCTCGTCATAAGTCAGGGCGAAGGCGTGTCCGCCGGACCCATCGGCCACGAAGAACAGGGCCGGGTCTCCCGACGGGTTCAACACCGCCTTGACCGCCTCCTTGCCCGGATTGGCGATCGGCGTCGGCGGCAGCCCGTTGATCTGGTAAGTGTTCCACGGCGTCGGGGCCAGCAACTCCGAGCGCCGGATGCCCCGTCCCAGCGGCCGACCCTTCGTCACGCCGTAGACGATGGTCGGATCGCTCTCCAGCCGCATCCCCGCCCGCAGACGGTTCGTGAACACCGCCGCGACACGCGGTCGTTCCGCCGCCAGCGCGGTTTCCTTCTCCACGATGGAGGCCAGAATCACAGCCTCTTCCGGCGTGCGCGCCACGGTCGCGGGCGACCTCTGGCTCCACAGCAGACGCAGGTTCTCGGTCGCCGCGCGCTGCATCCGGTCGATCACCGACTGGCGCGTGTCGCCGCGCGAAACCTCATAGGTATCAGGCCACAGGCTGCCTTCCTCAGGCGTTTCGGCGACCGTCCCGGTCAGAACGGCTTCCTTGTTCAGGATGTCCACCGCCTGCAATGACGACCAGCCCTCAGGCAGGGTCACGAAATGGCGCACCACCCGCCCCTCGACCAGCAGTTTCAGCACCCCGGCCAGCGACGTGCCGGACGGCACCTCGTATTCGCCGGCTCTCAGCCGCCGATCCGCGCCCGTCAGGGTCGCCGCCGCACGGAATAGGTCCGTCGAACGGATCACCCCCGCCGCCTTCATCCGCGCGGCGATGGCCGAGACGCCCGATCCGCTGGGCAGGGTGACGACCGTCGTCTGGCCCTGCCGCGCGGACGGCCCCGGCGCATAGTAGACCGCCCAGACGGCGATCAGCGCCACCAGCAGGAACAGGCCGAAGGTCGCGGACGCGGTCAGTAGCGAGACCGTAAAGCCCGACCGCCCGCTGGATTTCTCGACCCGCCCGCGCCCGAACATCTCAGTCGACCTTCTTGAAGATCACCGAGGCGTTGGTGCCCCCGAAGCCGAAGCTGTTGGACATGGCCACATCGATCTTCATCGGCTTGGCGGTGTTGGGGACCAGGTCGATGGGCGTTTCCATCTCGGGGTCGTCCAGATTGATCGTCGGCGGCGCGATCTGATCGCGGATCGCCAGCACGCAGAAGGCCGCCTCGATGGCGCCCGCCGCGCCCAGCAGGTGGCCGGTCATCGACTTGGTCGAAGAGACGGTCAGGTTCTGCGCGTGATCGCCGACCAGCCCCTCGATCCCCTTCAACTCGATCCAGTCGGCCATGGTCGAAGTGCCGTGGGCGTTGACATAGTCCAGGTCCGACGGCTGAAGACCAGCCCGCTTCAGCGCCGCCTTCATGGCCCGCACCCCGCCTTCGCCGTCCTCTGACGGGGCGGTGATATGATAGGCGTCGCCGCTCATGCCGTAGCCCACGACCTCGGCATAGATCTTGGCCCCGCGCGCCTTGGCGTGTTCGTATTCTTCCAGCACCAGAATGCCGGCGCCCTCGCCCATGACGAAGCCCGCATGGCCCCGGTCATAGGGACGCGACGCCTTCTCGGGCGTGTCGTTATAGGCGGTGCACAGGGCCTTGCAGGCCAGAAAGCCCGCGATACCGATCGGCACGATCGAGCTTTCGGCCCCGCCCGCCACCATCACGTCCGCGTCGTCCAGCGCGATCATCCGCGCCGCGTCGCCGATGGCGTGAGCGCCCGTAGCGCAGGCGGTCACCGCCGCGTGGTTCGGCCCCTTCAGGCCATGGCGGATCGAAATCTGCCCGCCGGCGAGGTTGATCAGGGCGCTGGGAATGAAGAAGGGGCTGACGCGACGCACGCCCTGTTCCTTCAGGACGATCGCCGTGTCGGCGATGGGGCCCAGGCCGCCGATGCCGGAGCCGACCATCACGCCGGTGCGCTCCTTGTCCTCGTCCGTTTCGGGCTTCCAGTTCGCATCCGCAAGAGCCTCGTCCGCCGCCGCGATGGCGTACAGGATGAAGTCGTCGACACGCTTGCGGTCCTTGGCGGACATGATCTTGTCGGGGTCGAAGTCGCCCTCGCCGCCGCCGCCGCGTCCATCCACGCTCGGCACTTCGCCGGCGATGGTGCAGCCATAGCCCTCGGTGTCGAAGGCCGTGATCGGACCGATGCCCGATCGTCCCTCGACGATGCCCTTCCAGCTCTTCTCGACGCCCCAACCCAGGGGGGTCAGCAGACCGATGCCCGTAACGACGACGCGGCGCATGGTGCGTGCTCCCTTATCTCCAGCCCGACCCTTCGGAATCATCGCGGATTCGCGTGGGTCAGAAACAGTAAAGGCCGCCGGGCGTCTCCGCTAGGAGCGCCGGGCGGCCCTGTGAACCGTCAGCCTGTTCGGCCGATATCGGCGACTGAGATCAGCCCGCCGACTTTTCGTCGATGAACTTGACCGCATCGCCGACCGTCTGGATGTGCTCGGCGGCGTCATCCGGGATCTCGATGTCGAATTCTTCTTCGAAGGCCATCACCAGCTCGACGTTGTCGAGCGAGTCGGCGCCCAGGTCGTCGATGAAGCTGGCCTTTTCGGTGACCTTGTCCGGATCGGCGTCCAGATGGTCGATGACGATCTTGCGAACGCGCTCGAGGGTGTCGGACATGAGTGTCTCTCTGCCTGTTTGAAATCGCCGTAGAGGCGGGGGTAGCTCAGAAATCGCCGTCTCACGGCAACGTTGGCGACGCAAGCCCGAAGGCTGTGATCGACAACGCATCCCTGCCCTTTAGCACAGCCTTTCGGGCAGGAAATAGTCTGTTGCGTGACGTGATGACGATCAGATCATCGCCATGCCGCCGTTCACGTGCAGGGTCTGGCCCGTCACATAGGCGGCTTCGTCGGACGACAGATAGACGGCGGCGGCGGCGATCTCGTCGCCCGTGCCCAGCCGGCCCGCCGGAATCTTGGTCAGAATGGTCTCGCGCTGCTGGTCGTTCAGCACGTCGGTCATTGGCGAGGCGATGAAGCCCGGCGCGATGCAGTTGACGGTGATGCCGCGCGAGCCGACCTCCTGCGCCAGCGACTTCGAAAAGCCGATCATGCCGGCCTTGGACGCCGAATAGTTCGTCTGGCCCGGATTGCCGGTCACGCCGACGACCGAGGTGACGCCGATGATTCGCCCCGAACGGCGCTTCATCATGCCCTTCACCGCCGCGCGGGTCAGGCGGAAATAGCTTTCCAGGTTGACGGTCAGGACCGACTGGAAATCCTCGTCCTTCATCCGCATCAGCAGGCCGTCCTTGGTGATGCCCGCATTGGCCACCAGGATGTCCAGGGCTGAGCCCGCCGCCGTTTCGGCTACGTTGACCAGATTGTCGACCGATTCCGGGTCCGACAGGTTCGCCGTGGCGAAATGCGCCCGCTCCCCCAGCTCCTTGGCCAGATCGGCAAGCACGGCCTCGCGTGTGCCCGACAGCACGACGGTCGCGCCCTGGGCGTGCAGCGCCCGCGCCACCGCCCCGCCGATCCCGCCCGTCGCGCCGGTCACCAGCGCGGTCTTGCCTGCAAGATTGAACATCTGTTCCCTCTATTCCTTCCGTCATCCTCGGGCTTGACCCGAGGATCAGGCGCCGTGCGGCGCCGATGTCGATAATGGCGCTCAGACGCCGAAGTGCGGACCGTCCGATCCTCGGGTCAAGCCCGAGGATGACGACCTGCGTGGGCTCACAACGCCTTGGAGAAGGCTTCCAGCTCTTCCGGCGTGTTCAGCGGCAGGGCCTCGGCGTCCGACGCGATCCGCTTGGCCATGCCGGTCAGCACCTTGCCTGAGCCGATCTCGACGAAGCGCGTCACGCCGCCTTCGGTCGCCATCCATTCCATGCTCTCGCGCCAGCGCACCCGGCCGGTGACCTGCTCGACCAGCAGGCGGCGGATGACTTCCGGGTCGCTCTCGGGCCGCGCCAGAACGTTGGCGACGACAGGCACGACCGGCGCGACAATCTTCGCCTCGGCCAGGGCGGCGGCCATCTCATCGGCGGCCGGCTGCATCAGCGGGCAGTGGAACGGCGCCGAGACGTTCAGCGGGATCGCCCGCGCGCCCAGCTCCTTGGCCTTCTCGATGGCCCGGTCCACTGCGGCCTTCTCGCCTGAGATGACGATATTGCCGTTGTTGTTGTCATTGGCGACCACGCAGACGCCGATTTCCGAACCGGCCGCCGCCGCTGCTTCCGCCAGCGCCAGATCGGTCTTGGGCCCGATCAGTGAGGCCATCGCCCCCTGCCCCACCGGAACCGCGCGCTGCATGGCCTGACCACGCAGTTTCAGCAGCCGCGCCGTGTCCGACAGCGAGATCGCGCCCGCGGCCGCCAGGGCCGAATATTCGCCCAGCGAGTGACCGGCCACATAGGCCGCGCTCGCCACGTTTAAGCCGAACTCGGTCTTCAACGCCCGGATCGCCGCCACGGACACCGCCATCAGGGCGGGCTGGGCGTTCTCGGTCAGGGTCAGTTGATCCTCGGGGCCTTCGCGCATCAGCACCGACAGCTTCTGGCCCAGCGCCTCGTCCACCTCGGCGAAGACGTCGCGAGCGGATGGGAAAGCGTCCGCCAACTGCGCGCCCATGCCGACGGCCTGGCTGCCCTGTCCCGGAAACAGAAGTGCGAGGGTCATCGACCGCTCCCTGAATCATTGATCAAGAGCGCGGACCCGTAAGCCCAGACTTACCCGAGGGCAAGCGGAGGTGGTGGGTGCCTGTGCGTCGGACCGATTTCACGACCGCAGATGCTGTCCTGAGTCCGCCTAGCGGCGCCGGTATTTTGCGAGCAGTCGATCGCGCGCGGCGTTGACGCGCGTCGCCAGCCCCTCCGTGCCGCCCTGATCGGGATGGGCGCAGGCCATGGCGCGTTTCCAGGCCTCGCGGATTTCGGCCTCGGTCGAGGCTGGCCCAACGCCCAGCACGGCGCGGGCGTCAGCCTCGCTGATGGGTTCGGATCGGATGATCGGTCGCTGCCGGGACGACCAAGCCAGATAAAGTCCTGCCCCGGCCAGCGCCGTCGCCGTCAGCCACGATCCACGAAACGCCGCCAGCGCGCCGCCGGCCAGCAGAACTGCGCCCAGCAGGGTCGCCGTCACGCGCCAGTGAGCGCGTCCGCGTGGCTCGGTCTGCCGACCCAGCCGCACCAGCGCCCAGACGGCGATCGCCGCCAGAGCCAGCCAGATCAACCCCATCAGGCGATCAGGCCGCCACGTCCAAAGGGCTGAGAACCTGCTCCAGGCCCATGGCCATCATTAGATTGCGCATCTCCTGGCGCGCAGCGACATGGGCCAAGGACACCGCGACCGGCCGGATGTCATTCGACAAGTCCGCCACCGTCAGGCCAAACGGGAACAGTTCGCGATAAATGACCCGGTCGCGCAGGCCCGGACCGACGCGGAAGCCGACGCGCTTGGCCAGCTTGGTCATCCGTTCTTCCAGACGCTTGCGGTTGCGGGCCTCCGCGACGGCGAGACGATTGGTGACCACCAGCCAGTCGATCGTCGCGTGACGGCCCTGGGCGATGGCGCGCTGCTTGCGCGCCTCCCAGACGCTCTCGGAATAGATCGAGGGTTTCAGCAGTTCCAGGGTGACCGGATCAACGTCGCCCAGCAGGTCGAAATCGACGAAGCTGTCGTTCATCGGCGTCACGATCTGATCGGCGCGGGCGTGGGCGGCGTTCGAAACGGCCGTGTCGCCGCCGGGCGTGTCGATCAGGATGCAATCGACGCCCCGCGCCGCCGCCTCATCGAAAGCGCGCTCGAAGGTGGCGATCTGGTCGGCGACATCAGCCTTGGCCAGGGCCTTGCCGTCGCCCATGTCGGGGATGAACGGCTGGGGAAGATCGTGCCCGTTCGCCGCCAGCCAGGCCAGACGGTTGTGGAAGAAGCGCTGCATCGAACGCTGGCGCAGGTCCAGATCGATGATCGCCACCGAACGCCCGGCGTGCAGCAGGCCGGTCACGATGTGGATGGCCAGGGTGGACTTGCCCGCCCCGCCCTTTTCGTTGCCGAGGACGATCACATGCGGCTGCGTCATTCGAGGGAATCCTCTGTGCCGACCGCGCGACTCAGACTGCGCGGTCCTAGGTCCGGCGAGACTCGGCCTCAACGGGCCAAACGTCAACGGAACCTTAACGCAGACCTGTGGACGGCGAACCGGGGTCGGTCAGCTGTTGCGCGCGCACCAAGCGTCGGCGACAGCGGCGGAGCGGCACACCGCAGCGGCGGTTTCGGTCGAGACCGGTCCGACCTTCAGCCGCGTCAGCCGACGGCCGTTGACCTCGACCTCCTGGTAGATCGGCGACAATCCCGACAGGTCTGACGTGGCCTTCATCCGATCCCAAGCCTGACGCGCGCCGGCCGTACTGGAATAGGCGCCCAGTTGGATCGTTCTCCCGGTTTCAGGCGCGGCCGTGAGGCTTGCGGGACGCAACACGGGCGCCTGAACCCGCGAGATCGCCTCATCCGCAACGGCTTTCACGACCGCCGGCGAGGCAGCCCGAATGACCGCGTCGCGCAGCCCGGTATCCTCGCCGACGGGGCGAAGGCCTGCCTGAACGTCTCGGGCGTCCCACATGGCGTGGGGATCCATGACGGCGACCTTGACCGGCGTGAAGCGCACAGGCCGCAGTCCGGCCTTTTCAGCCACGGCATGCCGGGTTTCGCGATCACCGGCCGAGAGCGGAATGTCGATCGCCGCGACGTTCTCGGCCATCGCACTGAATCGATGGGGATCGCTGTCCACCGCGCCACAGCCGGCGACGGCTAGGCTGCTGGCGAAGGCCAGGGCGATCAGAACTGGACGGGTCGCTTCTGCGGGCGTCATAAGCACGACCCTAGAGCCCAGACTTTGCGGTCTGGTGCATCAACAGGCTTAAGCGGAAAGGTTAATCGCTTCATCATGATAGACGCGCCCCCCCTCCCCGTCGTCCGCACCGTCGCCGACCTGCGGGCGATCGTCCGGGACTGGAAACGTCAAGGCCTGAGCGTCGGCATGGTTCCGACCATGGGCGCCCTGCATGAAGGCCACCTGACCCTGGTGCGCGAGGCCGCGCGCCGCGCCGACCGCGTCGTCGCCTCCAACTTCGTCAATCCGACCCAGTTCGCGGCGCATGAGGATCTGGGCAAATATCCCCGCCAACAGGAGGAGGACGCCCGTTTGTTGGCCGGCGCCGGCTGCCATCTGATGCTCGCGCCCTCAGCCGACGAGATGTATCCGGAAGGCTTTGCGACCAGCGTCGCCGTCGCCGGTCCGGCGCTGGGTCTGGAAGGCGATTTCCGGCCGCAGATGTTCGGCGGGGTCGCTGTGGTGGTCACCAAGCTGTTCAACCAGGTCCAGCCCGATGTCGCGGTCTTCGGCGAGAAGGACTATCAACAGCTGATGGTCGTTCGTCGGTTCGTGCGCGATCTGGATCTGCCGGTCGAGATCGTCGGCGCGCCGACGGAGCGGGATGGCTGGGGCTTGGCCCTATCCTCGCGCAACGCCTACCTGTCGGAGACCGAGCTTGAGACCGCGCGCCGGCTGAACGGCATTCTGGCGGAGGCTGGCGTCCACGCTTCAGGCGGCCGCCCCCTCCCCGGCGTCGAGCGCGAAGCCTATGCCGCCCTGCTGAAAGCCGGGTTTGATCGGGTCGATTACGTCGCCATCCGTCACGCCGAGGACCTGACGCCGTTCCGCAACGACATCGTCGACGCTCCCGCCCGTATCCTGGCCGCCGTCTGGCTGGGCAAGACGCGCCTGATCGACAATATGGCGGTCTGAAACGATCAGGGCCGCATCCTTCGCCGGATGCGGCCCTGTGAGATCAGCCGATTGCGCCGACGCAGCCCTCGGCGTCGCCTGGCGCCAGATCGGCGTCCGTCAGGGCGATGGTCCAGCCGTGATGGGTGTTCAGGCCCCAGCGCCGGGCGCCGCCGCCGTCGCCGGCGTCCCCACCCGCTGTGACCACCACGCGTCGGCCCTTGGGTAGAGCCGGCGGATCGATCTTGCCGACCGCCAGTGACGTCGGGGTCTCGCCGCCGTAGCCGTCGAACACGCTCAGCATCGACCATTCTCGACGCAGGCCCATCCACCAGGCGTCCTCGGTATTGATCGCCAGCACGGCGATCCCGTGGCCCTCGGCGGCGAAGGCCAGGGCCTTTTGCGGATCGCGCACCATCTTGATGTCGGCGGCGGCGCCGAAACGCAGGCGCGCGCCGTCATAGGCGCGGGTCGGTTCGATCGGGGCCCAGACCTGCACCTGAAGGCGGCCCTGGCGCGCCAGGCCCCAGCCCACGATCTCGCGCCACAGATGTTCGACCGCCTCGGCGTTCTCGGGCTTGGCCTGCTTGAGCATGCGCGAGAGGACCGTCTGCTCTCGGTCGGGACGCAGTTTCGTGTGCGGTCCCGTGGGCGCATCCTTGGCGCGGCCGACGGTGGCGGCGATGGCGAGGCGTTGCTCGAACAGCGCCAGGATTTGATCGTCGATGCCGTCGATTTCGGCGCGCAGGGCGGCCAGCGCCTGCTGTTCGGGCGTCAGGTCGGCCATGTCAGGCCAGACTTGCTGAAGGTTGGTATGGGGCATGGAAAAGGGCTTTCGGCATTCTGAGATTCGATATGTGCAGGGGCGAACAGCCGCTCTGGTCCAGAGCGGTCGCCGGTGAAGCAGTCAGGGACGGAGTGCGCCCGACGCCTCAGCCGGCGTATCGAAAGCCGTAAAAGCCGTAGCCGAAATAGAGGCCGGAAACCGCGCGCGAACGGTCGAAAGAAACAGAAAGAGCGCGCAGGCGGGACATGGTCCGGTTCCGGTCTATGCGGATCGTGTTGCGATCCGTGGGTGTCTTAAGGACGCAAAGACCGTGCGCCGTCAAGCCTCAGGCAAGCTCAACAGGACAAAACGCGTCTGATTATCGCCGGAATCCTGCAAGTCGTTGCGCAGGATCGACAGACCATACACCTCAGCGGCGCCGCCCGGGGCGATGGCCGCCCGTGTCGGGTCACCCGCTTCGGCGACATCGCGCGCCGCGCCTGCGGTATCGAAATGCTCTACAACCTCGACATTCAAACCGGCCAGCGTGTCCTTGCATTGGGCCAGGGCGATGGGGTGGCTCTCGACCGTGCGGATATCGGACAGACGCGCGCCGTCGATCGCCATCAGCGCATGACGGATCGGCCGCCAGACCTGGGCGACGGGCTCCACGCCAAGCGCACCGACCAGCGTCGCCGCCGGTTCGACCACGCCGATGGTCGAGTTCTCGACCGGTATCAGGGCGCAACCGCAGTCGCCGGCGCGCAGCGCATCCAGGGCCTGGTCGAAGGTTTCGAACGCCACAGCCTCGTCCCACGGACGCAGGGCCAGACAAGCCTCATGGCTGAACGAACCGGGCGCGCCCTGATAGGCGACCCGGCCGGGCTTCTCCTCAGTTGGAGCCGCTACTTGCATCGGTCACTCCCTCGGTCTCGGATCGATCTGGCGCTGCCTCGGTGGCGTCACCATGACCGGATCGGCCCGCATTTGGGGCGCTGACGACGGCTAGGCCGCCGCCGACTGCGCCACCCGCCCGGCCTTCAGCCGCTCCGCCACCAGGAAGGCCAGCTCCAGCGCCTGATCGGCGTTCAGGCGCGGGTCGCAGTGGGTGTGATAGCGGTTGGACAGGTCGTCCTCGGTCACCGCCTGGGCGCCGCCGATGCATTCGGTGACGTTCTGGCCGGTCATTTCCAGGTGGACGCCGCCGGGGTGGACGCCTTCGGCCTCGGCCACATCGATGAAGGTCCGGACTTCGCCCAGGATGCGGTCGAACGGCCGGGTCTTATAGCCGTTGCCGGCCTTCAGCGTATTGCCGTGCATCGGGTCGATGGACCAGATGACCTTGCGGCCCGAGGCCTTCACTTCGCGCATCAGCTTGGGCAGGCGCTCGCCGACCTTGTCGTGACCGAAGCGTCCGATCAGCGTCAGACGACCGGAGACATTGTCCGGGTTCAAGGCGTCGATCAGCGGCAGCAGGTCGTCGGCGGTCATGGTCGGCCCGCACTTCACGCCGATGGGGTTCTTGATCCCCTTCATGAACTCGACGTGAGCGCCGTCCAGCTGACGCGTGCGCTCGCCGATCCACAGCATGTGGGCCGAGGTGTCGAACCATTCGCCGGAACCGCCGTCCAGACGCGTCAGGGCGCTTTCGACGTTCAGCAGCAGGGCCTCGTGACTGGTGAAGACCTCGACCCGGCTGAGGTCCGGATGCGTCTCGGGCGTGACGCCGACCGCCTCCATGAAGGCCAGGGCCTCGGTGATCTTGTCGGCCAGCTCACGGTACTGGGCGCCGGCGGCATTGTCGCCCGCGAAGCCCAGGGTCCAGCGATGGATGTTGTACAGGTCGGCGTAGCCGCCGCCGGCGAAGGCGCGCAGCAGGTTCAGCGTCGAGGCCGACTGGTTGTAGGCGCGGATCAGACGCTGCGGATCGGGCGCGCGCTCCTCGGCCGTGAAGCCCATGCCGTTGATGATGTCGCCGCGATAGCTGGGCAGTTCGACGCCGTCGATCTCCTCCAGCGGCGACGAGCGGGGCTTGGCGAACTGGCCCGCGATCCGCCCCACCTTCACCACCGGCTTGCGCCCGGCGAAGGTCAGGACGACCGCCATCTGAAGGATCAGACGGAAGGTGTCGCGGATATTGTCGGTCGAGAACTCCTTGAAGCTCTCGGCGCAGTCGCCGCCCTGAAGCAGGAAGGCGTCGCCCCGTTCGACCTGCGCCAGCTTCGACGTCAGGCGCCGCGCTTCGCCGGCGAAGACCAGCGGCGGCAAGGCGCGCAGCTCGTCTTCCACCCGCGCGAGGGCGGCAGGATCCGGATAGTCCGCCGGCATATGCAGGGCGGTCTTGGTTCTCCAGCTTTCGGGGGTCCAGCGTGTCATCGCGCAAGAATAGGACTTCGCGCCTATTCGAACAACGAAAAGGCAGGCGGATTTTGCCGCGAGATGTCAGTCTTCCGAAGAAGGCGACTTTTCCGCCGCAGCTTCAGCCTTGCGTTCGGCCTTGGCCGCCGCCTTCTCGGCCGCCTTCAGCGCTGCGGCGCGCTCGCGTTCCTGACGCTCAAAGCTGTAGTTGGGTTTGCGAGCCATCGGCGTCCTCGTCTCATCTCGTGTTCTGGCGGTGAAGGTGGCGATACAGGGGGCCGGACGCAATCGCCAAATCCGGCACCCTGCAAAAGCGGCTCACAGCAATCTTTCCTTGCGCGTCAGAATCTTGGCGGCGGCGTCGAAGGCGATGAACAGGCGGGCTAGAAGGGTCATGGGCTCTGAACGCTTGGCCCTATTCGATGTTCAGTCCCGCGAACCTTCGTCGCACCCGAAAGGCAGGCGCCCATGTCGACCCAATCCATCCTCCTCGGCGGTGTCGAAGCCGGCGGCACCAAGTTCATTTGCGGCGTCGCCGCCGCCGACGGCGTGATCATCGACCAAATCCGTATCCCGACGACCTCGCCCGACGAGACGCTGGATGCGGTCGCGGCTTTCTTTGTCGACGCTCAGTCCAAGCACGGCCAGCTTTCTGCTCTGGCGATCGTCAGTTTCGGCCCTCTGTCGTTGAAGCCAGACGCGCCGGATTTCGGCGCCATCACCACAACGCCCAAGCCCAGCTGGAGCGACGTCAACCTGTTGGCCCGTCTGCGCCGCCGCCTTGATGTTCCTATGACGCTGGACACCGATGTGAACGGCGCGGCCGTGGGCGAACGCCTGTTCGGCAGCGGGCAAGGACTGGAGAGCTTCTGCTACGTCACGGTCGGCACGGGCGTGGGGGTCGGGGTGATGATCGACGGCGCGCCGCATGGCGGGGCGAACCATCCCGAAGCCGGTCATATCCGGCTGCCCCGCGCCAAGGGCGACGAGACGTTCTCGGGCGTCTGTCTCTTCCATGGCGACTGCCTGGAAGGCCTGGCGAGCGGGCCGGCGCTGAAAGCGCGCTGGGGCGCGGCCGCCGAGACGTTTTCTGACGATCATACGGCCTGGCCGATGGCGGCGGAGTATATCGCCGGTCTGTGCACCAACCTGACCTACACGCTGCGGCCCGAGCGAATCATCATCGGCGGCGGCGTAATGCAGCCGCACATGTACGATCTGGTCAGACAGGCGTTGGTGAGACAGCTCGGCGGCTATGACGCCAGCCTGAAAGGTCTGGATATGCAGACCTACATCGCGGCGCCGACTGCGGGCGTGTCAGCCGGCCTGATCGGCGCATTGGCCCTCGCCTACCGTTCCGTCACGGGCGCGTGGCCCAAGGACTGGGGCACGCAAGGCCAGGATTAGATCGAATTGGAGATGGTGGACGCGACAGGGATTGAACCTGTGACCCCCTCGGTGTGAACGAGGTGCTCTCCCGCTGAGCTACGCGTCCTTGCCTTGCGGAGGCGGCGACATAGCCCGGTCGCCGGCCCCGCGCAAGCGCCTGTTTCAGATTCCGGCGGCGCGAAAGCCTTCGGGCGTATCGGCTTCCGGGTCGCCCGGCAGCCAGGCGACGTGACCGCTGTAGATGTCCTGGTTGAGGATGCCCTCTTCCTTGGCGACCAGCACCGGCACCAGCATCTGTCCGGTGACGTTGGTCGCGGTGCGCATCATGTCGATGATCCGGTCGATGGCGACGATATAGCCGATGCCTTCCAGCGGCAGGCCGGCGGTCGACAGGGTCAGGGTCAGCATGACGATGCTGGTCCCCGGCACGCCGGCCGTGCCCAGCGAGCCGAGCACCGCCGTCAGGCCGATGAGGACGTATTGGGTCAGCGTCAGATCGATCTTGAAATACTGGGCGATGAAGATCGAGGCGATAGCTGGATAGATGGCCCCGCACCCGTCCATCTTCACATTGGCCCCCAGGGGCACGGCGAAGGCGGCGTAGGCCTGGGGCACGCCCAGCCGTTCGACCGTCTGGCGCAGTGTGATCGGCAACGTCCCCAGCGAGGATGAGGTCGCAAATGCGGTCTGCTGGGCCGCGAAGGCGCCGCGGAAGAAGCTGGTCACCTTCAGGCCATGCACCTTCAGCAGGCCCGAATAGACGATCAGGATGTGGAACAGGCAGGCGGCGTAAATGGCCAGGATGAACTTCACCAGAGGCAGCAGCGCCTCCCAGCCGTAGCCGCCGACGACCGATCCGATCAGACCGAACACGCCGATAGGCGTCAGCTGGATCACCCAGCGGGTGATACGGAAGATGATGGCCGCACCCTCATCCACCAGACGCCGAACGCCCTGCGCCCGGTCGCCCAGCGCCACCAGGGCCATGCCGACCAGGGCCGAGAAGAAGATGATCTGAAGCACCTTGCCTTCGGCCAGGGCCGCGAACGGATTGGTCGGCACGACGCCGATCAAGACTTCCAGCGGCGTCGGGATTACGCGCTCTTTCACCTCGCCCAGCGGCAGGTTGGACAGGCCGACGCCCGGATTGATGATGTGACCGAAGGCGAAACCGACCAGCACAGCTAGCAGCGACGTGATGGCGAACCAGAGGATGGTCCGCACCCCCAACCGCACGGCCCCCGCTCCTTCCCCCAGCTTGGCGATGGAACTGGCGATGGTGAACAGCACCAGCGGCGCCACCACCATGCGGATCAGGTTCAGATAAACGTCGCCGATCGGCTGAAGCCAGGTCTCGGCCCGCTCGCGCAGGATCAGCCCGGCGATGATGCCGAGGATGAAGCCGGCGGCGGTCCGCTGCCACAGCGGGATCTTGAAAAAGCGAGCGAGCATGACGGCACTTTCAACAGGGGTGCGCCAATCTGTCCATCGCCATGGCGATCCGCAACCGCAGCAGCGATCATTCAGGCGACAGATTTCCTGTCGGCTGGCTTCAGAATTTCAGCGCCCGCTTTACGTAGAAGTCGGAGAGGATGCCGTCGATCGCCTCTTCCACGTCCTCGAAAGCGTCGATCAGCACATCCCCGCCCAGGTCTTCGACGGGCGTCGGCGTAAAGCCGAAGGTCGTCAGAATGCAGGGCATGCCGGCGTCTTTGGCGGCGTCCGCGTCCGGCGCGGCGTCTCCCACCATGATGGCCCGTTCGGGATCACCGCCTGCGATCACGACGGCCTCCTTCAGATGGGCGCCCGAGGGCTTGCGCGCGCTAACCCGATCCGGGCCGACGATGGCGGCGAAATGTCGGGTCAGGTCCAGCTTGTCCAACAACAGCTCCGACAGGTCCGAACGCTTGTTGGTGGCGACGACCAGAATTGCGCCCCGCTCGGTCAGACGCTCCAGCGTCTCGACCACGCCCTCGAAGGGTTGCGAGCCGTCGGCGATATGGGCGGCGTAATCGACCAGGAAGCGCTCGAACAGATCGTCGGACTTGGCCCGCTCGACCGGCACGCCGGCGGCTTCGAAGCCGTGCACCAGCAGCGCCCGCGCGCCCGATCCGATCAGGGTCGAGGCGGACTCCATCGGCACGGGCGGCAGCCCATCCTCGACCAGCATCCGGTTCAGCGTGCCGATCAGGTCCGGGGCGGAATCGACCAGCGTGCCATCCAGGTCGAAGGCGATGGTCCAGCCTTCCAGGTCGCGATCGCTCATCCACATCTCCCGCTGGCCCGCATGATGGGCTAGATCGCAGGATGACTAGACTGCGAGACGATTCATGACCAGCCAGACGCGCGCCCGCGCCGCCATCATTCTCGCCGCCGGCCAGGGCACGCGGATGAAGTCGCCGCTGCCCAAGGTGCTGCACCCCCTCGCCCACCGCGCCATGCTGGACCACGCCATCGATGCGGCGGAAGGCCTGGGGTGCGAACGCATCGTCGTCGTGGTCGGCAATCACTCGCCGGAGGTCCGGGCCCATGTCGTCAAACGACTGGGCGAGGCCGCCATTGCGGTCCAGGATCCGCCGCTCGGCACCGGCCACGCCGTGCGCGCCGCCGAACAGGCCCTGGCCGGCTTCGACGGCGAGGTGGTCGTCACCTATGGCGACGTGCCCCTGCTGAAAGCCGCCGACATCGAGCCCGTGTTCAATGCCGACGGCGTCACCGTCATCGGGTTCGAGGCTCGCGATCCGGGCGCCTATGGCCGTCTGATCGTCGACGGCGACACCCTGACCGCCATCACGGAGGCCAAGGAAGCGTCGGCCGAGGTTCTCGCCATCACGGCCTGCAACTCGGGCGTCATGGCCGCGCCAGCGGCCCTGCTCTTTTCGCTGCTGGCCGAGGTGAAGAACGAAAACGCCAAGGGCGAATACTATCTGACGGATGTCGTCGCTCTGGCGCGACAGGGCGGCCACCCAACCCGCGCCGTCTTCGCCGCAGAGGACGCGGTGATGGGCGTCAACTCCCAGGCAGAACTGGCTCAGGCCGAGGCCCTGTTCCAGACCGTGCAACGCGACACCTTCCTGGCGTCCGGCGTGACAATGGCGGCGCCCGACACCGTTCATTTCGCCTGGGACACCCAGATCGGCGCCGGAACCGTAATCGAGCCGTTCGTCGTCTTCGGTCCCGGGGCAGCCATCGAGGGCGGCGCGCGCATTCGCAGCTTCAGCCATATCGAGGGCGCGCGGGTCGCGGCCGGCGCCGAGGTCGGTCCCTATGCGCGCCTGCGTCCCGGCGCGGACCTGGCGACGGGGGTCAAGGTCGGCAATTTCGTCGAGGTCAAGAACGTGAAGATGGCGGAAGGCGCTAAGGCCAATCACCTGGCCTATCTGGGCGACGGGTCGGTTGGCGCGGGCGCCAACGTCGGCGCAGGGACGATCTTCTGCAACTACGACGGCTTCAACAAAGCCCAGACCCAGGTCGGCGCCGGCGCCTTCATCGGATCGAACTCCAGCCTGGTGGCCCCGGTGGTCATCGGCGACGGCGCCCTGATCGCATCCGGCTCTGTCATTACCGAGGACGTGCCCGCCGACGCCATGGCCTTCGGCCGCGCCCTCCAGATCGTCAAACCCGAAGCGGCCGCGGCCTTCCGTGTCGAAGCCAAGGCGAAGAAGGCTGCGAAATCCAAATGAGCGACCTCCAGAAGAAGAACGCCGGCGAGGCGGCCGCCGCCCATGTCGAGGCGGGCATGATCGTCGGCCTGGGCACCGGCTCGACGGCCGCCTGGTTCGTCAAGGCGCTGGCGGCGCGCAACCTGCCCGACCTGCGCTGCGTGCCGACATCGGAAAAGACCGCAGACTTGGCGCGCGAACTCGGGCTGACGTTGTCGACGCTCGAGGACACGCCGCGCATCGACCTGACCGTGGACGGCGCCGACGAGATCGGGCCGGGCCTGGCGCTGATCAAGGGGGGCGGTGCGGCCCTGCTGCGCGAGAAGCTGGTTTGGGAGGCTTCGACCCGCTGCATCGTCATCGCCGACGCGGCCAAGGTGGTGCCTGTGCTGGGGACCTTCCCCCTGCCGATCGAGGTCGTCGCCTTCGGTCACAAGACGACAGCCAACCGCATCGCCGATGTGCTGATCGACCACGACATCAACCAGCCGGCGCGCGTTCGGCAGGCGGATCGCGGGCTGGTCCGCACCGACGGCGGCAATCTGATCTATGACGCGGGCTGCAAGGCGATCCACGATCCGGTCCGTCTGGCCGACGATCTGAAACTGATCACAGGCGTGGTGGAGCACGGGCTGTTCCTGGATCTCGCGGACCTCGCCATCATCGGCACGGACGAGGGCTTTGAGGAACGTCTTCCCTAGGACACGCCCCGGCGGCTCAGCACCGCCGGGAC
The DNA here is from genome assembly GCF_016429195.1 of Brevundimonas sp. ASV9. Classification (GTDB taxonomy): domain Bacteria; phylum Pseudomonadota; class Alphaproteobacteria; order Caulobacterales; family Caulobacteraceae; genus Brevundimonas. The sequence continues at coordinate 40,655 of NZ_JAELUF010000004.1, forward strand.
CGTGCGCGCCAGGATCGCCAGATAGACTCCGATGCTCCGGTTTCTGACCAGCCAGACATCCATCGCAACCCGGCGCGGATAGGGCACGGCGTTGCGCCCCGAGACCTGCCACAGCCCCGTCAGGCCCGGGCGGACCGTGCAGTAGTCGGCCAGTCGCCGCCCGTATCGTGCGGCCTCGTCGATCACGATCGGTCGGGGGCCGACCAGAGACATCTCGCCCCTCAACACATTGATCAGCTGCGGCAGCTCATCCAGGCTGGACCGTCGCAACAGGCGGCCAAGCGACGTGACGCGCGGATCGTGTGTCAGCTTTCGCATCGCCAGCCATTCCGGATCAGAGGTTGACGGCAAGGCTTGCTCAGCCCCCATCCTCATGGAGCGAAACTTGAGACAGTAGAATAGTCGGCCGTCGCGCCCGATCCGTTGCTGGCGAAAGATCGCGGCCCCTCCGTCCTGCGCCCTGACGCCCAGAGCAATGAAAAGGAAGAGCGGCCAGGTCAGAAGCAGGCCTATCAGGGCGAAGGCGACATCCATGGCGCGGGTCGGGTCGTGACGAACACGGCGCCGAGACGCACCCACGCCGCGTGTCGACGTCACATCGCACCCGGCCAATTCCGATATAGACATTCAGCGCCCCCAAGCGTCACCATGACGTGGGATTGCGTGGCTGGCAATCTTGGCGCGTCGTCAGCACAGATTGCTCAGATTAGTCGCCGCCCCACCAACTCAGCGTGAATGGCGTGCGACGGCTGCTCACCGAAACCGTCCCGGTGACGACAGGCGTCTGATCTCCGAGATTGCGCCGCGCTGTCGCCAATGCGCCCTGATCAATCCGCGCCGACAACTCCACCGGGCCCATGCCGGGCGCGGAGCCGCGCATCTGGATCCGATCGTCGGTGACGACATAGGCGTCTGGCAGAACCCTTGCCTCGCCTTGCGGCCCGGTCAGCGACAGGATCAGCGGCGGGGAAGCGCGGGAGCCGCCTTCCCAGGCGGCGAAGGCCTCATCCTGCCCGATGAACAGCGATGCCACGGGCTGCATCGCTTCCTCGCCTGTCGGGCGATAGTCGCCCGAGATATCGCCGCTCAGACGATGCTGGAACGTCGCTTCCGGCGTCGACGTCGGCGTCGCAGCGTCGCGCCGCTCGCATGCCGCCAGGCTCAACAAGCCCGCGACCGCAACGACCACCCATGAGGACTTCATCGATCTAGCGCCCGGTCCAACGCGCGGAACCCGGCGATGGCGATTTCGGTCGCGCTGGTGAAGATCGACGGCTTGATCCGATCGAAGGTGTCGCTCGGTCGATGATAGTCGGGGTGATAGTCGACGCCCATGTACAGGAAGGGGACGCCCGCCTCGTGGAAGGCGCCATGATCGGAGGCATCGACCCAGTTAGTCTCACCCGTATCCTGCGGGGTGTCCTTGCCGAAGGCGAAGGACACGGCCCCGTTCGGCGCCACGGCCTCCAGCACGGGGCGCAGATTGGGGTGCTGATAGGTCCCGGTGACCCACAGATGGCCGTCCGTTTCCGCCCGGGCCGTCATGTCGAAGTTCAGGTTCAGGCTCAGTGACGACAGGGGCACCGGAGGCGCCTTGACGATCTCGCGAGCGCCCAACAGCCCCCGCTCCTCGCCGTCCAGCGCAACGATCAGCACGCTGTGTTCCGGCGGTTGGGCCTTCAGTCGCGCCGCCAGTTCCAGCATCGTCGCTACGCCCGAGGCGTTGTCGTCGGCGCCATGGAAGATCTGACCGTCATTGACGCCGACATGGTCGTAGTGGGCCGTCACCACGATATAGCGGTCGGCGACGCGCGTTCCGGGGATCAGGCCGACGATGTTGACGCCGCTGAAGGTCTTCACGCCCTCGCGCGTACGGCCCGGCGCCTCGAACCGCTGCAAACGCCCGAACGGCGCCGGCTGAACGCCCATGGCCTCCAATCTCGAGACGATGTAGGCGCGCGCCCGCTCGCCGCCTTCCGAGCCCGTGTCGCGGCCCTGCATGTCGTCGGCGGACAGGATGCGAACGTCCTCCAGCAGTTGGCTGGAAACCGGCGCGACGGCGCTCGGAGCAGTCGGCGCTGTTGCGGGAACGGCGGCGCAGCCGCTGACGATCAGGGCGGCGCCAGCGACGAAGAGGCAGAGGGTCGAACGAGTCATACAGGCTCCGATAGGGACGCGCGAACCTAGCGAAGAGCGGACGGCGCGTCAGCCTACGGTTCTGTCATCATCGGCTTTGCGCGATGCACGCGCGGCGCGTCAGATGATATGACGACGGCCATGGCCAACGCGATTCCTCTCGAAGTCCCCATCGAAGACCTCACCGCCGAGACGGCCGCCGAGGCCCTGGCCTGGCTGGCCGCCGAAATGGCCCGTCACGACGCGCTGTACAACGAGGCGACGCCCGAGATTTCCGACGCCGACTACGACGCCTTGCGTGCGCGCAACCTGGCGATCGAAACCGCCTTCCCTGATCTGGTCCGCCCCGACTCGCCGTCGAACAAGGTTGGAGCCGCCGCCTCAACCCAGTTCGCCGAGGTGCGCCACGGCGTGCCCATGCTGTCGCTGGACAACGCTTTCGACGAGGGCGAGGTGCGCGATTTCGTCGCCCGGATCGCCCGCTTCCTGAAACTGCCCGCCGACGAACCGATCGCCTTCGTCGCCGAGCCCAAGATCGACGGCCTGTCCGCCAATCTGCTCTATGTCGATGGAAGACTGACGATCGGCGCCACGCGCGGCGATGGCCGCGCGGGCGAGGACGTCACCGCCAATCTGAACACGATCGCCGATGTGCAACAGACTTTGGCCGGCGACAACTGGCCCGACCGGATCGAGGTGCGTGGCGAAGTCTATGCGCCAAACGACGCCTTCGCCGCTTTTAACGCCGCCGCCGAGGTCGAAGGCCGCCGGACCTACGCCAACCCGCGCAACTTCGCCGCCGGCTCCCTGCGCCAGAAGGACGCCCGGATCACCGCCAAACGCCCGCTGAACTTCTTCGCCTACGCCTGGGGCGAACACTCCAGCGACTTCGCCGAGACCCAGTGGGAAGCCCTGCAAAAGCTCAAGGCCTGGGGCTTTCCCGTCAACGCCCGCTCGCGCCGGGTCGAGGGCGCCGAGGGCCTGATCGCTGTCTATCGCGAACTGGAGCGCGACCGCGCCACCCTGGGCTATGACATCGACGGCGTGGTCTACAAGGTGGATCGCATCGACTGGCAACGCCGCCTAGGCTTCGTCGCCCGCAGCCCCCGGTGGGCCATCGCTCACAAATTTCCGGCCCAGCAGGCCACCACTGTGCTGGAGGGCATCGACATCCAGGTCGGCCGCACCGGCTCCCTGACCCCCGTCGCCCGGTTGCATCCCGTCACCGTCGGCGGTGTCGTGGTGCGCAACGCCACCCTGCACAATGAAGACGAGATCGAGCGTCTGGATGTCCGTATCGGCGACACCGTCGGCCTGCAACGCGCCGGCGACGTCATCCCCCAGATCCTGGGCGTGGTCCCGGAGTTACGTCCCGCCGACGCCGTGCCCTATGTCTTCCCTGAACACTGCCCCGTCTGCGGCTCGGAAGCCGTGCGCGAGGGCGACGAGGTCAAACGTCGCTGCACCGGCGGCCTGATCTGCGACGCCCAGATCGTCGAACGGCTGAAGCATTTCGTCGGCCGTCGCGCCTTTGACATCGAGGGATTGGGCGAAAAGCAGCTGGTCGCCTTCCATGCGCGGGGCTGGATCAAGGAGCCCGCCGACATCTTCCGCCTGGCCCGCGACGAGGCGCGGCTGAAGGAGCTGGAACGCGACGACGGTTATGGCGAGACCAGCATCCGCAATCTGGTCGCCGGCATCGACGCCCGCCGCGTCATCGCGCTGGACCGGTTCCTGTTCGGCCTGGGCATCCGCGACATCGGCGAACAGACCTCCATCGTCCTGGCCCGCGCCTTCGAGAGCTGGTCCGCGCTGAAGGCCGCCTGCCTCCAGGCCGCTTCGGGTGTGCCGTCCGACGCCTGGACCGCCCTGGCCGCCGCCCACGCCATATCGCCCCGCGTCCTGACCCTTATGGCCGAGGCCGCGCCCCCCGCCGCCGATCCCTGGCCCGAGGCGACTCTGGACATGAAGATCAGCCAGGCCTTCCCCGGCATGGCCGCCCCGGCCCGCCGGTCGCTGGCGACGATGGTTCACGACTGGTCCGGCCTGGTCGCACTGGCCCGAGTCGCGCGCGAGGACGGCCCGTCCGAAATCCTGAACCAGATCGCCGGCGTCACCGGCGTCGGCCCCGTCGCGGCGGAGGCCCTGGCCCACTTCTTCCACGAGCCCCACAATCTAAGGGTCGTGGAGGCTCTGGAAGCCGAACTGACCGAAATCCTCGACGCCGAACGCCCCAAGTCCGACACGGCGGTCGCGGGCAAGACCGTCGTCTTCACCGGCGCCTTGGAGCGTTTCACCCGCGACGAGGCCAAGGCCCGCGCCGAAAGCCTGGGCGCGAAGGTGTCGGGTTCGGTGTCGAAAAAGACCGACTATCTCGTCGCCGGCCCTGGAGCGCGGTCAAAGCTCAAGGACGCGGAAAAACATGGCGTCCAGGTGCTGACTGAGGACGAATGGCTGGCCCTGATCGGCGGCTGAAGTTGACCTAAGGGTCGGTTTTCGTTGGTGATCGCCGGGGTTTTGGCCTTGTTTTCAACCGAAACCGCGATCAACGTCCGCTTTAACGGGCGGTGCGACCGACCCGACGAAAGGGAACGACTATGAAGATCAAGATCATGCTGGCCGCAGCGACCCTGGCGGGCGCCCTCGCCTCTCCGGCCCTGGCAGGCGACCCGACCGGCCTGTGGCAGACGCCGACCAATGGCGGTCAGGTGCGGATCGCGCGCTGCGGACAGGCGCTGTGCGGCACGCTGGTGACCTCGGACCACATTCGCCGCGACGCGAATGCGCGCGACGCCAACAATCGCGACGCCTCGCTGCGGAACCGCACCCTGCGCAATCTGCCGATGCTGACGGGCTTCACCGGTGGTCCGACGGAATGGCGCAACGGCTCGGTCTATAACCCGGCCGACGGCGGCACCTATCGCGGCACCATTACCATGACGAACGACAACAGCCTGCGTCTGCGCGGCTGCATCGTGGCTCCGCTCTGCAAGACCCAGACCTGGACCCGCATCCAGTAGGATCAGGGACGCCCCACATACGAAAGGCCCGGTCGGAGCGATCCGATCGGGCCCTGTTTAATTTGGCTTGTAGCTCAGCGATTCAGCGCCGCCCGCGCCGCCTCGGCGTAGCGATGCCCTGTCGCTGCGCCCTTGGGGAAGACGGCCTCGATCCGGGCGAGATCCTCAGGCGTCAGAACGATGTCCACGGCCGCCGCGTTCTGCTCAAGAGTGGCGATACGGCGCGTGCCGGGGATCGGGATCAGATCCTCGCCCTGCGCCAGCACCCAGGCCAGGGCCAGTTGAGCGGCGGTTATGCCCTTATCCGACGCAATGGCCTCCACGGCCTCGACCAGATCCAGGTTCTTCTGGAAGTTCTCGCCCATGAAGCGCGGATTGGTGCGGCGGAAATCGTCTGCGTCAAGGTCATCGATCGAGGTGATGTCGCCCGACAGGAAGCCGCGGCCCAGCGGGCTGTAGGGCACGAAGCCGATGCCCAGTTCGCGCACGACTGCAAACAGTTCGTCCTCCGGCTCGCGGCTCCACAGCGAATATTCCGTCTGCAGCGCCGTGATCGGATGGGTCGCATGCGCCTTACGCAGGGTGTCCGCCGCGGCCTCGGACAGACCCAGGAAGCGGACCTTGCCCTCCTTCACCAGTTCCGCCATCGCCCCGACCGTGTCCTCGATCGGCGTGTCCGGATCGACGCGGTGCAGATAATAGAGATCGACGTGATCGACGCCCAAGCGTTGCAGGCTGCCCTCGATGGCGCGCCGCACATTGGCCGGGCTGCCGTTGGTCATCAGCTTGGTGCGATCGTCATTGTAGTTGATGCCGAATTTGGTGGCGATGAAGGCTTGGTCGCGCCGGTCCTTCAGCGCCTTGCCGACCAGCACCTCGTTGGTGTGAGGACCGTACATCTCGGCAGTGTCGAAGAGGGTGATGCCCAGATCGAGCGCGCGATGAATGACGGAAATGGACTGGGCCTCGTCGGCGCCGCCGTAGAAGGCGCTCATGCCCATGCAGCCCAAGCCAATGGCCGAAACCTCGGGGCCGTTCACACCCAGCCTGCGCGTCTTCATAGGGCCTTCTCCTGTCGATGTGGGGATCGGCCTGCAACAGATATGGCGACCGATGATCAGGAGATGGTCGCGGCGACGGCGGGCTGCAAGACCGGCCGCGCTTTGCGATGGTACCGCCTCTCAGGCTTGAACTGAGGACCTCCGGTTCCACAAACCGGCGCTCTAACCAACTGAGCTAAGGCGGCCCGCTCATCGCGAGGCGCGTTCTCTACCGAGGCCTTACAGGCCAATCAAGCGAAGAGTTTGGAACAGACAAACAAAAACGCCCCGGCGGATGCCGGGGCGTTATGTCTAGTCGAAGATTGGTCCTACTGAAGGCGGAAGCGAACCGTGAAACGCGCTTGTCCACCTTGAGCGACACCATCCACCGTGCCCGGCGCAAAGCGCGCGGAACGCATGGACGAAAGCGCCTCGCGACCGAACCCGGCACCCGAAGGCGTTTCGGAAACGACGCTGCAGTTCGTCGCCGATCCATTGGCCTGAACCGAGCAGAGCAATACGACCGTTCCCTCCTCGATCCCACGCTCTTGAGCGCGAGCGGGGAATTCCGGGCGGGGCTGCCGCGACCACGACACGTTCGTGATCGTCGAAGGACGAGCCGGAGCCGGGGGAGCGGGCGGAGGCGGAGGTCCAGGAATATTGACGGGCGGACCCGTGTATTCAACCCGATCTTCCTTCTTCGTCGGCGTGATGTTGACCGGCGGAGGGGGGACGATGTTCGGGACCGGAGCCGGCACACGCACCTGAAGCTTCGGCGGCGGAGGCGTATCCGTCGGCGGAGGCGGCGGGGGCGGAGGCGGCGGAGGCGGCGGAACCGGCTCGACCAACTCGACCTCGACGGACTCATCGACGTAGTTGAACTCCTTCAGCTTGAACTTGGACTGCTGAACAAAGAAGATCAGCAACGCGAACAAGATGCTGACCACCATAAGGCAGACGATCAGCACGGGGTAGGACACCCCCATGAAACCCTTCTTCTTGGGTACGTCGTAGCGACTGCGATGATATTCGACGTCTGTCATACTATCTCCGCATCCTAACTCGTCGCCTGGTCTTCGCCGACCAGCGCAACGCTATAGAAGCCGTTATCCTGCAGCGCATTCATGACCTGCATGAAGTCGCCGTAACGGGTGTTCTGGTCGCCCCGAATGAAGATCCGCTCATCGGCCGGGTTCCGGGATCCGATCTGTTTCTTCAGATCTTCACCCAGTGCTCCGACGTCGGTCCGGAAATCGCCCACATAGACGTCACCGTCATTCTGGATCGAAATATAGACCGGCTTGGGCGGGTTCGGGGCCGCCTTGGCGACGGCGATTGGCAACTCAACAGGCACCGACACGGAGGCTAGCGGAGCCGCCACCATGAAGATGATGAGCAGAACCAGCATGATATCAACGAAAGGCGTAACGTTGATATCACTGTTGGCCTGAGGCAGGTTGCCAGCGCCGCCCGATTTAATCTTGGCGGCCATCCGTCTTACGCCCCCTTGTCGAGCTGACGCGAGATGCCGTTCAGCAGCTCAGCGGCGAAGCCGTCGGCGCGCGTGCCGTAAGCAGCGATGCGGGTGTTGAAGTAGTTGTAGAACACAACGGCCGGGATAGCGGCGAACAGACCGATACCGGTGGCCAGCAGAGCCTCAGCGATACCGGGAGCCACGACGGCCAGGTTGGTGGTGTTCGACTGGGCGATGCCGATGAAGGAGTTCATGATGCCGTACACGGTGCCGAACAGACCGACGAACGGACCGATCGAGCCGACCGAAGCCAGGAACTGCTGGCCGCCCGAAAGGCGCAGGGCCAGACCGGATTGCACAGCGGCGACAGCCGACTGAGCGCGGGCCATGGCCGAGTCGAGGTGATCGCCGGTGACCGACAGACCCGATTGACGCGACAGTTCGATTTCCTCGGTGGCGGCGGCGGCCATGTCGGCCAGCGGGTTGCCGTCGAACTCTTCCTGAGTCGAGACAGCGCGCATGTCGGCGATGGTGCGGGCACCGCGGAAGTTTTCGAGGAAGTTGTCGGTCTTGCGGTTCAGGGCGCCGAACTCGAACAGCTTGATGAGCAGCAGGGTCCACGACAGGATCGAGGCCAGCAGCAGGCCGGCCATGACGACCTTAACGACGACCGTGGCTTCCATGAACATGGAGATCGGGGTGATGTCGCCGTGACCGCCGCCGACGGCGTCGTTCACCGTTGCGGGATCAGCTTCGCCGGCAGCCGGAGCGGCGGCTGCGGGAGCCGCAGTCGAGGCGGCCGGGGTGGGCTCGGCCGGGGCCTGGGCCAGGACCGGCGAGCTCGCCATCAGCGCGGCGGCGCCGGCCATGGCGAGAAGGATATTCGTCTTTTTGCTGTTCAGCATAATTCGCCAGTTCCTGCTTGGTCTGACTCGTGGAACCAAAGGTGCGGCCATAGTCAGCGACCGCCCCCCAACCTGAAATGTTTCCTTCAACGCGCCCGTCCTTTCGAGGATCAGAGCCCGCTGAAATCTTCGGTGGAGATCGAAACGGTCGCCCGCCTCGTCTCCGCTGGTCGAACCTTCGGAGACACGTCTCCGGCGATCCGCATTAACGTCTTCTTGCGAAGGCGCCTCAACCCTTTGACGAACCCTTACCGGAGCGTCAAGGGACAAGAGGGGCTTTTAACCCGTCGAGAGACATGGAGAAAAGTTCCACCAACCGGCGCATTAGAGTGCAGCCGCGCGACATTTTGATGATGATCTGACGTCAGATGGAGCAAGTTTGTTCAAAACGGACATCCTGAGCGTGATCATTTCCCGATATGGCGAATGTCGGGCTGATCGCTGCACGCCGGCTGAAAACCCCAGGGCGGCGCAAAGGCCGCAGCGCAGGATCATGCGCTCGAAACAATTGATTTTCACGATGTAGGAAAAGATGGTGCCTGGAGGCGGGTTCGAACCACCGACACGCGGATTTTCAATCCGCTGCTCTACCAGCTGAGCTATCCAGGCGCCGACGCGGCGTCGCGAGAGGCGGGTCTATAGGGGAGGCTTTTCCGCCTGTCCAGCGCCCAATTCGCCCTTTTCGTCATCATCTTGCGCACCCTCGTCCAAGGCGACCGGAATGGCGTAGGCGCCGGTGAACCAGCGTTGAAGATCCACGTCCGAACAGCGGCGTGAGCAGAAGGGCTTGTACTTGGGATCGGCGTCGGCCTTGCGGCAGATAGGACAGGAAGCCACGGCTCAACCCTCTTCTATTCGTACACGTCCTGGCGGGATCGCGGCATCGGCCTGGATCACCGCTCGCGGTCCCAGATAGGACGCCAGTGGGTCAGCGATCAGGGCTTCTTCGGGCGCGCAACGCGCGGTGATGCGTGGCGATAAGGTATCGGCCAGAAGCTGTCGCCGCAAAGCGCGTACGACAGATATGGCCCGCGTCTGGACCGAGGGCCGTCGGCCGGCGTCGAGCAGAAGCTCCTCGATCGGCGTGCGACGCCAGGGAAGCGACATCTGCAACAGGCCGAATCGACTGACGGGTCCGAAGACGGCCTGGTGTTCGTGGCTGAACGCGGCCCGCGCGACCTTGGACTGCGCCTCGGCGTCCTGACCGTCCCCAACCATGTCGATGACGACCAGGCCACCCCAGTTCCGCAGGCCGATCAGCCGCGCCGCCTGTTTCAACCCCTCGCGATTCGCAGCCGCCCTTGCCTGTTTCGGATCACGACCGGGGGTGGAGGTGAAGTCGATGTCCACAGCCACCAAGGCGCGCGTGCGTTCGATCGCGAGATCGATTCCATGCGAGGCGAAAACGATCGATTGAGCCAGAGCCTCCTCCTCCGCCTCGACCACGGCGTCGATAGCGGCGATGCCGGTGACTGATTCCTCGCCGGGCGCGAGATCGCGCAACTGTTCGGCGATGCTGGGTGCGGGCTGAATCAGCCGAGGCGTCCCCTCCCCCACCCCCAGACGACGAACCACCGCCCCTTTCCCGGCACGAGGTTCGGCGATGACGACGACTTCCAGCCGTTGGCCTTGGGTAATTCGGTCGTTTCTCGGGAAGGGAAGAAAAGCGGCGGTCTGTGCGGCGATATCGACAAAGGCGCCGCGCAAGCCGGGGTTCACCTCGATGACACGCCCCACCAAACGGGCGCCGAGCCGGGTCTGCGCCACATCATCGTCGCGGTGGATTAGAAGATGAGTATAGCGGCCGTCGCGCATGATGGCGGCACGCGTCTCGCCAGGCGTCTCGTCGAGGAAGACCTCGACTGCGCCGCTCATGAACGCCAGCCGACGCCGTGCAGAAGCTGGACGGCCTCATAGACGGGCAGGCCCATCACGGACGGATGGCTGCCGACGATGCGCTGGATGAAGGCGGCCGCCGGCCCCTGGATGCCATAGCCGCCGGCCTTGCCGCGCCAGTCGCCCGTGGCGACGTAGGATGCGATCTCGTGGTCCGACAAGGGTTTGAAGGTCACGCGGGTTTCGTTGACGCGCGACGATAGTTTTCCGTCGCGCCAGACGGCGACGCCGGTGAAGACGCGGTGATTGCGGCCGGACAGCAGTTTCAGAAAGCGCGTCGCCTCGGCCCCGTCCGCCGCCTTTTCCAGAAAACGACGCCCGACAGCGACAACCGTATCGGCGGCGATGACCACCGCGTCGGGACGGCGTTTTGCGACAACCAAGGCTTTCGAGGTGGCGAGCCGTTCGGCCAGACGCGGCGGGGTCTCGCCCTTCAGAGGCGTTTCGTCGATGTCGGCGGGATCGATATGGTCGGGCGTGATCCCGACCTGCGCCAGCAGTTCGATGCGGCGCGGGCTGGCCGAAGCCAGCGCCAGTTCGGGGCGACCCGCAGCCACTTACTTGAAGCGATAGGTGATGCGACCCTTGGTCAGGTCGTAGGGGGTCATTTCGACCAGCACCTTGTCGCCGGCCAAAACGCGGATGCGGTTCTTGCGCATCTTGCCGGCGGTGTGGGCGATGATCTCGTGGTCGTTCTCGAGCGTCACGCGGAAGGTGGCGTTCGGCAGCAGTTCGCTGACGGTGCCGGGAAACTCGAGCAGTTCTTCCTTAGCCATGCGGCCTCTCACGCCCGTTGAATATGCGTTCGACCCCACGCCGGGCGGGCGCGAGGGGCGGAATGGACGGGCCTAATGCCCGAAATCACAGAGATAGTCGAGGTCAGCCGCGACGGTAGAGGGCGCAGAGCAATGTAAACAGGCGCCGCGACGTCTCATGATCGACCACGATCTTGCCGTTCAACCGCGTCTTCAGTTGCTCGGCCCCTTCGTTGTGAAGGCCGCGTCGGCCCATATCGACCGATTCGATCTGGCTGGCCGAGGATCCGCGAAGAGCCTCATAGTAGCTGTCGCAGATCATCAGATAGTCTTTGATTACGCCCTTCAGCGGCGTCAGGCTGATGGCGTAGGTGCGCGTGAAGTTCTCGCCGTCGATGTCGAACACCAGACGATTGTCCTGAAGCGACAGCTTCAGCCTGTAGGGTCCGCCCTCGGCGCCGACGGGCTCGAAGCTGTTCTTCTCGACCAGATCAAAGATGGCGACGCGACGCTCGTGCTCGATCTCGGCCGTCGCCGCAGGCAGGGTGGCGGCGTCCAGTTCGACCGAGGCCAGCTTGTGATCGGCGCTCATGCCGCAGTCCCTTCGTCCAGTTCGGGCGTGTCCAGGTGGGTCGGCGCGATCCGTGCGGGCCAGCGGTCGGAGATGTCCGTTACCACGGCGTCCAGGCATTCGACGTCGATTCGCAGATCACCGCCGCCGGCGAACATCAGAATGACGCGACCGCTCAGATCCTCGGTCGGAATGAATTCTAGCGCGAGCAGTTCGAGCGAGGCGTCAGGGCTGCGCGACAGGCGACGGCTTTTGACCGCCAGAACGTCGCCGAACTGCATGGCGCACATCACCCGCGTCCCGCCGCACTCCCAGCAGAAGCGGCTGAAGGCGATGGTCAGGGTCCGGGCCGCCTTTTCCCAGACGATGTCGACGGGGCGCAGGATCGCGTCCTGAAGGGCGGCGGAGATGATCTGAAGATCGTCGGCGTCCTCGGCCAGCAGACGCAGCGGTTCGACCGGCGCCTTGGCTTCGGGGATGACGCCGTCGATCTCAGTGCTCATCACCTGTTCCCTTTATGCGGCGGATGTCGGCTCCGCACGCGCCGAGCTTTTCTTCCAAACGCTCGAAACCGCGATCCAGATGATAGACGCGTCCGACCGTCGTTTCGCCCTCCGCGATAAGGCCCGCGATGACCAGGCACATCGAGGCCCGAAGATCCGTCGCCATAACCTGTGCGCCGTGCAGAACTTCGACGCCGGTGACGTGCGCCTCTCCGGCATGGACCGAAATGTCGGCTCCAAGTCGCGCCAACTCCGGCACGTGCATGAAGCGGTTTTCGAAGATCGTCTCGCGAATCGTGCTGACGCCCTCCGCCGTCGTCATCAGCGCCATGAACTGGGCCTGCAGATCGGTGGCGAAGCCCGGATAGATGGCCGTCTCGACATCCACGGCCTTCAATCGCTGCTTCGGGTCGCGCTTGATCAGAACGCCGTCGGCGGTCGGCGAGACCTCAACGCCCGCCTCGACCATCTTGTCGGTCAGCGAACCGATCAGTTCAGCCCGCGCCTTGGTCAGGCGCACCTCGCCGCCCGCCATGGCGGCGGCGACCGCGTAGGAGCCCATCTCGATCCGGTCGGGAATCACCGACCAGGTCGTCCCGTTCAGCGACGAGACACCGGTGATGGTCAGCACATCGGTGTCGATTCCCTCGATCCTAGCGCCCATGGCCGTCAGACAGTGGGCCAGATCGCCGATCTCGGGTTCGCGCGCCGCACGGCGCAGGACGGTCGTGCCCTCAGCGAGCACGGCGGCCAGAAGCGCATGTTCGGTGGCGCCGACCGAAACGAAGGGGAACTCAATCTCGGCGCCCTTCAAGCCCTTGGGCGCGCGGGCGGTGACATAGCCTTCGTCCAGCTCAATCTCGGCGCCCAGCGCCGTCAGCGCCTGCAGGTGCAGATCGACCGGACGCGCGCCGATGGTGCAGCCGCCGGGCAGCGAGACCTTGGCCTCGCCGGTGCGCGCCAGCAACGGGCCCAGCACATTGAACGAGGCCCGCATCTGGCGAACCAGATCGTAGGGGGCGAAGGTCGAGGTCAGGTTCTTGGCGTGAAACAGGCTCTCCTGCCCGTCCGCCCCGTCCCGCTCGGTCACTTCGATGCCGAACTGGCGCAGCAACTGACCCAGGAACCGGGTGTCGGCCAGGCGCGGCATATTGGTCAGCAGCAAGGGCTGATCCGTCAGGATCGAGGCGGCCATCAGCTTGATGGCGGAGTTCTTGGCGCCGCTGACGGGAATGTCCCCGAAAAGCTGGGCGCCGCCCTGAATGGCGATGCTGTCCATGACGTCCTTAAGCGCGCCCGAGGCCAACGCCTCGGGGGGAAGGTTCTCTAGCAAGCCGGCGGGCGCTTGCCAAAGGGCTGCGTGATCGCGAGCCGATGACTTTCAGTTGCTGTCGCGCGGCGCGGCCGGCGTCCGCGCCGGCGCCTTGCGCCGCCGCAGATTCGCCCGGAGCGCCGAGGCCAGCCGCATCGCCTTTTCCGCCTTCGCCCGCGCTTTCTCGAAATCAGGACCCGATTCGACGATCGGCGTCGCCTGTGCGGCGGCGGAGGGCGTATCGGCGTCATGCGGCGTGCGAGTCATGGCGCGATGATGCCGTGATCACGGGCCATGTCCAAACTTTCTTTCAGATCGTCAAAAAGCCGCTTCCCTCCCCGGAAGGGTTTGGCTATACGGCCGCTTCCTCAGTCGGGGCCGCCGTAGCTCAGTGGTAGAGCGCATCCTTGGTAAGGCTGAGGTCGTGGGTTCGATTCCCCCCGGCGGCACCATCTGAGACTTGAAAAGGCCCGGCTTTCGCCGGGCCTTTTTGAATTCCGGATCGGACGGAAAAGTCTTCAGTCGTAGCCGTAGAGGCCGCGGCGATAGGGATCGCGATCATCCGCATCGCCGTCCTTGCTCCAGCTGAACCCCATCGACATCGACCTGGTCGTGGTGTCGGCCCCATAGCCTCGACCGCGCCAGCCCCCGCCATAAGGCGAATAGAAGCCCGGTCCGCGCAGACCATAGCCGCCGTAGCCGTATCCCCAAGGTTCGTTGCGGCCTTCGCGGTAGGCGAGGTCCAGGCGGCCGTTCTCGCCGACGGGCAAGGAAACGGCCGCGCCATAGCTGCGATAGCCCCCGGTGCCGATCCCGGCCTCGACCATGCCATGCATCTTGCGCTCGGCCGGCGCGCCCGGCTCTGCGCTTTCGTCGAAGGTTGCGCCAGGCGTGCGCGCGCTGATCCAGTTCTGGATCTGCTGTTCGGTGGTCATGCCGTGAGGGGCGGCGTCCTGCGCTGTCGGCGCGGTCAACGACGCCTCAGGCGCCGCCGCCAAGGCCTGGGCCAGGGTGGGCGCGTTTGTCGGCGCCGTGGTCACCACGCCATCCGGATCACCGTCCGACGCCGCCAGCGCCAAACCCGCCAAGAGACTTGCGATCAGCATAGGCCACCTCCGTTCGACATCATCCTAGCACAGCTATTGAGGCCAAGGTCAGGCGATGCCGTCGCCGCGGTTCAGGGGGTCCGGCAAGGCCTCGCCCTCGGCTACGAAACTGAGCGCGACCGAGTTGATGCAATAGCGGTTTCCGGTGGGCGGCGGGCCGTCGGGGAAGACGTGACCCTGGTGGCTGCCGCACCGGGCGCATTGAGTCTCGATCCGGATCATGCCGTAGCTGGTGTCGCGGATTGCATGGACGTGCGCTTCATCGACCGGCTGGGTGAAGCTGGGCCAGCCGGTGCCGCTTTCGAACTTCGTTTCACTCTTGAACAACGGCAAGCCGCATTCGCGGCAGCAGAAGACGCCGGCCCGCTTCTCGCCTAGCAGAGTGCCGCAGAAGGGCGCCTCCGTGCCATGGGAGAGCAGGACGCGCTTTTCCTCTGGGTTCAGATCGGCTTCAAGCCGGGCGCGTTCTTCGGCGTTCGGCGGGGTCAGGTCATAGCCCGACGGCGAACGGAGGGATTCGGAGGTTTGGGCGAGATCGGTCATGGACTGCAAATAAGAAGGGCGGGCCAAGGGTTCCACCCCTGCCCGCCCCTCGTTCATTCGACCGACCGGTCCTTACTTATTGGAACAGCGTCCCGACCCAAGCGCGCACGGCCGCTTCGTCCGTCGCCGAGCCAGTGTAGGCAAGGCCTTGCGCCGGGGTGAAGGGCGCATCGTTGCCGCGCTGACGCGTCGTCCAGGCCTTATGACCATAGGTCAGCTCGGCATAGTTCGACGGCAGGCGAAGCACGGTCGGCTCGATGAAGATCGAGTCCTCGGCGGTGACCGCTCCGGCCAGGCGCACGTTCGGCAGGCGTGTCAGCAGGTCCAGCGTATCCAGGCACCCACTCGTGCAGCCGCTGTCGACCAGGACCACGACCGGGCCCGCCACGGGGTTTGCTGCGCCCGTGTCCGCCACCGAAGGACGGCCCGGCATGGTGAAGGTCGGCTGATTGGCGGCCAGGGCCGAATCGAAGGAGGCGACGATGGCCTGGGTCTGTTCGATCACCGGGCCGGATTCGGCGACGAAGCGCGGGTCGGCCTGCATGCGGGCCAAGGTGTCGGCGAACCACTGACGGTTGGCGGGCGTGGCGCGGTAGGTGATCGAGCCGGCTTCAGGCTGACGGCTGACGGTGAACTCCGGCGTCCAGATGCGGTTGGCTAAGCCATAGCCCTTGCCCGTCGCATTCAGCGACGCGCCGTTTGCGCCGCGCAGATCGATGACCAGACCCTGCGTGCCGCGAATGGCGGGCAGTTGGGCTTCGACAGCGGCGTAGAAGGCGTCCCATCCGGCGTCGTCAGCCAGGGTGTGAACGTTGATCCACGGACGGCCGTCGACCGTCTCGACCGACAACGGATTGGCGCCCGGCGTATAGACGGTGGCGCGATAGGCGGCTTCCAGGCTGGCGGCGTCGGCCGGCTGGGGCTGCATCTGGAAGTCACGATCGCGACGCCCGACCTTGAAGGTGCACAGCGACGGAACGCCGCCGGTGAACGGGTTATTGCGATTCCACAGCAGATAGGGGGCGGTGCGGACACGTCCGGCTTCCGTCGTCAGGTCGCCTTCCCAGCGGTCCAGCCGCTCTTCGGCCAACTGAGCGGCGGTCTTGTCGCCGCACTTGACCAGGGTCGCGCCGAGCGGCGGCACGTTGCGAACGCCGGGCTTCACATAGGAGACGACATATTCGCCGTTGCGCCACGCCGTGGTCACGCCCGGCCAGCTGGTCGCGAAGAAGGGGCCAAGGCCTTCATAGGTCGGGCGAATCGCGATGTTCGAGTCGCGGAAGCCGTTGGCATAGTAGCGCATCAGATAGGCGTGGCTGTCGCCGCTGTTCACGCGTCCCACCTTGCCTTGCGCATCGGTCAGGCCGGCATCGATCCAGCTGCGAAACGCTTCGCTGGGCGCGCCGGGAATCACGGCGGCAGGGTGGTTGGCGGCCAGGGCGTCATGCGCGGCTTGGAGGTCTTGCTGCGCCAGGGCGCGAAAATCCTGTGCGACAGCGGCGCCGGCGGCGACGGTCAGCGACAGAACGGCGGCCGATGCGGCGGCGATCATTCGGTTCATGGGGTTTCCTGCGGCCTTTGATTTCAAGCTCGTGGGAAAGGTTAAACCCCATGCGTCCGGCGCTTGCCAACCCCGCCGCGCGGGATTTCGCCCGATTGTCACATGGGCTGCGGCGATGCGGCGCGCATCAAAGCGGCGCCGGCGCCTCGACCGCTGCGCCGAAGATCCGATCGAAGCTGCGCCTCAAGGCCTCGTCCGCCTCGTCCATCGTCGCCAGAACGCCGAGATCGACCAGGCTGGTGACGCCGTGTTCCTGAATGCCGCAAGGGACGATGCCGCCGAAATGATCCAGATCCGGCTCCACGTTCAGGCTGATGCCGTGGAAGCTGACCCATTTGCGGACCTTGACGCCAATGGCGGCGATCTTGTCCTCACGCGACCAGCCCGCCCCCTTGCGCTCGACCCACACGCCCACGCGACCCGGCCGGATGTCGGCCTTTACGCCGAACGTATCCAGGGCGCCGATCAGCCACAACTCAAGCCCGCGCACGAAGCACCGGACGTCCTTGCCGCGCCGATTAAGGTCCAGCATCACATAGGCCACGCGCTGTCCCGGGCCGTGATAGGTGAACTGTCCACCTCGCCCCGTGCGATGCACTGGAAACCGGCCGGCATCCAGAAGGTCGTCGTCCTTGGCCGAGACGCCGGCTGTGTACAGCGGCGGATGTTCCAGCAACCAGACCATCTCATTCGCCTCGCCGGCCGCAATGGCGGCGACGCGCGCCTCCATGAAAGCCTCCGCGGCCGCATAGTCGATGTAGCCTTTCGACACGGCCCATTCGACCGGTCGGCCATCGTCGAGACACAGTTTCTGAAGGGACGGGCTTAACGGCTCAGCAAGCATGACGCTTCAATGTGGTCGCCAGGGCGTTTCTGCAAGAGACGGCCCTCCAGTGATGAGAGCTTTACGTGACCCAGATCAACGCCGTCGATGTCGAAATCTCAGTCGTGCTGGGTCGCTCGGTGCTGCCGATGTCGCAACTGCTGCGCATGGGTCGCGGCGCGGTGATTCCCCTGGACGCTGCAGAGGGCGACGAGGTTTGGATCCTGGCCAACAACTATCCGGTCGCGCGGGGCGAGATCGAGATCCGCGACGACCGAATCGCCATCACCGTCACCCGCCAGGCGGACGTGTACGACTTCATGGCCGGGTCGGCCTGAGGCTTTGATCCGCGACGTCTTTGCGTCGTTCATTTCGCCCTTTCCTTTTCCAACGGCTTCGTCTATTCGCCGCCGCTCCGATGCGAGCGGTCGTGGCGGAATTGGTAGACGCGCAGCGTTGAGGTCGCTGTGGGGCAACCCGTGGAAGTTCGAGTCTTCTCGACCGCACCATCTGGCTAAACAGGGCGATTCATCGGCTAAGTACGGCTGGACATTCTACCAAGGGAGGCGACCACGTGAGCACCACGGACACCGCCTTTGCTCCAGACGAGACGCTCGATAACGAAGACCACGCCGCCCTGGACGAGGACTATGTCCTCACCCCTCAATTCGTCGAGAAAGTCGTGGACGCCGCCGACGACGGCGACGGGATGCGGCTGCGCTCGCTGCTGGAAGACCTGCACCCGGCCGACGTCGCTGACCTGATGGGCTTTCTGACGGCGGAACACCGCGCCGTCGTCGTGCTGTGGTTGCCGCCCGAGCTTCTGGCCGAGACCCTGCCCGAGCTCGACGACAATATCCGCGAAGAGGTGCTGGAGCGGGTCCCGCACGGCACCCTGGCCGAGGCGCTGCAGGAACTGGATTCCGACGACGCCGCCGCCGTCGTCGAAGACCTGGAAGACGACCAGCGCGAACGCGTTCTGGCCGCCATGCCCGAAGTCGATCGCGCCGCCATCGAAAGCAGCCTGGGCTATGCGGAAGAGTCCGCCGGCCGCCTGATGCAGCGCGAGGTGATGGCCGCGCCCCAGTTCTGGAGCGTGGGCGACACCATCGACCACATCCGCAAACAGGGCGACGACCTGCCCGAGCTTTTCTTCGACATCTATGTCGTCGATCCGCTGAACCGTCCGGTCGGCGGCGTGCCGATCAGCGGTCTTCTACGCGCCGCCCGAACCGTCGCCCTGACCGATCTGATGGAGCCGATCAACGAGATCGCCGTCGATCAGGATCAGGAAGAAGTCGCCTACATCTTCGAGAAATACCACCTGATCTCGGCGCCCGTCGTGGACGCGGCCGGGCGGCTGGTCGGTCAGATCACCGTCGATGACATCGTCAACATCATTCAGGAAGAAAACCGCGAGGACATTCTGCGTCTGGCCGGTGTCGCCGATGAGGACCGCGGTTCGTCCGTGCCCGAGATCGTGCGCGGTCGCGTGCCCTGGCTGGCGATAAATCTGGCGACGGCGGCGCTGGGCGCCAGTGTCATCGGCCTGTTCGAGGCCACCATCCAGCAGATCGTCGCCCTCGCCGTCCTGATGCCGATCGTCTCGGCCATCGGCGGCAACGCGGGCACCCAGGCCCTGACCGTGACCGTGCGCGCCCTGGCGACACGCGAGCTGAACAGTTCGAACGCCCCGCGCACCTTCTGGCGTGAAATGATGGTCGGCCTGGCCAACGGCCTGATCCTGGCCCCCCTGATCGGCATCGCGGCCGGCTTCTGGTTCCGGGACGAAGACTGGAAGATCGGCCTTGTGATCGGCGCGGCCATGATCCTGAACCTGCTGGTCGCCGCTTCTATCGGGGTCCTGACGCCCCTGACGCTGTCCAAGTTGAAGTTCGACCCGGCCGTGTCATCGGCCGTGTTCGTCACGGCGACCACCGACTTCTTCGGCTTCTTGATCTTCCTTGGTCTGGCCACACTGGTGCTGCTCTAGACACGACGCGGATGATCCGGCGCGGCCCTTGCTGGGAGCGGTGCGAGCGCCGCGCGCCTGTTTCCAATTGGGTCAACTGTGTCTGACGTCCTCCCCAAACCCAGCAAGGTGTCCCGCGAGGGCGTCCTGCTGATCAAGAGTTTCGAAGGCTTCCGGCCTCGGGCCATGCAGCGCAGCGACGGTCGCTGGGTCATCGGCTATGGCCACACCCAGTCGGCTCGCGAGGGCGCGAGGGTGTCCGAGGCCGAGGCCGAACTGCTGATGCAGTACGACCTGATCCCGGTCGTGAAGGCCGTGACCGATCATGTCCGCGTTCCCCTCAACCAGCATCAGTTCGACGCCCTGGCCAGTTTCGCCTTTTCCATCGGCGCAGACAGATTCGCCGCATCCGACGTGGTCGAGCAGTTGAATGCGGGATCTGCTCGTCAGGCGTCCGCCTCCATGAGCGCCTGGGCCGATGAAGCCGCAGCCGAAACCCCAACCCGCCGTCGTTCGGCTGAACACGCGCTGTTCAACGCCGCACCCGGCGCGCCGGTCACCTTGGCGGATCTTTTGGCCGCGCCCCTGCCGTCTCCTTTCGAGACGGATGAACCGACTTTGCCCGCCGTAGACGGCGCCCTGGATGAGGCCGTCGCCCCCTTCCCGGCTCAGAACGACGTACCGCTGGTTCAAGCGACCACCGCGCCTCAGCCCCACGCCGTCTATGCCGCGACGGCTGTCGGCCCGGTCCCGGACGTCGTGCCGCTGACCGGGCAATCGGAGACCGTGTCCGTCGCTGCGCCGATGATCGCCGCCAACGACGTCCACGCCTCGGTCGAGACCCAACAGCCGGAGACACCGTCGGGCTTCGCGGGTGCGCAGAAAGCCAGCGTGGTGCTGACCGCTCCGGGACTGGCCGAAGCCACGTCCGGCGACAGCGCCGCCGCACCGGCCATCGAGGGTGATGCGGCAGCCAGCGAAGACGTGCTGAGCATGCGTGACGTCGTGGCCCGCGCTCGGGCCAAGCGGCGTTCGGGCCTGGGGGAAACCTTGACCTTCGTCATCATGGGCGGCCTGGGCGCCCTGTGCCTCGGCGTCGCCATGGCCGCCTTTCGCCGCGCGTCGATATCGAACAGCAGCGACACCGCCACGGTCGCCTGGGTCCTGATCCTGGTCGCTGCCGCCTGCCTGGGGGTGTCGGGCTACAACTGCTATCGGCGCTGGGGACGGGCTGACCGCGTCTGACAGCGCTTGGCGAAAGGCCGTGCGCGATGCTACGCCCTAGCGCATGAGCATTCCCTTCGCGCCCCAATCCATGGAATTCGGCCTTGGCGATAACGCCGACGCCATCCGCGACACCACCGCCCGCTGGGCCGCCGATCGCCTGGCCCCGCTGGCCGCCGAGATCGACGAAAAGAACGAATTCAAACGCGAACTCTGGCCCGAGATGGGCGAACTGGGCTTGCACGGAATCACCGTCGAGGAAGAGTTCGGCGGCCTTGGCCTGGGCTATCTCGAACATGTCGTGGCGATGGAGGAAGTGTCGCGCGCCTCGGCCTCGATCGGCCTGAGCTACGGCGCCCACTCCAACCTGTGCGTCAATCAGATCCGGCGCTGGGGCACGCCCGAGCAGAAGCAGAAATATCTGCCCAAGCTGATCAGCGGCGAGCATGTCGGCTCGCTGGCCATGTCCGAGGCCGGATCAGGTTCCGACGTCATGTCGATGCGCACCCGCGCTGAAAAGAAGGGCGATCGCTACATCCTGAACGGCACCAAGTTCTGGATTACCAACGCGCCCCACGCCGACACCCTCGTCGTCTATGCCAAGACCGATCCGGATGCAGGGTCAAAGGGTTGCACAGCCTTCCTGATCGAAAAGGGCATGAAGGGTTTCAGCGTCAGCAAGAAGCTGGACAAGATGGGCATGCGCGGCTCGGACACCGCCGAACTGGTTTTCGAAGATTGCGAAGTGCCGGAAGACAACATCATGGGTCCGCTGGGCGGCGGCGCCGGCGTGCTGATGAGCGGCCTGGACTATGAGCGCGCCGTTCTGGCCGCCGGTCCGCTCGGCATCATGCAGGCCGCGCTGGACGTGGTCCTGCCCTACGTCCGCGATCGCAAACAGTTCGGAAAGCCGATCGGCTCGTTCCAGCTGATGCAGGGCAAGATCGCCGACATGTATGTCGCCCTGAACAGCGCCCGCGCCTATGTCTATTCGGTCGCCCGTGCCTGCGACGCCGGCCTGACAACGCGCTACGACGCGGCGGGTGCGATCCTGCTGGCGTCCGAAAATGCGGTGAAGGTCACGATGGAGGCCGTTCAGGCCTTGGGCGGCGCCGGCTACACCAAGGAATGGCCGGTTGAACGACTGGTCCGCGACGCCAAACTCTATGACATCGGCGCCGGCACCAACGAGATCCGCCGCTTCCTGATCGGACGGGAACTGCTGGGCGGCTGACGGCTTGTCTCCGCACAAGGAGACAGACCATGCCCGCAAAATCCGCCGCTCAGCAAAAGGCCGCCGGCGCCGCCCTGTCGGCCAAGCGTGGAGACACGCCGAAGTCGACGCTGAAGGGCGCGTCCAAATCCATGGTCGAGTCCATGACGGAAAAGCAGCTGGAAGACCTTGCCGAAACCAAGCGCAAGGGCAAACCCGAGCACGTGCAGGACTGAGACACAGTCGATTTATCTGATCGCCTGTCCGTTCTGTAAGTGGCGATCCGCGCGCCGACCGCCTAGATGGGCGCAATCTCCAGCCGAGCGCCCCGCCTGATGCCCGCCCAACCGCCTCCGAACGACGACCTGCGGCGGTTTTCCGATGTCCTTGAAGATCTCGGCCACGCCCCAGAACCCAAGCTGACCATGGCCGAACTGGTCGCGTCGTTCGGCGAGCGCGGCTTCGGGGCCATGATCCTGATCCTGTCGCTGCTGGCGCTCCTGCCCTGGCCGCCCGGCGGCAAGGCGGTCTTCGCCGTACCGATCATCCTGATGTCCCTGGAACTGGCCTTCCAGAGACAGAGCGTGTGGCTGCCGCG
This sequence comes from Brevundimonas sp. ASV9, assembly GCF_016429195.1. Lineage (GTDB taxonomy): Bacteria > Pseudomonadota > Alphaproteobacteria > Caulobacterales > Caulobacteraceae > Brevundimonas. Next base: position 63,307 of record NZ_JAELUF010000004.1, read on the forward strand.
CTGGATGTTGAAGGCCTCGGTGTCCCGCGCCGCCTACACGTCCTTGATCGCCACGCCGTTCGCAGCCCCTTCCTGGCTGCGTCGCTGGGTGCTGTCGGCAAAGGTGCGGATCGCCGGGCGCCGCTACATCTTTTCCGACGGCGTGAGGCGCGCCGTTCGCAGACGCCCGAATGGCCTGAGCGTCCTGAAGATGGTCCGCGCCATCGAACGCTTGACCCGCCCTCGCCTGCCGCTGCTGACCGGCGATGTCGCCGACACCTTCACAGGCTTGGTCTGCGTGGTGCTGGCCCTGATCATGGCCTTGCCCATCCCGTTTGGAGACGCCCTGCCCGGCATCGCCCTGGTTCTGTTCGCCCTGGGCATGATGCAGCGCGACGGGGTCGCCATCCTGCTCGGCGTCGTCGCCACCGCAGCCAGCGCTCTTTATCTGTTCCTGATCTGGGCGACGGTAGTTGAGGTGGCCCAGCACGTGACCGGCTGGTTCGCCAAACTGCTGCACTGACGGCGACAAAAAGGGCCGCCGGGTTTCCCCGACGACCCTTCATTGCCTGACCGCGAACGGTCCGGCCGCAACTCAGTCTGAAAGGCTCAGACCAGGCCCTCTCCGAGGACCAGGGTCGCGGTCGCCGCTCGCGATTGATGACAATGAGACACTGGATCACCTCCTTTCGACTGTTGAACAGGGAGGTGAAACATAAGACTGCTCAACGCCTTGCGCCAATGGGCTTCGCGCTTTCGTGAACGCGTGCCGGTTTACTGCGTCGGCGACGCCCCGCCGGACAGGCCCTGCATGATCATGCGATTGATATCGATCAGATCCTGAAAGCTCTCTTCGCCCCGCATGATCGCCGAGGAATGGCGATTGATGAACAGGCTCAGTGAAATGATCTGCGCGCGCATCGGAGCGCCCAGGGCGTTGCCTGCATCGCTGCACTCGCCGGCCAGCGTCGACCAGAGGCGCCGGTTCCAGTCCAGCGCGTCGATACGGGTGGCGATGTCGGATTCGTCGACGGTCGAGGCGTGAACCAGAGCGCGCGTGACCTGACCGAACAGACGGTACTCCAGGTCGCGCGGGCTCTCAGCCCTCGCTGTCGCCGCTGTGTAGGCCTGAAGCGACATTCAGCACTCTCTCTTCATACTCGACAATCTTACGCGCCGACATCAGGGCCTTGTAGTATTCGCGCGCCAGCACATGACGCGAGGCTGAGACGCATTCGGCAAGGATGTCCGGGTTCTGCGTCGCGCCCATGAATTCGGTGATCCGCAGAGCGAGTTCGTCAAAGAACTTCGACGCCGAACTCTCGTCCAGATACATCATCATGATCGGGAAATAGATGCGGCGTGCGGGCGTGGTGACGTCCTCGGCCTGCATTATGTCCTTCTCGCGCAGGACGCTGGCGCGGTTTTGGAGGATCAGCACGCCGCGACGATCGCCGTTCTGGACCACGGCGCCATTCAGAACGAACTTCTCGCCGGGTTTCAGCGACAGCTTCAAGGCCATTGAGAACCGTACTCCAGTCGTGGTCGAGCCGGTCGCGCACGACAGCTCCGAGTGAATCAGACCCTACCCCGGCATCAGTTAACCATCCCTTGTGAGATCGATCCGCTGGAACGCGTATCGTCGCCGTTGCGTTGGCTTGTCGAAGAGGAGACGACCATGCCGGACAACGACTATCAGGACGATCAGGAACAGTCTGAGACGTTCGACGAAACCCATCTGGACGACGAGGGCGACGGCGAATTTCTGCTGGATGAGGCCGATCAGGTGCTGGACGTGACCCAGGCTGACGGCGACGCCGACGAAGAGGAGTTCGACGAGGACGCCGAGGTCGATCTCGACGACCAGTTAGCTCTCGACGGCATCGAACGCGAAGCTGACGCCCTGTTGGGCGTCGATGGCCAAAACCGCGATCAGATCGACGCCGAAGGCGGGCCTCCGTCAGCACCAGATGAAGTCGAGCTCGTCTATTCGGGCCTGATGGAAAACGAACGCGGCGCACAGGCCAGCGCCGCCCATTGGGAGGCCAAACGGCTCTCGGATGACGACATCACGGACCTGGGATACGGCCCGGACGGCGATCAAGACGCTCCGGCGCGATAAGGAGACAATGACATGACCGACGATAAAGCCCGTCACGACGCGTCGCCCGACGCCCCGCACGCCAAGCGCACGACCTCGCAGGACGGCGTGCCGGACCAACTCGACAAGATTGACAAGTCCGACAGCCGCCAGGAAGCTCTGGTCGATGAAGGCCTGGAAGAGACCTTCCCCGCCAGTGATCCGGTCTCGGCCAAGCGCATCACCTGATCGCTGTTCACGACGCAGGCGATCCGCTAACCCACTTCGTGGAAACATGGAGTGGGTTTTTCTATGAGCCGTTTCGAAGGCACGGACCGTTATATCGCGACGAGCGATCTCAAGGTCGCGGTGAACGCCGCGGTCGCACTGGAGCGTCCCCTGCTGATCAAGGGCGAGCCCGGCACAGGCAAGACGGTCCTGGCCTATGAGATCGCCAAGGCCTTCGACGCGCCGCTGATCACCTGGCACGTCAAATCCACGACCAAGGCCCATAACGGACTTTATGAATACGACGCCGTCAGCCGACTGCGCGACAGCCAGTTGGGCGAGGAACGCGTCCATGAAGTCCGCAACTATCTGAAGAAGGGCAAGCTGTGGGAGGCGTTTACCGCCCCTGCCCGCCCCGTCCTGCTGATCGACGAGATCGACAAGGCCGACATCGAGTTCCCGAACGACCTGCTTCAGGAACTGGATCGGATGGAGTTCTACGTCCAGGAAACGGACGAGACGATCCGCGCCGAAGTGCGCCCCATCGTTATCATCACCTCCAACAATGAAAAAGAGCTCCCCGACGCCTTCCTGCGCCGCTGCTTCTTCCACTTCATTCGCTTCCCCGACGCCGAGACCCTGTCGGCCATCGTCGACGTGCACTTCCCCGGCATCAAACCGCGCCTGGTTTCCGAGGCGTTGAAGACGTTCTACGAAATCCGCGACACGCCGGGCCTGAAGAAGAAGCCGTCCACCTCAGAGCTTCTGGATTGGCTGAAGCTGTTGCTGGTCGAAGATATCGACGCCGAGACCCTGCGTGAGAAGACGCCGAACAAGCTGATCCCGCCGCTGCATGGCGCGCTGCTAAAGAACGAGCAGGACGTGCATCTGTTCGAACGCCTGGCGTTCCTGAACCGCCGCGAAGGCTCGCGCCCCGGCGGCTGACGCGGTGATTACCGCGATTTCACTGGATCGTGCGACCACAGCGCGCAGAATGGGGGCCAAGAGAGGTTCGACCATGCGTCATGTCCTGCTTTATCTAGCCCTCAGCGCCAGCCTGGCCGCCTGCGACGGCGACAACTCGGTCCGCATCACCACCACCTCCTCCAGCGACGATCAGGGCGCGGGCGTACTGAAGGTGATCGACGCCCTGCAATGCCCAGACAATCTTGGCGTCCTGACGCGAAAGGGCCTGGCGGCGGCAGGCGGCGCGAACTGCGTCTATGGCGGCCCCAAGGGCGCCGACGTCGTTCTGCATCTGGTCAAGCTGGATGATCGTTCCGTCGATGACGTGCTGCGGGACTTCGAAGCGCGCGCCAGCGCCGACCTGCCCCACACGGTCGCGCGCCTTGCTCCCGGAGCCGGAGATGCGCCGCCGCCGCCAGCGATCGAGGCAGGCGATACGACTTCGGTCCAGGCGCCTGGGGTCGACATCAAGACGCGCGGCGAGGACGCCTCGGTCCGCCTGCCGGGCCTGAAGATCGAGACCCAGGGCGATAACGCCAGCGTCCGCATCGGCGGCATAAACATCCAGTCCAAGGACGGACAAAACGTCCGCACCGAAACCTCGACGGTCAGCGTGGACGCCAACGACAACTCCACGCGCGTGCGCACCCGTGCGCCGGGCGCGGCGACGCGCATGACCTATATCCTGGCTGACGATCAGCCCGGCGATGCGGGCTGGCGCCAGGTCGGCTTCGAGGCGCGCGGCCCCAGCGGCGGCCCGATCGTCATCGCCGTGGTCAGGTCCAAGGATCGCCGAAACGACGGCATTTTCGACGACGCCAAGGAACTGGTTACGCTGAACGTCGGACGCTGAAGCGGCGATTTCCTTCGCCGTCTGGTCCCTCCCGCTTGATCCCGGCGTATCTTTGCGTCACCTGACCAGCCGACAAGCGATCAGGACACGCGATTTGGCCGAGCGCCCCAACAAGAAGAACGCCCCCCGCGCCTGGCAGCGCATGCTGTCCGGTCGCCGCCTGGACCTGCTGGACCCGTCGCCGTTCGACATCGAGATCGAGGACATCGCCCACGGCCTGGCGCGCGTCGCCCGCTGGAACGGTCAGACCATCGGCGAACACGCATTCTCGGTCGCCCAGCACTCTTGCGTGGTCGAAGAGATCGCCGCCCACATCAAGCCCGGCCTGGATCCGAAATGGCGTCTGGCGGCCCTGCTGCATGACGCCTCGGAATACGTCATCGGCGACATGATCTCGCCATTCAAGGCGGCGCTCGGCGCCGGTTACAAGGATTTTGAGGCCAAGCTGGAAGCCGCGATCCACCTGCGCTACGGCCTGCCGCCCAAGACGCCGCAAACGATCAAGACCCTGATCAAGAAGGCCGACAAGGCCTGCGCCTTCTTCGAGGCGACGCAGTTGGCGGGTTTCACCGAAAAGGAATCGCTGGGCTTTTTCGGCAGCCCGCCCGAAGGCTACAGCCTGATGATCGAACCCCAACCCGCGCCGGTCGCCCAGGCCCGCTATCTGGAACGCTACCGCGTCCTGGCGGGCGCCGTCGGCCTGATCCCCGCCGACGACGCCTGGCACACGGAATAACACGATGACCCAGGGGGCGGAGGATGGCGTTCGCATCGGTCTGTCGGCGGTCGTGATGACCTTGAAAGACCGGCAGGCCGTCGTCCTGACGACCCCGACCGAGGATGGTTCGCGGGCCCTGCCCTTCGGGCCTTTCGATCCCGTGCGTGACCGCACCTTCGAACGCGCCCTGCGGGACTTTGTGACCGCCCAGACAGGGTTTCGGCTCGGCTTCGTCGAACAGCTCTACACCTTCGGCGACGCTGGCCGCGCCTCTCCCCGTGCGACGCCCGGCCCTGGCCGGCACAGAGAGGTCTCCGTCGGCTATCTGGCCCTGACGCCCGACGCCGCGGAAGGCCAGACCCACGACGCCCGCTGGGACGCCGTGTTCGAGTTCTTTCCCTGGGAAGATCGGCGCGGCGATCAGGACGCGCAAATCGCGGAAGACCTGCACGCCTGGGCCGATGGCGACGAGCACCGCCTGGCCCGCGCCCGCGCCCTGTTTGCCCTGACGACCGATCACCGCTGGAACGAGGAGCGGGTCCTGGAGCGTTATGAACTGCTCTACGAAGCGCGTCTGGTCGCCGAGGCGTGGCGCGATGCCGACCTGTCGCCCACGCAGCCCATGCCGGGCCGCATCATGTCCTCGGATCACCGGCGCATCTTGGCGACGGCGCTCGGCCGCCTGCGCAGCAAGCTGAAATATCGTCCGGTCCTGTTCGATCTGACCCCTGGCGTCTTCACCCTGTCCGAACTCCAGGCGGGCGCCGAGGCCGTCTCGGGCCTCAGCCTGCACAAACAAAATTTCCGGCGCGGCGTAGAGCGGACAGGGCTGGTCGAACCCACCGGACAGCTCTCCTCCACCACAGGCGGCCGACCCGCCGAACTGTTTCGATTCAAGGGCGTGGACGCCCAGACCGGCGCCGCGCCGGGCCTGTCTTTGCCCGCACAAAGATAGCGTCGGATTTCTTTCACAGACGGGTTGCGAAGCGCTGCGGCTCCGACTAGAGAAGCCCCTCGCTCGACCAAGCGATATCGGCGCCGCGGAGAGGTGGCAGAGTGGTCGAATGTACCGCACTCGAAATGCGGCGTGCCTGGAAGGGTACCGTGGGTTCGAATCCCACCCTCTCCGCCACCGGCCTGACGAAGGCCTAGCCCAAGTTCCAACATTATCGAAACGAGGCTTCGGCCTTTGTCGTCGGGTTTCTGCGCCTGCATCTCGGACTCTCAAGCATTGCGCATTGAATGATCATGATACCGGTGTCAGGGTCACTCTCGTTGGATATCAGATGGGCGACGATCGATGATCACGCGACGTAAGGCGCTGCTGAGCAGCATGGCGATCGCAGGTCTGCTTTCGGCGCCCTCCAGCGTTCTTGCGGCGACGGCGCCAGATCGCGTTATGACAACCGCAGGACCGGTGATCGGTCTACGACGGGAGGGAATCAGCGTCTTCGGAGGCGTGCGATATGGAGCGCCGACGCGGCGGTTCCAACCGCCAGAAAAGCCGACGCCTTGGCGCGACCCGGTTCGTGCAACACGTTACGGCGCGGCCAGTCCGCAGCGCGGCGATGAGCCGAGTCAAAGCGAAGACTGCCTGTTTCTGAACGTCTGGACACCGGGGACCGACGCGGGTCGGCGACCGGTGATGGTCTATATCCACGGCGGCGCCTATTCGAGCGGATCGGGGTCGGACCCGCTGTATGACGGCACGCGTCTGGCGGCGCGCGGCGATGTCGTGGTGGTGACGCTGAACCACCGGCTGAACGTCTTCGGCTATGCCTATCTGGCGCGACTGGCGCCGGGGTTCGAAGATTCGGGCAACGTCGGCCAGCTGGATCTGATTCTGGCGCTGCAGTGGATACGCGACAATATCGCGGCGTTCGGCGGCGATCCGTCGAGGGTCATGCTGTTCGGTCAGTCCGGCGGGGGCGCAAAGATCGCCACCCTGATGGCGACGCCGGCGGCGCAAGGTCTGTTCCACCGCGCCGCGACCATGAGTGGTCAGCAGGTGACCGCGTCCGGGCCTATCAACGCCACGACGCGGGCGACGACCTGGCTGAAAGCCTTGGGCCTGACACCGGATCGGGCGGCCGAGGCGGCGACGATGCCGGTCGAGCAGCTGCTCGAAGCGCAGAGCGCCGAGGATCCGATTCTAGGCTACGGCGGCCTGTATTTCGGGCCGGTGCTGGATTTCCGCACCCTGCCCCGCCACCCCTTCTACCCCGATGCGGCGCCGCTGGGCCGGGCAATCCCCATGATCATCGGCAACACGCGCGAAGAGACCTTGGGCTTCATGGGCAACGATCCCAAGAATGTCGGGCTGACATGGGACACCCTAGCGGCGCGACTGTCTCCCGGCGTCATGCGCATCGACATCACGCCAGAAGCCGTAATCGCAGGCTATCGCGCCATGCATCCCGAATGGTCGCCCTACCAGGTGCTGATCGCCGCGACGACGGCTGGGCGGTCCTGGCGCGGCGCGGTGATCGAGGCCGAGGAGCGAGCCAAGGCCGGCGCACCCGCCTGGGTCTATCAACTCGACTTCCCTGGCGAACTGGCCTCGGGTCGCAAGGGCGCCTTCCATACCGCCGACATTCCGTTGGTGTTCGACAATGTCGAGGCGCCCGGCTCGCGGACGCGCGGGCCGGGCGCGCAAATCATGTCGGACCGGATGAGCGACGCCTTCATCGCCCTGGCTCGCGACGGCGATCCGAACCATGCCGGACTGCCGCGCTGGGACCGCTATGAGCTGCCTCGCCGACAGACGATGTTGATGGATATCCAGCCGCGCATGGTCGACGATCCGCGCGGGGACGAGCGGGCCTTCTTCTCGGCCATTCCCTATATCCAGCCGGGAACCTAGAGCGGAAAATCCAGCCGGGCGGCCCAGGCGCGCACCAGATCGGGCCAGACCTGCGCGGGCTTGCCCTGGATCAGACGGACGCCGAAACCGTGGCCGCCTTCCTGGAACAGATGCGCCTCGGTGGGGACAGCGGCGGCTTTAAGCGTGGTCAGCAGTTGGAGGCTGTTCTCCACCGGCACGGACGCGTCGTCCATGGCGTGCAGCAGGAAGACGGGCGCGGCATTGCGCCACTCCATCTGCTCCAAAGAATAGGCCGCGATCCGCTCGGCCGACGGCGTATCGCCCAGCAGGTGCGTCCGCGATCCGGCGTGAACGTACGGGTCCGCCATGGTCGCGACCGGGTACATCAGAACAGTCAGATCCGGTCGCAAGGCTGCGCTGTCGGCGGCGTCGACCGGTTCATAGGTCGCGTCCGTCCGAGCGCTGGCCAGGCCCGCCAGATGCCCCCCCGCCGAGGCGCCCAGCACGGCGATTTTATGTGGATCGACAGCATAGTCAGCGGCGCGGCTGCGGATCAGCCGGATCGCACGCTGGGCGTCCTGAAGGGGTACGTCGGGCCCGGCCGCCCAACCGTCAGCCGGCAGGCGATAGCGCAGGACGAAACAGGTCGTGCCGCTGGCGGCGAAGACGCGCGCGACGTCATACCCTTCCTTGTCCAGCACAGCCCAGCGATAGCCGCCGCCGGGGATAAGAAGCATCGCCGAACCCTTCGGCCGCTCGGGGCGAAAGACGGTCAGGATCGGAACGGTCGTATACTGGGCGTAACGGTCGTGGAAGGCGGGATCGGTCGACCGCTCTGGCACGACCGGCGTGACGGTCACGCCCTGCCCGCCCGGGGCGCCGTCGGGCCATAGGCGGATGATCTCGGTTGGGTCGGCCGGACCGGCGCGGCCGCCATCCGCCACTGTCTGCGCCCTCGCCCCGGATGCGCCGACTACGGCCCCCATCGCCAGACCTAAAAGCGTCCTGCGTTCCACATCCATCACAGTTCTTCCTGAAAAGACGTCGGCCGGACGATCGCTCGCCCGGCCGCGATCCTTGATGACGTCGCGGCGCTGAGCCACTCAGTCGTTCGTCAGACCTTGGCCAGTTCGTATTTCGGCGTGATCAGGTGAATGACCAGAAGCGCGATCAGATAGGCCGAGGCCGCCACGATGAAGATGGGCGTATAGGTGCCGATCTTCTCCAGGACGTAGCCGGCGTATTTGGCCATGGCCATGCCGCCGATGGCGCCCAGCATGCCGCCGATGCCGACGACCGACCCCACCGCCGAGCGGGGGAAGACATCGCCCGGCAGCGCATAGAGATTGGCCGAAAAGCCCTGGTGCGCGGCCGTCGCCAGTCCGATGATGCCGACCGCGAGCCAAAGGTTTGACGCCTCGGCCGCGAAGGCCACCGGCACGGCGCACAGGGCGCAGATCAACATGGTGATCTTGCGGGCCTTGTTGATGCTCATGCCCCTGTGCATGAAGCGCGACGACAGCCAGCCCCCGCCAACCGAGCCGATGTCGGACAGCAGATAGATGGCGACCAGCGGCGGGCCGAAGGTCTTCAGGTCCAGCCCATAGGTCTTGCCGAGAAAGTCCGGCAGCCAGAACAGGAACATCCACCAGATCGGATCGATCAGGAACTTGCCCAGAGCGTAGGCCCAGGTTTCCTTGACCGTCAGCAGTTTGGTCCATTTGACCTTTTCGACAACGTCGGCCGGGTCCTGCTCGATATAGGCCAGCTCAGCCGCGGACAGCTTCTTCTGCTCGCGCGGCTTGCGATAGACCAACAACCAGATCGGCAGCCAGATCAGGCCCAAGGCCCCGGTGATGACGAAGGCCATCTGCCAGCCGAAGGCCAGCACAAGGCCCGGAACGATCAAAGGGGTGACAATGGCGCCGATATTGGTGCCCGCGTTGAACAGGCCCGTGGCGAAGGCGCGTTCCTTCTTGGGAAACCACTCCGCGACCGCCTTGATCCCGCCAGGGAAACCGCCGGCCTCACCGACGCCAAGGACCATCCGCGCCATCATGAAGTGTGAGAGGTCTCGCGCCGCACCGTGCATGATATGGCCGATCTGCCAAATGCCGAAGGCGATCCCCAGCCCCCAGCGCGCGCCGATTCGGTCCATGATCCGGCCCCACAACAGGTAGGCCACGGCGTAGGACGCCTGGAACCAGAAGACGATGTCGGCATAGTCCGTTTCGGACCAGCCGAACTCGGCTGACAGCGTCGGCTTGAGGAAGCCGATCATCTGACGATCGACGTAGTTGATGACCATGGCCGCGAACAGCAGCCACATGATGATCCAGCGATACTTGCCGGGGGATGGCGCCTTGATCTGGATCGGCGGCGCGACGGAGGCGTCTGACATGGTTATGAAAACCCGTTCCTGAATATTCCTCGACACGTCCCTGCTCTTTTCCGTCCCTGAACGGCGGCGGGGTAGGCGTCCGATGATGTTACTGGGCTTCGGCCCTGACGACCGAACAGTGAAGTTCTGCGATACCCTTGAAGATGCACACGGCCTCGTCGCCCGCATGGACGCGGTGGACGCCGGTGACAGCGCCGGTCGAAACCAGCGTGCCAGCCTTCAGCGGGCGGCCCCAGCGCGCGCAATGTTCCAGCAAAAACCGCACAGACTCCATCGCGCCGCCCGCGAGGGACTGCGACCCGCCCGTGCCGACGCTGGCGCCATTGATCACCGTTTCGACCTCGATGCCGTCCAGACGCTCGCGCCAGTTCTCGACCTCGGGACCGATCATCAGTCCGCCATTGTTGCCAAAATCGGAGGCGACCACGGCAGATCCCAGGTCGTTGATCGTCGAAAGCGGACTGCCGGCCAGCTCGACGCCGATGAAGACCTTGTCCACGACACCCATGGCGTCTTCGATGGTCCAATCGGTCTTGGCGGGATCGGCGTCGGCGCCGATCCGGGCGATGAACTCGGCTTCGACCGCTGCAAACCCGCCCTCGATTTCAGGCAAAGGCACGACCGTATCGCCGGGCGCCGGCCAGACGTTGCGCGCGAAAATGGCGCCGGCCAGACGATGGATCCCCAGCTTCGGTTGCTGCTCGGGCGGGACACCGCCCACCTTCCAGCCCACGACCTCATCGGGAAACAGACCGATGGCGGCGTCCTGGATGGCGTAGGATTCGGCCATGCTCTGGGGAATCACGCCCGGATAGTCTGGCGTGCTGCGCGCCGCCAGACGCGCGGCGACGAACTGCTGTGCGATCGCCGCCGGGTCGGCCGACAGCGCGTCGTCCTGGCTCGCAAGAGAGGGGGTCGAAGTCAAAGGTGTCGCCTCGTGAATAGGCTCCGATAAGAGCGACGAAGGAAACCGGTGTCAATGCGCTTTAACTGAGCCCCATGGCGTCGGCCGCGAGTCGCGGCTATGCCTTCAAGCTGCACATAGGGAAGGAGCCGAACCTTGGCTCAAGACGATCCGCGATCCGGCAAGCCGGGCAAGCGGGCAACCATCAACGATGTCGCCCGTGAGGCGCAGGTCTCCAAGAAGACCGTCTCGCGGGTCATCAATCAGTCGCCGTTCGTCAAGGAAGACACGCGCGAAAAGGTCAACGCCGTCATTAAGGCTCTGGGGTTCACGCCTGATCCACAGGCGCGCGGCCTGGCGTTTCGACGCTCGTTCCTGGTTGGTCTGATCTACGATAACCCCAGCCCGACCTATGTCGTGAACATGCAGCAAGGGGTGCTGGATGCGCTAAAGGGGTCCGGCCTGGAACTGGTCGTCCATCCTTGCAACCGCAACTCCCCTACCCTGCTGGAAGACATCAGGGGCTTCGTCGAGCGCCAACGCCTGTATGGCGTCATCATGCCGCCGTCGGTGTCCGAGGACGAACAGGTCATCGACCTGCTGCGTGATCTCGACTGCCCCTATGTTCGCATCGCCTCGGTGGCGTTGGATGAACCTCAGGCGATGGTGGTCACCAATGACTGGATCGGCGCGGCTGAGGCGGCGGCGCATCTGGCCGACCTGGGACACAAGCGAATCGGTCTCGTGCGCGGGCCGGACCTGTTCCGGTCGTCGGCCGTGCGGGGCAAGGGGTTCCTCGACGCTCTGGCCGAGCGCGGAATCCCGCTGGACCCGGCTTACGATTTCAAAGGCGCCTATACGTTCGAATCAGGTGTGGAGGCGGGCCACGCCCTCTTGGCGCTGGAAACGCCGCCGACCGCGATCTTTACCCTCAACGACGACATGGCCATCGGGGTTATGCAGGCGGCGCGAGATCGCGGCCTTGAGTTGCCGCGCGACCTGTCTGTCGTCGGCTTCGATGATCTGCCGATGGCGGCGCGGGTTTGGCCCAACCTGACTTCGGTGCGCCTGCCGATCCGCGACATGGGACGGATGGCGGCTGAAAAGCTGCTGGCGCCGATGCGCGGCGTCGATCCGGCCAAGATGCAGCAGCCGGAAGTTCGACCGGCCCTGGTGGTGCGCAAGTCGGCAATCCCGGCAAGCTGAGTCGGGTCGGCGCGCGTGATCGCGCGCCGACCGCTCTGCCTCAGGCCGTTTCGAGCGCAGGCTTGGCGGCGAGAACGCCCTTCAGATAGTCGCGAATGCCTTCGTCGGTGGCGTTGGCGAAGAAGTAGTCCTGGAATTTCTCGCCGGCGATGGCGGCCTTCAGCAAGTCCTGGTCCATCGTCTTCAGAACCGTCAGCATGTCGTGGCAGGTCACAGACTTCAGGTCGCTGAGCACGCCGCGATTCTTGCGCATGATCTCGGCGCGTTCCTTGGGATAGCCCAGGCCCCGCTCGCCCTCGAACAGCTTGCGATACACGTCCTGCAGATTCAGTTCAGCAGCCCAGCCGAAGCCCTTGGCATAGGGCATCGAGATGGCGTTGCCGTCGTTGATCTGGCCGAACAGGAAGGCGTCGGTCGGGTCGATCACCAAACCGCAGAAGACGCCCGGCATGCTGTTGCAGGCCAGCATCGAGCCCATGCCGGTTCCGCAGCCGGTGACGACGAAATCGGCTGCGCCGGAGTTCAACAGAATGCCCGTCAGCACGCCGTTCATGACGTAGGTCAGCGAGGCCTTATCGTCGGCCGCGTACATTCCATAGTGGAAAACTTCATGGCCTAGCGGTTCGGCGACAGCGGTTAGAGCGGAATGCACCGTCTCGCTTTTGGCGGCCTGGCTGTTTTCGATGATGAGAGCGATCTTCATGGGGGAATCCTCAAGACGGTGGCGAAGCGATGCCGACATATGTGAGCGGCGTTGGTCTAATCGATTGCATCATTATATGACACCGGTTACCTAGTCCACAGGAGGACGGGCGTAAGATCCGTTTGGTGGCTCGCGCTGCGAGTCCGCAGGGAAACCGGCATGTACGACCCCATGTACGACAAAGTCTATCAGGCCACCCATCCCGAAATGATGGACGGGGCCTCGAACCAGCAGTTGCGCGATCGCTATCTGATTCAGGGCCTGTTCGCTCCGGGCAAGGTCAGCCTGAACTACTCCCACCACGAGCGCATGATCATCGGCGGCGCGACCCCGACTGAGACCGCCCTGAACCTGCCCACGCAGTCGGAGCCGCCCTCCTTGGCCGGCGCGCCGTTCCTGCAGGCCCGCGAACTGGGCGTGGTCAATATCGGCGGCCCCGGTTCGATCACGGTGGATGGTGAAACTATCGAACTGGGCTTCCGTGACGGCCTGTATGTGCCGATGGAATCGAGCGAAGTCAGCTTCGCCTCGACCAACCCCGCCGAACCGGCGAAATTCTATCTGGTCGCCACGCCCGCGCACGCCCGCTACGACCTGACAAAGATCTCGATCGACGAGGCCGTGCCGCTGGAAATGGGCGCGCTGGAGACGTCGAACGAACGGACCATCTACCAGTATGTCGTGCCGGCGAAGGTAAAGTCCTGCCAGTTACTGATGGGCGTGACGGTGCTGAAGCCCGGCTCGGTTTGGAACACCATGCCGCCTCACATCCATGACCGCCGCTCGGAAGCCTATCTGTATTTCGGCCTGGGCGGAGACGACCGAGTCTTTCACTTCATGGGCGAACCGGACAAGTCGCGCCACATCGTCATTGCCGACGGGGAGGCCGTGATCTGCCCGCCGTGGTCGATCCATACCGGCGCAGGCACTTCAAACTACACCTTCATCTGGGGCATGGGCGGCGAGAACCTTGACTACACCGACATGTACAAACTCGACATCTGCCAGCTGAAGTAATCAGGACAAGAGGAAGAAAAGCATGAGCAATCCATTCGACCTGACCGGCAAGGTCGCGCTGGTGACCGGCGGCAATGTGGGCCTGGGCCAAGGCATCGCCCTGGCTTTGGCTGAGGCTGGCGCCGACATCGTCTCGGTCGCCTTGTCGGACTCCGACGACACGGTCGCCAAGGTGCAGGCGATGGGTCGTCGCGCCCACGCCATCAGCGCCGACCTGACCTCGATCGAGCCGGTCGAACGCGTTGTTCAGGAAGCTTTGGCCGCCATGGGCCGCATCGACATCCTGGTGAACAACGCCGGCCTGATTCGCCGCGCCGACGCCGTCGACTTCACCGAGGCCGACTGGGACCTAGTGATGAACATCAATCTGAAGACCGTCTTCTTCATGAGCCAGGCGGTCGCCCGCCTGTTCATCAAACAGGGCGACGGCGGCAAGATCATCAACATCGCCTCCATGCTCTCCTTCCAAGGCGGGATCCGCGTGCCGTCCTACACCGCGTCCAAATCGGGCGTCGCCGGCCTGACCAAGCTGATGGCCAACGAATGGGCGCCGCACCGCATCACCGCCAACGCCATCGCCCCCGGCTATTTCGCCACCGCCAACACCCAGGCTCTGCGCGAGGACCCGGTCCGTTCGGCCGAGATCCTGGGCCGTATCCCGGCCGGGCGCTGGGGCGAGCCGTCGGACCTGGGCGGCGCGGCCGTCTTCCTGGCCAGCCGGGCCTCTGACTACGTCCAGGGC
>NZ_JAELUF010000485.1 GCF_016429195.1 Brevundimonas sp. ASV9
AACATGTACAATGGAAAGACGTGTCTGTGGGTGCGAGATAAAGAGCTGCGAGAAGCGGAGGAGAGTTTTAAAATGCTTTCATAGACGTACTCGTCTAAGGAATAGAGGTCTCTGATAGGACCGAAACCAAAGCCTGGTGGGCTGACGGTTACAAAACTCCGGCTACTGAGGGATGCGGAGTTTGGGGTTGCAGCTATACCATCGGCGATCTTTTTACGAGGCTTACACATCACTCTAATACAGTATCTATTTCTATTATAAGGTACGACAAATGTTGCCTTGACATCAAAGTGCTAGGAATAACAGTTATTTATCACACCTTCATTTACCTTGTAATCATGTATCGGTTGTTGCGAAAATACATCAGCCAATATAACCCAACCCAGCATTGATCCTGGATAGTGCTTATGGTCTCTTCCTCGTGTCACTCTGGTCT
>NZ_JAELUF010000486.1 GCF_016429195.1 Brevundimonas sp. ASV9
CTTCAGCTCTGTGTCTTTTTTAAGTGAGAATAAGGTAAAAGCGCCTGCAACAAGTTGCTGCAACGGTGAATTCTGGTCCTGAAAGAGAAGGCGTAAAAGCGATCAAAATGGAAGGCACCACAGTACATGAGATTGCACGTGGAGGTGGAACAACCTACAATATCATGTGGCAATAATGCCTTATTCATCTCATATCGTGGCCTAGACGAGTTCAAGGCAAACATATCAAGATTATTCAAGGAGCAAGGAACAAAGGCTACAGTACTTGTTTATGAAGCTGAAAGGGCGGGATAAAGCCACTATATTCAGCCTGATCTCATCAAACGGGCGCTAAATGAAAGCAACCAAAGGGATTGTACACTTTCGCAACCATCTACGAGTAGCCTACCACCTCGACAGCTTGGCATCTTGTGGCTTGCCCAGGCGACCTCGGAGG
>NZ_JAELUF010000487.1 GCF_016429195.1 Brevundimonas sp. ASV9
ATGCATGTCGGCCCAAAATGTTCATCCTGTGAGTAATACAAGTTCGCTACGAAATCATCCATCAAGCAGGATACTTGTTGACTCAAATTTAAATAAGGCAGCACCCGTGGAGAAAAACTGGACAACGTCTATATCACGATGTAGGTCGTTGTTGAGTGTTGGTTCCTCCAACCACGGTAAAAGGGGCATTTAAAGTAAACATACTCTGGCCCGGGCAAAAAATTACTTTGGAACCTGCTAGTACTCTTTACGGAAACAAGTGCTACCTCAGTAGGCCACGCTGCTTGCCGCTCGGGAATGCCTGGGCAAGACGAAGAGCGAGGGGTTGGTTTTACACTGAGAAACGGGAGGCTCGGCCGGCAATGCCCTTGTGAACAGCTTGTGTTGCCTTTGTTTAGTAGACTTGTTGGCAACTCGGAGTCGCTCCGCCCCGACC
>NZ_JAELUF010000488.1 GCF_016429195.1 Brevundimonas sp. ASV9
GCATTACACCACCGCCCTTGGACGGGCTTACCTCATGCGGCGCTGGTGGTTTGAGAGGCGTACTACCAATATCCGCGTACTTCCAAAATGGAGCTGGCGAGCTGGTTGGCATATGTTGGCTTGGGCGCTGTGCTGTACTCGGGGGAACGAGTCTTGGATGTATGCGGGGCGGAGCAGGAGTGACGAAAGCCGCACCATCATCGTTTGGATATGACGACGTGAGAGTGGGCGACTCGGGTTGATAGCCAGAAAAGGCCGAGTCTGGGTCGGTTGTCTTCCTCTGGCGTGGCAACGGACTTCCATCTGCAGTAAGCGTGGCATTCATTCCGGAATGCCTGTCGGAACTGCGGTTCGGCGTTGCTTGCGACATCCGTAGGGAAGAACGTGGCACAGGAGAAGTCAGTGGCGATCCTCGGCGCTTCCGGCCGGATGGAG
>NZ_JAELUF010000489.1 GCF_016429195.1 Brevundimonas sp. ASV9
CTGCAGGGTTGGCGTCTTCATTTATTGACTCGTCGTGTTCGGTGGATTGAGAAGGTCCGGCTGATTCAGCAGGTGCAGGCTCGCGAGCAGTGTTATTTGTATTTCTCATAGCTCTCCGTGTCACGTCAAGCCAGTACTGGAGCCTATGCTCAAGGCCTTCCTCTTCAATGATCTGTATAACCCTGGCAGGATCCCCTTCGGCTCGACGGTGAACCTCTAGAAATTCGACTACGCTGGCCTCTTCGTGTGCATTTAGTTCCGTCGGCGCTGGCCGCTCCTGGGCCGGTGCATCATGTACGGGCTCTGGCTCTGCCTGTAGATTTTGGTGCAGCCCATGGGCGTTGGCGCCGTGGACATTGTCGGGTTCCTCTGGATCGGCAGCTGGCGCTGGGTCGGGGATATCGGCGAATGCAGCGCGCATGTTCAACTCCGGCT
>NZ_JAELUF010000490.1 GCF_016429195.1 Brevundimonas sp. ASV9
CCGTTGGAGAGTAGCCAGTTCTAACTTGTCCTCGGCTAGAAAGTTACTACCCTAGGTCGCTACCCAAGAATGTTATAATAGCTCTCTATAATGGACGCACTCTTCGACTACATCTTATAAATTGTATTGGCATACTACTAGTATTTTACTATACCGAAAAGCCTCTCAGTTTCATAAATCATTTGTTTTCATGTAATTGCGGCTATGTACATTCATCTCTTGCTGCACTTATTTAGCTGAATGCTGGATGCATATGTGTTATGCGAGTGCACCGAGCGACTTCACAGCGGCGAGCTTTAGCCGTGTGGCGTGCGCAGTTAAACCGTAAGCTTTACAGGCCAATGGGGCGGGCAGCTTGAGTGAAAAGCTCCGAAAGACGACGAGGAGCCTACTAAGCTGGATGGTGAGCTAGTTGTAACACCTTCTGTGTAGAGT
>NZ_JAELUF010000491.1 GCF_016429195.1 Brevundimonas sp. ASV9
GGCACAGACACTGGCTTTACAGGATTTTTCCAGCCCAAATATCTAAACCAGACCTGGGGCTCGCAGGATCCCCTGAAGTGCAGCCATCAGGACAGCCAAAGTGTCTGCTCGCTTCAAAACAGTGGCCCCGAGACTTTTGAGAGCAGTATTTGGGAATACGGATTGTAAGTCTTCACGATGATCTTTTCGCGAGTAGTACGCTAATGATCCGTAGTTTTGTCCCGCATGATCAGGCAAAACTCATCACAATCTTTGGAGGCCCTGATGCTTTCTGTCGCCGCCTTGACTATTTGCATGATAAGGACATCACTTATATCGGCAACGAACCTGCCTTCCTCACTGTTTTTCAGTACCACTACGCTGGACGCCCTGCTCTCTCAGCCTTGCGCAGTCATTTTTACATTCCAAAGTTCTTTGCGCCGACGCCGCCCGGTC
>NZ_JAELUF010000492.1 GCF_016429195.1 Brevundimonas sp. ASV9
GCATGGTGCGCTTCTCCCGCTGACAAATCCGGCCAACTTTGGGGGAACCCTGCACCTGCACCGTACACCGCATAAGCCAAATCATCAGGGACAAAGTGGCACCCAAGTACAATACAATAATGCAACTGTGATACGTGATTGCTAATCGCCATGCAGATGAAAGAGGAGCGACAGACAATCATATCGAACAAAGCGTCAAATTCCATTCGCAGGACTCAAAGACACCGGTGTCGGAAGGAACAATCTACTGTGTATGGCTACACACCAAACTGCCCAAGCAAGCAAAGAACAAACACCATGCTTCAGAATCCTAAAATGCTATTCGCCCGCGCGATCACCTGCTTCTGTCCCGGTAAGGCTGCCGAGTCGGCCACCAGCTTCTCCAATCCCATTGCACGCATACCCTCGGCCGTCGTCCAACCACGGAGCATCTC
>NZ_JAELUF010000493.1 GCF_016429195.1 Brevundimonas sp. ASV9
ATTTTCGACGGCTTCAAATTTGACAAAGATTCTTCCGACCCCAGCCGATTGCCTGCTGCCGCCGACAGGGCGTGGAACTTTCAGTTCCAATATTTTACCAAACTTGGAGCATTCGTCCCGCACGTCATCGCAGATTTCTATCCAACTGTTAGTTCCTGTCCAGCAATCATTAAGTGCAAAGAGCTGTAGTACCTTCGTAGTCTTCACTGTCCATGAGCTCCTCAGCAGTAACCATATTGAGGAGCTGTAGCACTCGGCTTGCATCGCCCGCATTGCCTTGCGTCGCCAGGTTGCTAATGGCATTGATACCTGAGTCGAAGTTGGCCACCTGCGTGCCTCCGATGCACGCCTTGATGACCTTTAATTTCTTGCCGCCGACGTCCATGCCATTGAGCGTATTCCTGTCTCTTATACACATCTCCGAGCCCACGAGA
>NZ_JAELUF010000494.1 GCF_016429195.1 Brevundimonas sp. ASV9
GTCCGTATGTATGTGCAGTTGAGAATCAAGTTGATGACTGACTGCAGAATGAACCTCGTCCGGCAGCATTGGAGCTACTGCAGTACGAAAGCAGACGAGTCTCGGACGTTGCAAGGAGTCTCCTTGTAAGCTACGCTAGACACCGAATGCCTGCTCCGAAAGTATGCGACAATAGTCCGAATGACCCAAATGGAGGACGAGCCATCTCTTTATATTGGAGTCATGTTTCGGCGCCGAACTGTGGCGGGCATCAAGGGTGAGAATCAAGATGCCACCGAATATACCTGGCAAGGGTTTGGTAAACTGCGTATTCGTATACCGCCTGCCTATAGGTACTTCTTCTACGTCTTTATCAAACTCTCCAAATTTTTCTCTTTTTTCCCTCTCTCTTTCTATTCTTTCCCTTTCTTCTTCTAATCGCGACAAGACAATAG
>NZ_JAELUF010000050.1 GCF_016429195.1 Brevundimonas sp. ASV9
CCAATCCGGTCGCCTCGCTGGCCTGGTCGGTGATCGAGACCCTGCTGAACGCCGAGACCTGGTTCCGTCGCGACCGCACCCCTTTCCGCATTCTTGAAACCGAACTGCTGCCGGCCCTGTCCAAGGCGCGGCCCGACGGGCGGATCAAGATCTGGTCGGCCGGCTGCTCGACCGGCCAGGAGGCCTGGTCCATCGCCATGACGGCCAGGGAGATCGGCGTCGATGTCGATCTGGTCGCCACCGACCTGTCGCAGCGCGCGATCGAGAAGGCGCGCTCGGGCCTCTACACCGGCTTCGAGATTCAGCGCGGGCTTACGGCCAAGACCATGCTGCGCTGGTTCGAACCGCGAGAAGACCAGTGGATCGTCAAGGCCGAACTGGCCGACGCCGTGCGTTTCGGTCGCGCCAACCTGCTGGACGAACCGACCGATGACGCCCGTTTCGACGTCATCTTCTGCCGCAATGTCATGACCGATATGGACCCGTCGCGCCGGGCGCGTCTTCTCGACGGACTGGAACGCCGCCTGGTCGATGACGGCTGCCTGCTTCTGGGCGTGGACGAAAGTCTGGAAGGCGAGACGGTCGCCTTCCGCGCCGTGAACGGCCGCCGGGGGCTGTATGTAAAGGCGCCGTCCGCGCTTCGCCGCGCCGCCTGAACCCGCCCTTTATGGGGGCGATCAGCCCGCGTGCAGTTCCTGCTTCACACGCTCCGCCAGCGTCTTGATGTCCAGCGGCTTGGGCAGGAAGGACACACCCGTCTCGTCCTGCAGCAGGTCCGAGAAATCGCTCTCGGCATAGCCCGAGATGAACATGACCGGCGCGTCGCCCAGATATTTGCGCGCCTTCTTCAGCAAGGACGGCCCATCCAGCCCCGGCATGATGACGTCCGAGATCATCATGTCGATCTGGCCGGCGTGTTCCTCGGCCAGCAGCAGAGCCTCCTCGCCGTCGGCGGCCTCGATGACTTCATAGCCGCGCTGGCGCAGCAGCCGGGCGGCGATGCCGCGCACGGCGTCCTCGTCCTCGACGAACAGGATGCGGCCGGCGCCCGACAGGTCGCGCGGCGCCTTGGCCTTGACCTCGACCGGCTGAACCTCGGCCAGTTCCGCCTCGCCCGCCGCCGGCAAGAAGATGCGGAAGGCGGCGCCCGCGCCTTCGATATTGCTGACGGTGATGTGGCCGCCCGCCTGCTGCACGATGCCATAGACGGTGGCCAGACCCATGCCGGTGCCCTCGTTCACCGCCTTGGTGGTGAAGAAGGGTTCGAATATCTTGTCCGCCAGTTCGGGCGGCACGCCGGGTCCGGTGTCCGACACCTCTATCAGGGCCACCTCGTCCGTCGGCGCATCGACCCAGCCCAGGGCTCGCGCCTCGTCGCCCGTCAGGCGGCGCGTGGCGATGGTGACGACGCCGGCGCCCGGCTCGACCACGCCGCGCATGGCGTCGCGCGCATTGACGGCCAGGTTCATCACCGCCGTCTCCAGCTGAGACTTGTCGGCCAGCACGACCGGCAGGTCGCGTCCGTAGTCGGTCTCCAGCCGGACGTCCTCGCGCAGCAGCCGCCGCAGCAGGATGGCGAACTCGCCGACCAGTTCGCCCAGGTCCAGCCGCTCGCGCCGCACCGTCGACTTGCGCGAGAAGGCCAGCAGCTTGCGCACCAGATCGGCCGCGCGAATGGCCGTTTGACGGATCTCGTTCAGCCCCTCGTACGAAGGATCGCCCACCGGGTGCCGTTCCAGCAAACCCGACAGCTGAAGCTGGATCGCCGTCAGCAGATTGTTGAAGTCGTGCGCCACGCCCCCGGCCAGCTGGCCCACCGCCTGCATCTTCTGGGCCTGGTTGAGCTGAAGCTCCATCGACTTCTGACCCGAGACGTCGAACAGCCAGATGCGCCGCTTGTCGCCCTCGGGCGCCACATACAGATGCAGCATCTTGTCGGGATAGGCCCGTGCGACCAGTTCGATCGGGCCCGACGATCCCCCCGCCAGCTTCAGCCGCGCCTCGGCGATGCCGCCCGGATCGAACAAATGCCCAAAGGCCGCATCGCGCGCCGCCCCCGGTCCGGTCAGAACGGCAAGCGCCGGATTGGCCTCTTCCGCGCGGCCAGAAAACAAGTCGTCGCCGCCGATCACGGCCGAGCCGAACGGCGCCCCGGCCGCCATGGCTCGCGCCTCGCCGGTCGCCGCGGCGGCGGGCGTGTGAACGGGCGCAGCGGCGATGGGCAGGACGGCGTCTGGCGCCGCGCGCATCAGGAACCGTCCCTCGCCCGTCTTTCCATCGCCGATCTGGCCGATGACGACCTCGACCTCGCGCTGTCCGATCATGACGATGGCGCGGCCCGGCTCGCCTTTGCGCGCCTGGGCGAAGGCCATGTAGAGCGCCTGGGCCGACTTGCCGCGCGGCAGGGCGCCGGTCGCGCCATTGGCCTCGGACCAGGCGGCGTTGAAGGCCAGGATCTGTCCTGAATCCCAGACCAGCGCCGCCGGTTCGGCCATGGCGTCCAGCACCTCGATGGCCGCGTCGCTGCTCGGCTTGGCGTCCGCCGCCCGGCGGAAGCCGAACAGACCGATCAGGGCGATCGCGCCCACGGTCAGAATCAGCACCAGTCCCGGCGCCGAGGTCGGGTTGGCGCGAAACGCCGGATAGGCCAGGGCCGCGATCGCCGCCACGACGCCGAACGCCATCACGCCGGACAACAGGTCGAACGAAGGGCGGCGGGTGGACGTCATACAGCCTCGCGAATCAGTGTTGCGATCATACGCCCAAATCCTGACGCCGCCTTACCGGCGCTTACGGGACTGGAAGACGAAGCCGATGATCTTGGCGGCGGCGTCGAAATGCTCGCGCGGAATGACCTCGTCCACCTCGACGGTGGCGTACAGGGCGCGCGCCAGCGGCACGTTCTCGACGATCGGCACGCCGTGCTCGGTCGCCACTTCGCGGATGCGCAGAGCCAGGGCGTCGACGCCCTTGGCCACGCAGATCGGCGCCCCGTCGCCCTGATCCGGCTCATAGCGCAGGGCGACCGAATAGTGGGTCGGGTTGGTCACGATGACGGTGGCCTTTGGCACATTGGCCATCATCCGCTGGCGGCTGCGCTGCATGCGGATCTGCTTCAGCTTGGCCTTGATGTGCGGGTCGCCTTCGGACTGTTTGAAGTCTTCCTTCAGCTCTTCCTTGGTCATGCGCATCCGCTTGGCGAAGCGCATCTTCTGCCAGATGAAGTCGGCCCCGGCCGTGGCGCCCAGCAGGATGATCGAGGCCACGAACAGCGAGATGGCCATGTCGCGCGCCAGCGGCAGGATCGCCAGCGGGCTGATCGCGGCCATGTTCTCGAACTCGCGCAGGTGCGGCTTCAACACCATCCAGCACACGGCGCAGACGGCGATCAGCTTCAGGAAGGTCTTGACGAACTGCGCTAGGCCGTCGGGGCCGAAGATGCGTTTGAACCCCTGCATCGGACTGACCGCCGACCATTTGGGCTTCAGCTTTTCGGCGGTGAAGATCAGGCCGGACTGGGCGACATTGCCCCCGACCCCGCCCAGGATGGTCGCCAGCATGACGGCTCCCAGAAAGGGCGCCACGGCCCAGACGGCGCGCACCATGATCTGGTTGCCCGCGCCCGAGTTCAGCACCCCCAGCATCTCGTGCGGGGCGGCGATGAAGGGCAGCATCTGTTCGGCGATGGACGAGGCGAACCAGCCTCCCCCCATCAGGATCACCGCCGCCGCCCCCGCCAGCGACAGCACCTGGGCGACGTCGGGCGACTTGGCCGCATCGCCCTTCTTTCGGGCGTCCTCAAGCTTTCGCGGGGTCGCCTCTTCGGTTTTCGACTCGGGATCCGCGCCTTCAGCCACCGGGGCCTCCCAGCACGAAATACTCCGCCAGACGGCGGTAGCGGTCGATGAAGAGGGTGCCGAGCGCACCCAGACTCAGCGCGAAGATCGACAGGCCCAGGATGACGCTCAAGGGCGCGGCGGCGAAATAGACCTGGAATGACGGCATGACCCGCGCCACCAGGCCGGACGCCAGGTTGAAGATCAAGGCGAAGACCAGCACCGGCGCCGACAACTGCACGCCCAACAGGAAGCTGTCGCCCAGGGTCCGCACCGCCATCTGGGTGAAGTCGGCCATCATCAGCGGCTGGGCCGGCGAGATCAGCCGATACGAGCCCACCATGCCGGCGATGAACAGGTGGTGGGTGTCGGTGGCGAACAGCAGCGTCACCCCCAGCAGGGCCAGAAAGGCGGCGATGGTCGAGCCCGGCTGGGCCTGCATCGGATTGGCGGTCTGGGCGAAGCTGAGCGTCGTCTGCAACGACACGATCTCGCCCGCCGTCGCCAGGGCGCTCATGAACATGCGCAGCAGCAGGCCGATCATCAGGCCGACGACCACCTCGCGGATGATCCACCCGACCATCAGCCCCATGCTGTCCGGCAGGCCCGGTAGCGAACCGCGCACCACCGGCCACAGCGCCAGACTGATGACCAGCGCCAGCGACAGTCGCACGCGCGGGGGCACATAGGCCTCGCCAAAGCCGGGGATCAGCATCAGGATCGCCGCGATCCGGGCGAAGATCAGCCCCCCGGCCCAGACCTGATCAGCGGTCGCATAAGCGTCCACTACATCCCCGCGATGCGGGCCGCGATCTGGCGCATGAAGCCGCCCAACAGGGCGCCCATCAGCGGCAGGAACAGGATCAGCGAAACGAAGATGGCGATGATCTTGGGCGCATAGATCAGGGTCTGTTCCTGAATCTGCGTCAGGGCCTGAAACAGGCCGATCACCACACCGACGACCAAGCCGACCAGCAGCACCGGCAGGCACAGCTGGATCGTCAGCCAGATGGCGTCGCGCCCGACGTCCAGAACTTCCGCGCCGTTCATCGGCCCACTCCAGCAACTACTGGGCAGAAAATGCCGACAGGATGGTTAACAGGCCGCTAACCAGACCCGTCTTCGTCCACACCTGACCACGGAAAAATCTCGCGTGCGGCCTTGAACGGCGCCGCTTCGATGCCGACTTCCCCGCCTTCGCCTTGGGGAGCGCCAGCCATTCGATTTCAGACGAATTAGACGAATTAGACTCTCTTTTTCCCACTCCACCGTCTGAACGCGCGTCCGCCTCGTAATGGGACGGCTCGCCCTCTCCCCTTCCCTCAAGCGCTCCGCTATCTAAGCCGCCATGACCGACGCCCCCGCCTCCAAAGTCTCCCAGGCCGACGCCGAAGCCGCCGTCCGCACCCTGATCGAATGGGCCGGCGACAACCCGGACCGCGAAGGTCTGCTGGAAACCCCCGCCCGCGTCGCCAAGAGCTACCGCGAGCTTTTTCAGGGCTATGAGGTCGATCCGCTCTCTTATCTGGAGAAGACCTTCGAGGAGACCGGCGGCTACGACCAGCTGGTCGTGCTGAAGGACATCCGCTTCGTCAGCTTCTGCGAGCACCATATGCTGCCGGTCGTGGGCAAGGCGCACGTCGCCTATCTGCCGACGGACCGCGTCGTCGGCATCTCCAAACTGGCTCGCGTCGTGCGCGGCTTCGCGCGGCGCCTGCAGATCCAGGAGAAGATGACCTCCGAGATCGCCGAGGCCATCCAGACCGTGCTGAAGCCGCACGGCGTCGGCGTGGTGATCGAGGCCGAACACAGCTGCATGACCCTGCGCGGCGTCAATGCGCCGGGCGCCAGCCTGTCGACCAGTCACCTGATCGGCGTCGTCCGCGACGACCCCCGCACCCGCGAGGAGTTCCTGCGTCTGGTGCGAGGCTGACGTTCGCCCGACAGGCGAACTGGCCCGACGCTTGCGGTGAAGGGATCAAAGGAGGCGCTGACGATGCCCTGGTCCCTGATTTCGACCCGCAATGAGACAGTTCAGATCGCGCGCGGCGGCTGGCTGGACGCACTGCGTTTCATCGTGGCCTTCCTGATCATCCTGCATCACTTCCAGGCCGCCGGTCCCGAGCCGCTCGCCCATCTGATCAATCCGATCTTCGAACGCGG
Organism: Brevundimonas sp. ASV9; assembly: GCF_016429195.1. Taxonomy (GTDB): domain Bacteria; phylum Pseudomonadota; class Alphaproteobacteria; order Caulobacterales; family Caulobacteraceae; genus Brevundimonas. The sequence goes on from NZ_JAELUF010000050.1 coordinate 6,000, forward strand.
CGGCTTCCTGCTGACCAACTTCTTCCTGATCGACAGCGGTTATGTGCTGATGCGTGTCTACGGCGCGGCGGTGGACAAGGGCCGGATGTCGCCCGGCGACTTCTTCCTGAAGCGGTTCCTGCGCGTCGTCCCCGCGCATCTGATCATCGGTTTGTCGCTGGTCGGCTTCGTGCTGCTGGCCACCGCCGCCGGCTCGCCGCCCCGCAATCCGGAATGGTTCGCCTGGGATCAGCTGCCGGCCCAGCTGCTGCTGCTGCAATCCTATGGCGTGCATGGCGGCCTGGGCTGGAACGCCCCGACCTGGTCGATCTCGGCCCTGATCGGCTGCTATCTGGCCTTCCCCTGGATCATTCGCGGGCTGATGCGTCTGGGTCCGTGGTCGGCCCTGGCCGTCGGCGTCGGCATCTATCTGATCGCCAACCAGCTGTGCTGGTCGTTCCTCGGCTATCCCGTCTATCAGATGCCGATGCGCTACGGCATCATCCGCGCCTTGCCGCTGTTCTTCCTGGGCATGTGCCTGGCCTGGTTCGCCCAGAAGGTCTGGATCGCCCCGCGCCTGGCCGGCTGGGCCGGGGTGCTGGCCGCCGTCGGCTTCTTCGCGCTTCAGCTTCACGACAAGCACGCCCTCGTCGCCCTGACCCTGATCTCGATCATCATCCTGGCCGCCGGCGCGGTGCCTGTGACCAAGCCCTCGAAGTGGGTCGAGACCGCCGCCATGGTCTCCTTCTCCATGTTCATCTCCAACGAGGTGGTCCGCATCGTCTGGTTCGGGGTGGTCAATGCGGTCGAGGCGCGCGTCGGCTTGCCCCTCTTCGTTCAATGGGGCCTGTGGGGCCTGGGCGTCATGGCGGCGGTCGCCTTCGCCTTCGCCTTCCATTTCGCGATCGACAATCCGATCCAGACCCGCATCCGCGCCTGGCTGAAGCGTCGCAGCGCCCGTCGCGGCAAGGCGCAACCCAAGCTCGGCCCGGTCATCTCCATCGACGGCTGATCGCCAGCGATCCTCGCCTTCACGGTCGCCTTGGCGACCGACGATCCTCGACCAAAGTCGCTCTCTCCACTCGCCCCGCTCTCGGTCAATGTCGGCGTCCACGCATCCTGAAGGATGTGCAGAACGGCCGATAACGGCGACACGGGAGGAAATGGATCATGGCAACCGACGCACCCCTTGCGTCCGGAGGAGAGGAGCACACCGTCGATCGCAGCGATCGCCTGGTCATCCTCGCCTCATCGGTCGGCACCGTCATCGAGTGGTACGACTTCTATCTTTACGGCTCGCTGGCGGCGATCATCACCGTCCAGTTCTTCTCCGGCGTCAACGAAACCACCGGCTATATCTTCGCCCTGATGGCCTTCGCCGCCGGCTTTGCGGTGCGGCCCTTCGGCGCCATCGTCTTCGGGCGGCTGGGCGATCTTTGGGGACGCAAGAACACCTTCCTCGTCACCATGCTGCTGATGGGTCTGTCGACCTTCGTCGTCGGCCTGTTGCCACCCTATGCGGTCATCGGCATCGCCGCGCCGATCATCTTGGTGCTGATGCGCCTGATCCAGGGTCTGGCCCTGGGCGGTGAATACGGCGGCGCGGCCACCTACGTCGCCGAGCACGCTCCGCAGGGCAAGCGCGGCTTCTACACTTCCTTCATCCAGATCACGGCGACCGCCGGCCTGGTGCTGAGCCTCGTGGTGATCCTGAGCGTCCGCCTTGCGGTCGGCGAGGACGCCTTCGCCGCCTGGGGCTGGCGCATTCCGTTCCTGGTCTCGATCCTGCTGTTGGGCGTCTCCCTGTGGATCCGCCTGAAGCTGGCCGAAAGCCCGTCGTTCAAGCGGATGAAGGCCGAGGGCAAGGGCTCCAAGACCCCGCTGAAGGACAGCTTCGGCAAATGGCCCAACCTGAAGATCGTGCTGATCGCCCTGCTGGGCCTCACCGCCGGCCAGGCCGTCATCTGGTACACCGGCCAGTTCTACGCCCTGTTCTTCCTGGAACGGGTCATGAAGGTCGACGCCACACTGGTCTATGTGCTGCTGACCATCGCGCTTGTGGCCGCCTCGCCCTTCTTCATCTTCTGGGGCTGGCTATCGGACAAGGTGGGCAGAAAGCCGATCATCCTGGCCGGCTGCCTGATCGCGGCCCTGACCTATTTCCCGCTGTTCAACGCCCTGACCCAGGCCGCCAATCCGAAACTGGCCGCCGCCGCCGCGTCTGCGCCGGTCACGGTCTATGCCGATCCGGCCGACTGTAATCTGCAGTTCGATCCGGTGGGCAAGACGGTGTTCAACCACTCCTGCGACGTGGCCAAATCCTATCTGGCCAAGGCGGGCGTGACCTACACCAACGTCGCGGCCCCGGCCGGCACCGTCGCCGAGGTGCGTATCGGCGATCAGGCCGTCATCCCCAGCTTCCGGGGCGACGCCATGGCCCCGGCCGACTTCGCCGCCCAGAAGAAAACCTGGGACAAGAGCCTGGGCGAGGCCCTGACCGCCGCCGGCTATCCGGCCAAGGCCGACAGCGCCCTGGTCAACAAGCCGATGGTGGTGCTGATCCTGTTCATCCTCGGCTTCTATGTGACCATGGTCTATGGACCAATCGCGGCGGCCCTGGTCGAGATGTTCCCGACCAACATCCGCTACACCTCCATGTCCCTGCCCTATCACATCGGCAACGGCTGGTTCGGCGGCTTCCTGCCGACCACCGCCTTCGCCATCGTGGCGGCGACGGGCAACATCTACTCCGGCCTCTGGTACCCTATCGTGGTGGCCCTGGGGACGGTCGTTCTAGGCTTCCTGCTGGTCAAGGAAGGCAAGGACGTCGATCTGAACGCCTGATCCTGCTTTCAGGCGCAATGAGGGGCGGGTCGTCGCAAGACGGCCCGCCTTTCGCTTGTGAAACACCCCGTGCCCGGTTCAGATGCCCCGATGTTCAGCCTGACCATCCTCGGCCTGGTCGCCGCCTATATGGCGGTGCTGTTCGCCGTCGCCTGGTCTCAGGAACGGCCGTCGGCGCGCGCGCGCGGCAAGGGCCTGGGGCCGTCGGTCTACGCCCTGTCGCTGGCGATCTACTGCACCTCATGGACCTACTATGGCGCGGTCGGCACGGCGGCGCGCGACGGGTGGGAGTATCTGCCCATCTACATCGGCCCGGTGATCGGCCTGACCCTGCTGTTTCCGCTGTGGCGCCGGATCGCGGCGGCCGCCCGGCGCGAGAACGTGGGCTCCATGGCTGACTTCGTGGCCTCGCGTTACGGCAAGAGCCAGACTCTGGGCGCGGCCGTCACGGTCGTCGCCATCTTGGGGTCGCTGCCCTATATCGCGCTGCAGCTGAAGTCGCTGTCGATGGCCGGCGCCCTGCTGACCGCCGGCACGCCGGTCGCGGGGTCCGAGGGTCTGACGGTTCTGGTGCTGGCCGGCGTCCTGGCCTTCTTCGCCATTCTGTTCGGGGCGCGCCGTCCCGACCTGACCGAGCACAATCGCGGCCTGATCCAGGCCATCGGGCTGGAGTCGATGGTCAAGCTGGGCGCCCTGCTGTTTGTCGCCGTCTTCGCCCTGGTCCTGCTGCTGAACGAAGGCTCGCCCCCGCGCATCATCGAGAGCCTGGGCGCCCTGGCCGCGCCGCCCGAGGTCACGCCGCGCTTCACCGCCATCACCCTGCTGTCCACCCTGGCCATCTTCTGCCTGCCGCGACAGTTCCACGTCGCCTTTGTCGAGGGCGGTCAGCCGTCGGACGTGAAGCGGGCGCGGTGGATCTTTCCCCTCTATCTGCTGCTCACCAGTCTGGCGGTGCTGCCGCTTGTGGCGGCCGGCGCCCTGTTTGCGCCCTCGGTCAATCCGGACCTGCTGGTGCTGGCCCTGCCGTTCCAGCGCGGCGAGACCCTGCTGACGGCCGTGGTCTTCGTCGGCGGCTTCTCGGCCGCCACCGCCATGGTCATCGTCGAGGCCGTCGCCCTGTCGGCCATGGTATCCAACAGCCTTATCCTGCCGTTTTTGGCGCGCGAGCGTTGGCGGGTGCGCGGCGACGCCTCCGACATGGCGGGGACCATTCTTCAGGTCCGGCGGGGAGCCATCGTCGCGGTCCTGCTGCTGGCCTGGCTCTATTACCAGGCGACGGATCAGTCGCGTGGCCTGGCGGCGATGGGGCTGGTGTCCTTCGCGGCGATGGCCCAGCTGGCGCCGGCCCTGTTCGGCGCGGTTCTGTGGCGGGGGGGCCATGCGCAAGGGGCGCTGGCGGGCATGACGGTCGGGATGGGCGTCTGGATCGTCATGCTGGCGCTTCCCCAGCTGTCGCCCAGCGCGCCCTGGCACCTGCACGTCATGCTGGGGATAGGCGACCCGCTGGCGCTCGGCGTCTTCGTCAGCCTGGCGCTGAACCTGGCGGCCTATGTCGGCGTGTCGCGCTTTGCTCAGCCCCGCCTGATCGACCGTGTTCAGGCCCGCGCCTTCGTGGATCGGCTGGGACCGGACTGGATGGAGGCCCGGCCCGCGCCGTCGGGCGCCTCGGTCGGCGATCTGCGCGCCCTGGTCGCCCGCTTCATCGGCGACGAACGGGCCGAGCGCGCCTTCACCGCCTGGGGCGATGAGACCGACACCAAGCTGCGCGACGCCGACCCGGCCGATGCGGCCCTGGCGCGCGCCGCCGAGAGGATGCTGGCCGGCGCCATCGGCGCGGCCTCTGCGCGTCGGGTCATCGCGGCGGCGCTGGCCGGCGTCGGGCGCGCGCCCGAGGACGTGGTGCGGATGCTGGACGAGGCGTCCCAAGCCGTTCAGTTCAACCGCGACCTGCTGCAGACCACGCTCGACAACATCGACCAGGGCGTGATTGTGGTGGACGAGGATCTGCGCGTCACCGCCTGGAACCGGCGCTACGTCGCCATGTTCGACCTGCCGCCCGGCTTCGTCCACGTCGGCCTGCCCATCGCCGTCATCTATCGGCTGAACGCCGAGCGCGGCGAGAGCCCCGACGACATCGAGGCCTGGGTCGAGCGGCGGCTGGAGGCGTTGAGCCGCCGCATCCCCCACGATCACGAACGCCAGCAGCCGGACGGCCGGGTGCTGCGTTCCTCCGGCGCGCCGATCCCCGGCGGCGGCTACGCCACCAGCTACACCGACATCACCGCCCTGCGCCAAGCCGCGCGCGAGCTGGAGGAGGCCAACGAACGGCTGGAGGCGCGCGTTGCGGACCGCACCGCCCGACTGGACGAGGCCCGGCGCGTGGCCGAAGACGCCACGGCGTCCAAGACCCGATTCCTGGCCGCCGCCAGCCACGACCTGCTGCAACCGCTGCACGCCGCACGGCTGTTCATCGCCGCCTTGAAGGAGGAGCCGGCGCTGGAAGACGCGACCAGCCGCACCTTGGCCGTCAACGCGGACCGCGCCATCGACAGCGCCCACCGTCTGCTGACCGCCCTGCTGAACCTGTCCAAGCTGGAGGCCGGCGGCGTGCGGACAAATGTCGCGCGGCTGTCGCTGGGCGGCCTGTTCGACGAACTGCGCCGCGAGTTCGCGCCCGTAGCCGAGGCCAAGGGTCTGGATCTGACCGTGATGTCCAGCCGCCTGTGGGTCGCGTCCGACCGCGACCTGCTGCGCTCCATGCTGCAGAATCTGGTGGCCAACGCCATCCGGTATACGGATGTCGGCCGGGTGCTGGTCGGGGCGCGTCGGCGGGGCGAGACGGTGCAACTGTTCGTCTGCGACACCGGACGCGGGATCCCCGACACCGAACACGAAACCGTCTTCGGCGAGTTCGTGCGTCTGCCGGGCGCTGTCGACGAACCGGGCGCAGGCCTGGGCCTGGCCATCGTGCGCCGCCTGTCTAGCCTGCTCGATCACCCGCTGGAGCTGAGTTCACGTTTGGGACGCGGCACGACCTTTAGGATCACCGTGCCGCGCAGCGCGGCCGATCTGCCCGCCGAGGCGCCGCCGGTGCGCGAGGCGCGCCTGCCGCTGGCGGGCTTGCGCGTGCTGTGCGTGGACAATGAGCCGGTGATTCTGGACGCGCTGAACGCCCTGCTCACCCGCTGGGGCGCGCGGCCGACGCTGGTCGCCAGCGTCGAGGCGGCCAAGACGGCGCAAGGGCCGTTCGACGCCGCCGTGGTCGATCTGCATCTGGGCGACGGGCCCGAAGGGTTCGCCGTCATCGACTGGCTGAGGCCCCAGGGCGTGCGCCGCATCGCCCTGGTCACGGCCGATACCCGCGACGGGCTGAACGAACAGGCCACGGCGGCCGGCGCCGTCCTTCTGCCCAAACCGATCAAGCCGGCGGCGCTGAAGGCCTTCCTGTCGAGTTAAGTTGGGTCCAGCGACTTGGCCAGGATCACCGCCTGGGTCCGGTTGTGAACGCCCAGCTTTCGAAACACGCTGGTCAGATGCGCCTTGATGGTGGCTTCGGAGACGCCGAGGTCGAAGGCGATCTGCTTGTTCAGCCGTCCGGCCTTCAGCCCTTCCAGAATCCGCAGCTGCGACGGCGTCAGGCTGGCTACGCGGCCGGCCAGATCGTCGTCGGCCTCGGGCACATCCGGCGCCCAGCTGTCGCCGGCGAGAATGGCCGCGATCGCCTCGACCATCTGCGGCAGGGACGAAGACTTGGGAATAAAGCCGGCGGCGCCCAGACCCAGCGCGTGACGCACCACCGGCGCGTCCTCGCTGGCCGAGACCACCGCCACCGGCACGGTCGGCTGTTCGGCCCGCACGGCGGCGAGGCCCGCCATCCCCTCGCTGTCCGACAGCTTCAGATCCAGCAGCAACAGATCGACGGGCCCCGCAACCATCGCCGCCTTGGCCTCGGCCAGGCTGGCGCATTCCACCACCTCCGCGCCCGGCGCCGCCTTGTCGACGGCCGAGCGCAGGGCGGCGCGAAACAGGGGATGGTCGTCGGCGACGACGATGCGATCCATGGGCTTCCTTCCGTGCGCGGCGTCTGACCGGCCGCGTCGTCGCCATCATGGCGCGGTTCGACTTTGGTCGAAATTAGACCAATGGCCAATGGCTCCCCGAGGCCGGAGGCGGAAAGGTCGTCAAAGGGACGCCCGCGCGAGACGGGCGCGGGAGGTTCATCATGATCAAGACAAGCCTGATGGCAGGAGCCGCCGCCGTCGCGCTGATGGCGACGCCCAGCATGGCCTCGGCCCAGGACCAGGCCGCGCTCGAGGCGCGCATCGCTCAGCTCGAAGCCCAGTTGAACGCCCTGAAGTCCGAGGTCGTCGCCGCGCGAACCCAGCAGGCGGCGCAACAGCAGGACATCATCCGCCTGGAGACCCGCCCGGCCGCGCCCGCCCCGGTCCAACAGGCCGCGGCGCCAGCCGCGCCCGGCGAAGGGTTCCGCATTGGCGACCACACGGTCAAGTTCGGCGGCTTCGTCAAGGTCGACGCCTACGCCAGCCGCTACTCGGGCGGCGACCCGGCAAACGGCGACGCGCTGCGTGAATTCCACATTCCCGGCTCCATCCCCATCGGCGGGACCAATGAGGATACGGCGACCGACTTCAACGCCCGTCAGACCCGGTTCTGGCTGACCACCGACGGCATGGTCGGCGGCCATAAGATCGGCACGCGGATGGAAATGGACTTCCAGACCCTGCCCGGCGCCGGCGACCAGCGCACCACCAGCCCGGCCAACCCGGCCCTGCGTCGCGCCTTCATCACCATCGATAACTGGCTGATCGGCCAGGAATGGACCAACTTCCAGAACACCGCCGTTCTGCCCGAATCCGCCGACTTCATCGGCGCGGCGGAGGGCACGGTCTTCGCCCGTCAGGTCCAGGTCCGCTACACGCGCGGTCCCTTCTCGGTCTCGGTCGAGAACCCCGAGACGACCGTGACCCCATTCGGCGGCGGCGCGCGCATCATCGCCGACGACAGCACCCTGCCGGACTTCACCGCCCGCTATGCGGTGTCCAAGCCCTGGGGCGATTTCCAGTTCGCCGGCCTGCTGCGTCAGCTGAAATACCAGAGCCCGGCCAGCAACATCGATTCCACTGCGACCGGCTGGGGGCTGTCGGCCTCGACCAAGATAAAGGTCGGCGCCAAGGACGATCTGCGCCTGATGGTGACGGGCGGCGAGGGCATCGGCCGCTATGTTGGTCTCAACTTCTCCAACGACGCGGTGCTGAACGGCTCGGGCGATCTGGATGCGATCAGCGTGGTCGCCGGCTTCGCCGCCTATCGTCACGTCTGGGCGCCCGGCTGGCGCTCAAGCCTGATCTGGTCGGCGCAGAAGGTGGACAACGACCTGGCCTTCACAGGTCTGACCGCCAACCGTTCGGCCCAGAGCCTCCACGCCAACTTGATCTGGTCGCCGGTTACGGCGTTTGATGTCGGCGCCGAACTGATGTTCGCAGACCGCGAGATCGAAACCGGCGCCAGCGGCGACATGACCCGACTGATCCTGTTCGCCAAATACGGATTCTGATTTGATGCCGGAGACGTCTCGCGTGCCTGATCCCGCCCTCTATCCCGTCCCCGCCGACTGGGCGGCCAAGGCCCATATGGACCGGGAGGCGTATGAGGCGGCGCGGATCGCCGCGCGCGAAACGCCTGACGCCTTCTGGGCCGAACAGGCCAGACGCCTGGACTGGATCACCCCACCGACCCGGATCAAGGACGTTTCCTTCAACAAGGAAGATTTCCGCATCCGCTGGTTCGAGGACGGCATCCTGAATGTTGCCGCCAACTGCATCGACCGTCACCTGCCCCATCGCAAGGACGAGACGGCGATCATCTGGGAAGGCGACGATCCCGCCGACAGCCGCCGCATCACCTTCGGCGAACTGCACGCCGAGGTGTGCCGCATGGCCAATGTGCTGAAGGCGCATGGGGCCAGGAAGGGCGACCGGATCACCCTGTATCTGCCCATGATCCCCGAGGCCGCCTACGCCATGCTGGCCTGCGCGCGGATCGGTGCGGTGCATTCGGTCGTCTTCGGCGGCTTCTCGCCCGACAGCCTGTGCGGCCGGATCGAGGACTGCGGTTCCAACCTGGTCATCACCGCCGACGAAGGTCTGCGCGGTGGCAAGCACATTCCGTTGAAGGCCAATGTCGACGAGGCCCTGACGAAGGTAAAGGTCGACACCGTCCTGGTCATCCGCCGCACCGGCGCGGACGTGCCGATGATCGAGGGTCGCGACTTCGACTATGGGCTGGAGGCCGCCAAGGCCGACGCCAACTGCCCGCCCGAGCCGATGAACGCCGAGGATCCGCTGTTCATCCTCTACACCTCCGGCTCGACCGGAAAGCCCAAGGGCGTGCTGCACACCACGGGCGGCTATCTGTTCTGGGCCGCCTGGACGCACGAGCTCGTCTTCGACTATCGCCCCGGCGAGGTCTTCTGGTGCACGGCCGACGTGGGCTGGGTCACGGGCCACTCTTACATGGTCTATGGGCCGCTCGCGAATGCGGCGACGACCCTGATGTTCGAGAGCGTCCCCAACTATCCCGACGCCGGCCGCTTCTGGCAGGTGGTGGACAAGCACAAGGTCGAGATCTTCTACACCGCGCCCACGGCCCTGCGCGCCCTGATGCGCGAGGGCGATGCCCCGGTGAAGGCCTCTTCGCGCGCTTCGCTGCGTCTGCTCGGCACGGTGGGAGAGCCGATCAATCCCGAGGCCTGGCGCTGGTATCACGAGGTGGTCGGCGACGGCCGTTGCCCCATCGTGGACACCTGGTGGCAGACCGAGACGGGCGGCCATCTGATCACCCCCCTGCCCGGCGCCACCGACCTGAAGCCCGGATCGGCGACCCTGCCCCTACCCGGTGTCGAGCTTCAGATCGTGGACGCCGAGGGCCAGCCGCTGGACGGCGCCGTTTCCGGCAATCTGTGCATCACCGACAGCTGGCCGGGCCAGATGCGCACCGTCTATGGTGACGATCAGCGCTTCTTCGACACCTATTTCTCGACCTATCCGGGCCGGTACTTCACCGGCGACGGCTGCCGTCGGGACGAGGACGGTTATTACTGGATCACCGGCCGGGTGGACGACGTCATCAATGTCTCCGGCCACCGGATGGGCACGGCCGAGGTCGAGAGCGCGCTCGTTCTGCACGACGATGTCGCCGAGGCGGCGGTCGTCGGCTATCCCCACGACATCAAGGGCCAGGGCATCTACGCCTATGTCACCCTGAACAACGGGGTCGAGGCGACCGAGGATCTGAGAAAGGCGCTGGTCGCCCACGTCCGCCACGAGATCGGCCCCATCGCCGCCCCCGACGTGATCCAGTGGGCGCCGGGCCTGCCCAAGACCCGGTCGGGCAAGATCATGCGCCGCATCCTGCGCAAGATCGCCGAGAACGAGATCGGCGCTCTGGGCGACACCTCGACCCTGGCCGACCCGTCGGTCGTAGACGATCTGGTCAAGAACCGCGCCGGGGCCTGAAGACGCGGGTTCAATGCGGGGGCTGATGCGCCTATCTGTGCGTCACCCCGCCGCAGCCTGAGCCGTCCATGCCTCGTTTCCTGTCCCGCCTGCCGATCGACGGCTATCTGCTGGCCCTGATCGGCATGGTGATCCTGGCGGCGCTGTTTCCCGCCAGCGGACAGGCGGCCGTCGTCATGGACTGGGTGGTCAAGGCCGCCATCGCCCTGCTGTTCTTCCTGTACGGCGCGCGGATGTCGCCGGCGGCCATCGGCGCGGGCCTGCTGCACTGGCGGCTTCAGGGCACGGTCTTCCTGTCGACCTTCCTGCTGTTTCCGCTGCTGGGGCTTGGCCTGGTCTTTCTGATGCGAGGGTCGCTTCAGCCCGATCTGCTGACGGGGATGCTCTATCTGTGCCTGCTGCCGTCCACGGTGCAGTCGTCCATCGCCTTCACCTCCATCGCCGGCGGCAATGTCGCGGGCGCCCTGACCAGCGCCAGCCTGTCGAACCTGCTGGGCGTGATCGTGACGCCGCTGCTGGTCGCCCTGCTGATCGGCGGCGCCAATGGCGGCATCCATCTGCAGTCCATCTTCGACATCGGACTGCAGATCCTGGCCCCCTTCGCCGTAGGCCAGCTGTGCCGCCCCCTGCTGAAGAACTGGCTGACCCGCCACGCCAAACTGACCGGCCTGGTCGACCGCGGCTCCATTCTGCTGATCGTCTATGCCGCCTTCAGCGAGGGCGTCGTCGCCGGCGTCTGGTCCCAGGTCGCGCCACTGGATCTGGCCAAGGTCATCGGCCTGAACATCGCCTTGCTGGCCATCGTCCTGGCCCTGACACTTTTCGCCGGGCGCGCGCTGAAGTTCGACCGGCCCGACCGGATCGTCATCCTGTTCTGCGGCTCCAAGAAGAGCATGGCCACCGGCATCCCCATGGCCGGCATCCTGTTCGCCGGTCACGCCGTGCCGCTGATCGTCCTGCCGATCATGCTGTTCCACCAGATTCAGCTGTTCGCCTGCACCATCATCGCCCAGCGCTATGCGCGTGAGAATGAAGCGGTGGCAGTCATCGAACAGACCGCATAGGTCCGGCGCGACTTGAGCTAAATCAGAGATTAGGCCGGTTCCGCTTTAGTATTCCTGTGCACATTATCATGCTTTCCGACGCATTAACGTCGGCGATCAAGGTTAAGACGCGTTAGGCGTGTTCGCTCGCGTGACCTTAACGCGCGGCGTTCTAGTGTTCCTCTGCAATGTGCAGATCGGAACCGCAGATGACCCAAGGTATCCTTCGCGCTCTCGCCGCCGCCATGCTCGGGCTCGGCCTGGTCGCCGCCGCCGCTCCCGCCTTCGCCGGGCCGACCGCAGGCGGCACCTATCGCCTTCGCGCCACCGTGCCTGTCGCGTGCTGGGTCAAGCCCACCTCGCCGGTCCTGGCGGCCGCCGGTCGCTCTGGAGAAGTGGTCGAGGCCTGCAACAGCCCCGGCGGCTTCACCGTCTCGGCCCAGTATCGCCCGTTGTCGCTGACCGAAAAGGCGGTGATGTTCTACGGCGACCGGACGTTCGATCTGGACAAGTCCGGTATGCAGACCCTGCGCCGCTCCAGCATCGCGACGATCCGTTCAGTGTCCTATCGCTTCGACGACGTCGAACTGGAACAGCCGCTGATCCTGGCACTGACGATTCAGCCGATCTGATCGACGATCATATTCATCCCAATTGAAAAGAGGCGGGGACGCGCAACGTCCCCGCCTCTTTTTGTTTCGCGCCGGCGCTTAAAGTGCAGCGACCGTGAAGGTCAGGATGTCGGAATAATCGCCGGCGCGCTTGCCGGTCGTGCTGCCGACGCTGATCGTCAGCGGATAGTCGTCCAGCCGCGCGCGACGCGACACCACATCGACCCGACCGCCGCGCGACAGGTCCATGTCGCGATCGCCCAGAACCAGACCATAGGGCACATACCATTCGCTTGCGCCCTGACGCAGGCGGCCCTGGTTCTGCGACGCCACCGAGACGCTATATCCGGCCGTGCTCAGAACATAGAGGGTCGTACGCAGCTGCCGAACACCTTGGGTCAATTCCCCCAGGTCGATCGTCGGCGTTCCGCCGTTGCGACGAAACTCGCCCTTCAGACCCATGACGGCGGCCGACGGCACCTGAAGGCTGAGCGTGACGGGCTTTTCCGCCAGCGGTCGGCCGTCCGGGGTTTCCAGATTGATGAAGGCGTTCTGGGAATAGAGGCCCGCCGACAGGGTTTCAGCCGGGGCGGCGGTGAAGGAGAAGCGCATCAGACCCCGCTCGCCGGCCGCCAGGTTCAGCGGCCGCACGCCGATGCGGCGCGCGCTCTGGCCCGCGCGCGGCGTGACATCCGCGCCGCCTCGCTCGTCGACCAGGGCGTAGGCCATACGTTGGGCGCCAGCTTCGTTGACCAGACCAAACTGCTCGCCGCGCAGTTCGACGCGGCTGACGGCGGTGCAGGGTCCGTCGCCCTGGTTCACCACGGCGACATCGAATTCCTGCACGGCCACGTCCTGATCGAACGGCTCGTAGCGCATCATCCATTGATCGGCGCCGGATTCGATCACCAGTTGGCAACCCGGCGCAGCCTGGCTGGGCGCGGCCGCCATCAAGGTCGCCGTCGCAGCAGCGGCGGCCAGGAGCAGGGCGGATGTACGATTACGGGACATTTCAGCCTCCTCGGCTAAGTCTTGGGCTCAGGCTTCGGGCACGTCGAGCGGAACGGTAATGGTCTCGAGATCGAGCAGACCTTCGTTGTCCGCGGGAACCGTAAACTCGAACCCAAGCGCCGGCGTCGAGAACAGTTCGACGCGATAGCGCTTGCCCGGTTCCAGGTTCTGCACCGCAAACCGTCCAACCGAGTTGGTGAAGAACAGTTCGGGCTGTGCGTTCGCATCATCAAGGGGCGTCACACGACCCGAGATCAGCGACACTGGACGGCTTTGGTTGCCGACCAGACGGCCCAGCGCGCTGACGAACTTGGCGCTGCCGACCTGGATCGCGTAGCCGCTCTTATAGGTCGGACGGACGCGCGCGATGCCGTCGCCGATGTTGTAGCCCAAGGGCGCGTCGAGCACGTCATAACGCACCGACTGGTTCACATAGGCGGTAAGGTTGTTCGCCACCGCGCCGCCCAGCAGGCCGCTGCGGCCCGTGTAGCGACCGCCTTCGAAGCTGTCGCCGACGATGACGGGATGATCGTCGATGCTCTTGTGCGGATAGACGATGGCGAAGCTGTCGTAGATGTTGCGGCCCACAGCAACCTTGCCCCCGGTCGTCGAGATCGACGATCCGAAGCGCAGGTTCGTCACCTGCTCTTGCGTGACATTCGAGAAGTCCCGCCCGAACGCCGTATGGCTCAAGCTGGCGTCGAAGCGATTGCCGACATAATCGACCTGACCCGAAACGGTCGCCGGCCCATCGTCATAGGTGGAGGCCAGCGAATAGCCGAAGGAGCCGACGCGGTTTTCGCTGGACTGCTGCGCGCGCACACTGCCGCTGTTGCGGGCCGAGTTATAGCGACCTTCGACACGACGATCGTATCGCGGCTGCCAGATCAGGGCGAAGGTCGCGCCGAAGCCGCCGGATTGGAAGCCGCCGAAGCTGGCGCCGAAGTCGGAATACTCCAGCCCGACCTGCGCGCTCCATTCCGGCGCGAACCGGTAGGTGGAGGTCGCGTTGATCGAATAGGAATCGTCGATCAGATCGCTGCGGCTCATCCGATAGGAGGCGCTGACGTTCGCCAGCCAGTCCTGCGAGAACTGGTGCGAATAGCCGCCCGAGAACACCCATGACGTCGGGTTCTGACCGGTTGGATTGCCGATGGAGGAGAAGTCTTCCGACGTGAAGTCGGCGACGACGGTCCAGCTATCGAAGGTCTCGCCCAGATCGACGACGTGGTCGTAACCCAGCGCAAAAGCGTAGCCGACGCCGGGGTCGCCGTTGCTGGCGGCGGCGTCCAAGCGAACCCGCGCGCCGTTGCGAAGGATCAACTGGCTCTGGCCCGACAAGGTCTGGGCGTCCTGCGACGCCTGGAAGCCGATGCCCACAGCAGGTCGGTTCTCGAACGCCTTGCGCCAGAAGCCGGTGAAGGCCAGTTCGCCTTCGGAATAGTCGGGCGATCCGAAGATGCCGTTGTTGATGGCGCCGAAATAGGCCCCGTATTCGTAGTCGCCTGGTTCAAGTTCGATAGCGTCCAGATAGGCGCTGTAGGCGACGGTTTCGGCGCGGCCCGAGTCGTTTTGGATTTCCAGCTGGATGTCGTTGGAGCCGGTTTCCAGCGGCAGGTTCGTCAGGTCGTACTGGCCGGGATCAAGGCGAAACTCGCGTACGAAGACGCCGTTTCTCAGCACACGGATCGTCGAGGCTTCCTGAAGCACCAATTGACGGCCGCCGGCCAGGACATTGTTGCGGAAAGAGTCGAAGCGTTGGCGCTGACGCGACACGCCGACCCCGCCGAGCTGCGAGAAGCCCTGGCGACCGCGAATTTCCGGTTCCAGATCGCCGAGATACCAGCGGCGATAGTCTTCGGGCTGATCAAAGACGAACCGGGCGTAGCGACGCTCGACATTGTATTCGCCGGTGAACAGATCCTCGCGGCCCTGAACATCGGCTTCGAACACCAGGCGCTTGTAGCGGATGGCGCCGTTCAGGAAGACGCTGGGTTTGCTGACATCGCCTGTCGATTCCCGCCGCTGGATCGAGACGTTGCTGTTCAAATAGGCGCTGAAGGGTTCGGGCGGCAGGCCCGGCGTTTCGGGCTTGCCGCCGCGAAACAGCGACTCGACTGTGCGCTTAGTCGGATCGATGCGCAGGACCAGAACGGCCAACTGTTCCGGGTCATAGTCCAGCTGAATGCCGGTGTCGTTGATCTCTTCGGGCGCAAACGACGTGACGCCTTGGAGCCGCGTCGCGAGTTCGGTCTGGGCTTCAGGGGTCAGCAGGGGATCGATCAGCGTCTTGAAGCCGGCCGTATCGACGATGAAGCGGTCGTCACGCGTCAGGACGACAGGGAGTTCGCCCAGCACGCGGCTGTTGAAGTTCAGCGGCACCGTCATCGGAATGTCGCGGTCGTAGGGATTGATGTCGCGACGTTCGCGCGGCGCGGCTGGCGCAGCAGCAGTCGGCGGCGTTTGCTCGACCGGAGCCGACGCCTCACGCGCAGGCTCGGTCACCGTTGGGGCGGGCGCGGGCTGGGCGGGCGCCTGCATAGCTTGATCGCCGGAGGCGACGGCTTCGCCAGCCGCCAGACTGGCTCGGTTCAAGGCCGCCGTGGCTTCCTGCGCCGCTTGTTCGTAGGCCACGCTAGCCGCCCTGATGGCGGCCAACGCCGATGATTCCGGAACGCACGCCAGCCCCCAGGCCAGTGCGAGAACCGAGACGCCCCCCAGCGCTCTCATCGTCCAAACTTCAACGTGACGGGCTTGGCGGGATCCAGCGCCGTGCCGGTGGGCAGTTTAAAGGTTCTCTTGCCGCCGCCGGGCGCCAGGTAGCCGACGCCGACGGTCTTGGAGACCTCACCGCTGTCGTATTCGCGGCGGAAAGGCTGGCCAGCGGTATCGGTGCCTTCCACGATCCAGGTGGCGCCGCTCATCAAGGCATAGCGTTTGCCGGTGTTGGACACGACGATCTCGATACCGGGTTCCGCAGGCGGCGGCGCGGCCTGACCATTGGTGAGGGTGGGATCGATCTCGGGCGCCGGCGGGCTGACCAAGGCGGGCGTCACCGAGACGACCTCGACCTTCGGCTCGGCGCCGGGCGGCGCCACGACGATCAGCGCCTTCATCGTATAGAGGACCTGGACCGACACCGCGCCGCCGCTCTCGGGCGTGGCGGTGGGGTCGGTGGCGACCGGCAACTGGCGGACCCAAAGGTAGTAGGCGTGCGACGTCTCGATCTTGGGATCACCGACCCACTGGACCCGAACCACCTGACGACCATTGACGGGCACCAGCCCTTGGGGCGGGAAGACCAGGAAGTCGTCGTCAGCGTCCGTCTCGGTCACATTGCCGTTGGCGTCGATATCCATGCGCGTGATGCGCGTCTCGAACGGCAAGGCGACGGATCCGACATTGCCGACTTCGATCCGGGCGGCCGATCCGGCGCCGGTCGTGGTCAGTTCGGACACCATCGGCGACACGCGCATGGCCCATGCGGCACCGGCGACAGCCATGATCACGAGCGCAACAGCAAACACGCTGATCGCCAAGGCGACAGACCGGCCCCTGCGAACGCTGAACAATGAAGACATTGTGTTACTTCCCCCGAAGACCGATCTGACGCCGGCTTGAGATTCCCGTCGCGAGCCGCCGCGCCCAGGCTGCTGCAAGCGTCGCGCCAGCTTCACTTAAGCATGGCGTAACAATGGTGACTGAAACGCAAACAGGGGGGACATGCAGACCCCCCTGTCGCCGTTTCTCAAGTCGTTCTGAAGATCAGAAGGCTTGGATGTTGACGGTCAGCTGGCCTTCATAGGCGCCGGCGAGCAGCGACTTGGACGGAACGGGGATGTTCACGTTCAGGGCCATGGCCGACTTCCAGGC
>NZ_JAELUF010000495.1 GCF_016429195.1 Brevundimonas sp. ASV9
CGTGTGTACCGTACAGTAGTATGTGACATTGCCGCGTTTTATTAATACGGACCTTATAAAGGTGGAAATGTTGGGTGCGGTCCCTATTTATTGTGAACTATCTGGGGCAATATGCTGCGAGGCTGGTGGCCATGTAGCCGAAAGATTTACATCACGCTGCTTATTGGGGGGTCCAACGGCCCATCTAATTATAACGCTCAAACTTTGTCGAAATAGAGTTTGTCCATTGTTCTTTGTATCCAACGAAGCTAGCTGTAGACTTCTACTAGTAACGGTCTTGGAATCCCGTTTTGGGTTACGGATGTAACATTCAAAGTTCGACCGGTTCGGACAAGAAACGGACAACAAGGAGGGGCGTGTTCGTGCGAAACTTACCTGCCAATTTGTCTCCGGAACACTTCCTGCCTGCCCAGTGGTGTGCCGTAGGTATACAT
>NZ_JAELUF010000496.1 GCF_016429195.1 Brevundimonas sp. ASV9
TACCACGATGCTCGGAAATAGCAGCTTCTCCTCCAAATTGTTCCCCGTCGGCGAGGTTTTAGATTCACAAGCATAATTCTCCCAAGACTTGCGCCTCCGTGCATCAAATCCCCACCCCTCATAGCCTTCTTTATTCAAAATGTACACCAAAAGTCCATTTCCGCATCCAATATCCACAAAGCCCGGAAACTCGCCGCTTGGGTACAAGTCTGCCCACAGCTCCATGAGAAACGCCGCAATACACAAATCCTCAAATACATGCTTTCTGGGGTCGGTTACCTCAGCCCAGCTTTGTATGAGGCTTCGTGCATACTTGATTTTGAGTTTCGAAAGCCGATCCTGCAGCCGCACCTGTGGAATAACGACGTCGTGGTGAACGCGTTTTTCGTAGCCCTTGATTGAGTTGTTGGCGTGCTTGTATAACACCTCTAGCA
>NZ_JAELUF010000497.1 GCF_016429195.1 Brevundimonas sp. ASV9
GGGTCTAGAAGCCCATTTCTCATTTTACCAATTACAATGATATTTTCCGTAAACGTTTTCAAATGGGTATGCATACTACATACATTAAACATCCCTTGTAGCTAGCAAACGGCCCATGGTCCATGCCGGGCTTCCGATACGCATAAGCACCAGTCTCCCACACAACACCCGGGCTGCGCTTGACGTCCCGAAGGTCTCCTTGGACTAGGAATATTTCCTCGACATAGTCGTGAACGTAGTTTTCTTTGGTGTTTTCTGTATTTGGCTCCCATCGCTGCAGAATTGTTTTGCGGCCTGTTGCCGGATGCTCGTTGAGTGTCATTTGCGTGATGCCTGGCTCAACCGGCACCCATTCCCGGCGCGTGGTGGAACTGAAGGCTGGCGGGCTTGTGTAGTGGTGGAATTCAAATTGGTCCATGCTTATTACTAATAG
>NZ_JAELUF010000498.1 GCF_016429195.1 Brevundimonas sp. ASV9
TCATAGACCTTCAATTGATGCGCTTGCGGCTCCTCGGGCTGCGGCTCGGCGCTCACTCTTGGAGCCGGAGAAGGAGAAGCTGCCACAAGATCTTCCATGGGCTGTTCCTCTTCCGCGACAACAGTTGACGCCGACTCCATGCTGTGCATGCTCGGAACAACTAGTGAATTACCTTCATTGGTCTTGGGAGGACTACGGTGGGACGGCGACAACTTTGAAGAGATTGGACGCGGCGGGCTAGAGAGGTGGTCGCGCTCCGGCATCCGCGGTTTGCCAGGGGACGGCTTCCCTGGCGATAGTCTTGCAGGACTAGCTTTGGGCGAGATTGCCGGTTTGATGCTGTGCTTGGACGATGGCGAAGGGATGCCAGAGTCGCTGACCTGTCTGGCGTGCCCCTGTGTAGACTTGGGCACTAGCTTTCTAGGTGTTGTAT
>NZ_JAELUF010000499.1 GCF_016429195.1 Brevundimonas sp. ASV9
GACTTGGTGAATGCAATGCCCCGGGAGGTGCGGGTACCACAGTTTCTGGACAGGGACGCAGATAAAGATAAACAGGAAGGTGATGCAGATGACCCAGACCCAAACGAGGATGCCGATAATCCACGACAGTCTCCTAAAGTACGGGACAGGACCGTTAAATATGCGGTAGTACATCAACAGAAGACCCGTTTTGGTCCAGCCGAGATTCCAGGCATAGAGTACCTCCGCAACCACCAGCCACTTAGCCATCATCACTATATCCTCTGGGGCAACCTCGTCTGCATGAAGACCCATGCCGGAGGAGAACATTGCAAAGATAAAGCCGACAACAAGCAGGTACCAACACTGTTCTCAGAACGGCCACCATTAGCTCTTCTTCTCTTTGCTACCGAGGATTCATGTTAAACGGACAAGTGAGAATATGATCATATAG
>NZ_JAELUF010000500.1 GCF_016429195.1 Brevundimonas sp. ASV9
GTGCTTGATAGTGTGACGGAAATCTTGGAGTGATAAATCTTAGGATAAAGCTAAGTAGTCTTATACGCTTTTGCCATGCCAAGATCAATCTGCTGCTGATAGAATATTGGCTTGCTATGAAACGATGCACATGCTTAAGCGCCCGTCAGGCATCGGCTCTGGGGCTTGTGTCACCATGTTCTTGTCGCTGCGCAGCGGTCAACCGGCGAGTGACCTCCTCATGACATCGTAGCTTCAAGACGATGCTAAACATGAGGAATAGGCGGCTGCTACTGCTCGTAGTGCCGGTGATACTGTTTTTCTTGGTGGCAATCAGCCTATACCTTGGTAGGGACCAACTGTCTCGAGTCCCGGTTCCTTCATTCATACGGAAGCACGGCAGCCATGACGCATCACCATATCCGCGACCAGTACTTGATGGTATGTTCTGTAT
>NZ_JAELUF010000501.1 GCF_016429195.1 Brevundimonas sp. ASV9
GGTGGGCTCGGAGATGTGTATAAGAGACAGTACATGGACAAGAATGACACAAGGAGCGGGGAAGCAAGTACCTGATGATGTCTGCCAGCGGGTGGCGGAGGAATTCAAAGGCGATTGCGTCTAGCAGGTTCTTCCGGTGAGTATGTAATAGTTCAACTGCTGACGTCGCCCTCCGACGGCTGTTAATAACGCTGCTCTTAAATTCCAGAGGATTCCGGACGAGCCGCGTTATTCAGTGACCTTGTAGGAAGACCGAGTGGCGTTTGGGAGAACTGGGAGCCTGTGGCGACTGACTCAAGGGTAATGATGGCCACTCACAGAAGAAACGGCAATTCCTTGTGAGGTCTTCGTATACAACGAGAAGCCGCTAGGCCTTTCATTCAAACCGGCAATGGCTGGGGTGACAGCTGAGTTTGTGGCAGACTGTAGCGC
>NZ_JAELUF010000502.1 GCF_016429195.1 Brevundimonas sp. ASV9
TCTTCGAAGTGCTGGTTATGAGGAGTCTTTGGTTCACGAAGCAGTTTTCCGCGCCAACGGCAACCTATCGGCTTCCCGTGAGTACTGCCGTGCTCACAAGGCTGGTCTTGCGGGAGATCGCAATCCCATTCCTGCAGAAGACGCGGATGTCAACGCCAGCAGAAGCTCTGAGCAGTCGACGAGCAGACAGCGCGCGCCTTCCGGGGCGGGTGTTTCTGAGGCAGACCGTATGTCTCTGGACACTTTTACGGAAGAAGCGGGAGAAAGCGGACGAGACGACGGTGAGAGTATCTCAGCCAGTGCAGTTTCGCGGTCTGCATCCAATCACTCTACATCTGGCGGCGGCAAAGCTGCGCCGGCTGATGAGTCCCAACGTGGCCAGTTTCCTGGCACAAAGGAAGATCTTGACAAATTGAGAGCCAAGCTACGTGG
>NZ_JAELUF010000051.1 GCF_016429195.1 Brevundimonas sp. ASV9
GGATGCACTCGTACAGGCCGTCCAGCTTCTCGCGCTCGGCCGGGGTCTGCAGACGTTCCTTCTCGGGGTCCGGCTCGTCCGATTGCAGATATGGCTGGATTGAGTCGTACTGGGCGTAGAACAGGCTCAGGTCCGTCACCAGGTCCTTGACCACCGGCTGGTGGGGCAGGGGGGAGATGGTGATGCTGTCGGACGCGCACTCGTCCCAGCCCTTGGTGCAGGCCAGGGCGTTGCGCCCGTCGATGTTCATCGAGCACGAGCCGCAGATGCCTTCGCGGCACGAGCGCCGGAACGAAAGGGTCGGATCGATGGTGTTCTTGATATGGATCAGGGCGTCCAGCAGCATCGGGCCGTGGTCGCCGGTCGGCACCTCATAGGTGTCCCAGCGCGGATCGGCGTCGGTTTCCGGATCGTAGCGATAGACCTTGTAGGTCTTCACGTCCTTGGAGCCCGGCGCGGCCTTGTGGACCTTGCCGGTCGTTGGCTTGGAGCCTCTGGGGAGAGTAAGCTGGACCATCTTAGTAAACCCGCGCCTTCGGTTCGATATACGCGATGTCGTCGGACATGGTGTAGTTGTGGACCGGACGATAATCGATCTGGACCTGCTCGCCCGGACGCTTCCACGCCAGGGTGTGCTTCATCCAGTTGACGTCATCGCGATCGGGATAGTCTTCGCGGGCGTGGGCGCCGCGCGATTCCGTGCGGTTCAGGCCGCCCTCGATCGTCACCATCGCCTGGGCGATCAGGTTGTCGTACTCCAGCGTCTCGACCAGGTCCGTATTCCAGATCAGGCCGCGATCGGTGGTCTTGATGTCGGCGCCGGCCGCCTCGATGGCGCGCAGCTTGTCGGTGCCCTGTTGCAGGGTCTCGCCGGTGCGGAACACCGCCGCATCGGCCTGCATCGCGCGCTGCATCGACAGACGCAGCTCGGCGGTCGGGGTCGAGCCGTCGGCGTAACGGAAGCGATCCAGGCGGGCCAGGTGCTGGTCGGTCTGGCTCTTGGAGGCCGATGGCACGGCCGAAGCCTTGTCGACGACTTCACCGCAGCGCAGGCCGACGGCGCGGCCGAACACCACCAGGTCGGTCAGGGAGTTGGAGCCCAGGCGGTTGGCGCCGTGCACCGAAACGCACGCCGCCTCGCCCACGGCCATCAGGCCCGGAACCACGCTGTCGGGGTTGCCGTCGCGCAGCGTCAGGACTTCGCCGTGATAGTTCGTGGGGATGCCGCCCATGTTGTAGTGGACGGTCGGCAGGACCGGGATCGGCTCCTTGGTCACATCCACGCCGGCGAAGATCTTGGCCGATTCCGAGATGCCCGGCAGGCGCTGGTGCAGGATCTTCGGATCCAGGTGATCCAGGTGCAGGAAGATGTGGTCCTTGTTCGGACCCACGCCGCGCCCTTCGCGGATTTCGATGGTCATGGAGCGCGAGACCATGTCGCGCGGCGCCAGATCCTTCACGGTCGGCGCATAGCGCTCCATGAAGCGCTCGCCTTCCGAGTTGGTCAGATAGCCGCCCTCGCCGCGTGCACCCTCGGTGATCAGGCAGCCGGCGCCATAGATGCCGGTCGGGTGGAACTGGACGAACTCCATGTCCTGCAACGGCAGGCCGGCGCGCAGCACCATCGCATTGCCGTCGCCGGTGCAGGTGTGGGCCGAGGTGGCGCTGAAGTAGGCGCGGCCGTATCCGCCGGTCGCCAGAACCACCATCTTGGCGCGGAACTGGTGAAGCTGACCGTTGTCCAGTTGCAGCGCCGTCACGCCGGTGCAGGCGCCGTCCTGCATGATCAGGTCCAGCGCGAAATATTCGACGAAGAACTTCACTTCGCGGCGCACCGACTGGCCGTACAGGGTGTGCAGGATGGCGTGGCCGGTGCGGTCGGCGGCGGCGCAGGTGCGCTGCACCGGGCCTTCGCCGAAGTTGCGGGTCATGCCGCCGAAGGCGCGCTGATAGATCTTGCCTTCTTCAGTGCGGCTGAAAGGCACGCCCCAGTGTTCCAGCTCATAGACGGCCTTGGGCGCGTTACGGACCAGATATTCGATCGAGTCCTGGTCGCCCAGCCAGTCCGACCCCTTGACGGTGTCGTACATGTGCCATTGCCAGCTGTCCTCGCCCATGTTGCCGAGCGAGGCGGAGATGCCGCCCTGGGCCGCGACGGTGTGCGAGCGGGTGGGGAAGACCTTGGTCACGCAGGCGACCTTCAGCCCCTGCTGCGCGGCGCCGAGCGCGGCGCGAAGGCCCGAGCCCCCGGCGCCGACGACGACGACGTCGTATTCGTGATCGATCAGTTCGTAAGCGGCCATCAGTTAATCAGGCTCCGAAACCAGCGGGCAGCGGCGCCGAACCCAGCGCCAGCCGCACGATGAAGAAGACGCTGGCGGCGGCCAGCACCAGGAAGACGAAGTTCAGCAGCAAGACCAGAAGGCCGCGCGTTCCGACGTTGGGCACGTAGTCTTCCAGAATGACTTTCCAAGCCAGGCTGACGTAGCCGAAGAAGATCACTGCGGTGATCGCCATCAGGGCGGCGTTCAGCGGATTGGCAAACCAGGCCATCGCCGCGTCATAGCCGGCGCCCGCCAGGGTGAAGCCGGTCGAGGCGACCCACAGGCCCAGCGGCAGCAGGGCCACCAGCAGGATGCGCTCGATCAGCCATTCGCCGGCGCCGTGACGCTCGGAGACCTTGACGTTGTTCTTGAACTTTGCGGCGCCGCTCACAGCGAAACCCTCCCCGTGGCGAACAGCGCGATCCAGAACAGCACGGCCAGCGGGATCGGCCCCCAAACGGCGATGTTCGACAGGGCGGTCGCCGACTTCACCGTCAGCCCGTTGCCGGTGTCGTTATAGGTGTGGCGCGCGCCGTTCAGGATGAAGGAGAACAGCACGACCGTCAGACCGAAGAAGACCAGCAGGCCCAGCGGCGATCCGGCCAGATCGAGCGCGCTCTGGAACGCCTCGGGCCCGAACGCCAGCGCGCCCAGCCAGGCCAGGACGAACAGCACGCCGACCGTGGCGGCGATGATCGTCGCGCGGAACATGATGGAGGCCGTCATGGTGACGTGCCAGCGCCAGACGCCCATGTGGGGCGACAGCGGCGCGATATGTCCGTTCGGTTGAGTGACGAAGCGACCCGTCCGGTCGCTTGAGGCGCCACCCGGCGTCGGGTTGGGCTGGTTCATGCGAATGGTTCTCAAAAGCGAATGAATTCAATCGCCGTGTGCGGTTGCGAAGGCTTTTGTGACCCTGTGGGGCCGGTGTCAACGCACAGACCCCCAGATCGACGGATTGTGCGGATTACGTCGGTTCCATCACGACGGATCACGTTTGCGTTCAGCGCCCGATCGACGGCTAGGCGACGCGTCGAACGATTTGGCAGGGTGCATTCATGTTGCTGCTCGCCCTGATGTCTGCCGTCGCCCTGGAGCCCGCCATCCAGACGACCGGTCTTCTGGAC
The DNA here is from genome assembly GCF_016429195.1 of Brevundimonas sp. ASV9. Lineage (GTDB taxonomy): Bacteria > Pseudomonadota > Alphaproteobacteria > Caulobacterales > Caulobacteraceae > Brevundimonas. The sequence goes on from NZ_JAELUF010000051.1 coordinate 3,452, forward strand.
GCGACGCCGGAAACCTATCGCGCGCCGGCCGTCCGCCCTTATCAGCCGCCGTCCCGTTTCGGGCGTGAAACGGCAGAGGGGGACGGCGAGATCGACCTGCATCGCCGCCCCCTGACGGCCCCCGTCGCGGTCGACGACTACGCCGGGGACTATGAGTTCAGCCCCTCCGACAGCCAGACGACCTACGACCAGGGCGTGGCCCAGGCCGCGATCGACGCCGAAGCCGCAATGGGCCCGCTGGACGGCCGTTGGCGCATCGCCCAGCCGGACGGAAGACCCTTGCTGTCGCTGTCCCTGACCGACCGGGGCGAGGGCCGTCGGGTCGAAGGCGCCTGGCGACGTCTGGATGCGCCGGCCGGGGTCGACCAAATGGGCTTCGCCGGGCCGGTTTCGACCCAGGGCGAGGTCGTCGTCATCCCTCTGTCAGAGGGCGAACTGCGTCTGCATGCGGCGGCGACTGGCTGGGCCGGAGAATGGGTTCAGGACGGCCGCGCCCGTCCTGTCACGGCGATCCGTCCAGGCTGATCTCGCCACCCCCGATCTCGCCACCGGCGATCCGCCACCCTATATGTAGCGAATGACCCAGCCTCGTTCCGTCCTTCGCCTGCACCCCGCCCATCGCGACGACATCGGCGACCTGACCACCCGCCGACCGGTGCCCGGCCCCGGTGTGGACCAGATCGATCCCTTTCTGTTTTTGAACCACCACGGGCCCCAGACCTATGCGCCGGGCAACGCCGGTCTGCCCTTCGGCCCGCACCCGCACCGGGGCTTCGAGACCGTCACCTTCATTTTGGACGGCGAGCTGGCCCACAACGACTCCGGCGGCGGCGAGAGCATCATCAAGGCGGGCGGCATCCAGTGGATGACCGCCGGCTCGGGCCTGATCCACGCCGAACTGTCCCCGGCCGCCTTCAAGCGCGACGGCGGGCCGATGGAGATTCTGCAGCTGTGGGTGAACCTGCCGTCGCGGCTGAAGATGACCAGGCCGGACTATATCGGCCTGCAGAAATCCGACATCCCGACCTTTACGACCGAGGCCGGCGTCACGGTCGAGCCGGTCTCCGGCGACTGGCTGGGCGTGAAGGCGCCGATCCAGTCCCTGATCGACATCCATCTGGCGGTCGTGCGCCTGCCCGCCGGCGCGACGTTCGAGACGTCCGTCGCCTCCGGCCGCAACGTGTTCCTCTATGGGGTCAAGGGCGAGATCGCCGTCGCCGGAACCCCCGTGCCCCAATGGAACCTCGCCGCCCTGTCCGACGGCGATGCGGTCCAGATCACGGCGACCACCGACGCCGTCGTCCTGCTGGGCCACGCCGATCCCATCGGCGAGCCGGTCTTCAGCCACGGCCCCTTCGTCATGAACACCCGCGACGAGATCATCCAGGCGATCCAGGACTACCAGTCCGGCAAGTTCGGCCCGCCGCCGAAGGTGTGAGGCGGGCGCTCCCGTCTCCTCCCTGCTTTGCGGGGAGGTGGCGCGGCGCTTCTTCAGCGCCGTGACGGAGGGGCTCTTCGGAGCGTCACCGATCAAGGGCCTTAAGGCGGCCTCAACCCTCCACCGCTTCGCGGTCCCCCTCCCCGCAAAGCGGGGAGGAGACAGCGTGTTCTCTGGCTCGCACGCCGCATCCCCCGCAGATGATGCGCTCCCCGCCAAAACCCTATATGACGCCGGTTCCTAGCGACCGCCCCAGCCGAAGACACGCCGAATGCCCAGCCTGAACGAGATCCGCGCCACCTACCTCGACTATTTCGCGGCGGACGGCCACGCCAAGGTCCATTCGGCCCCGCTGGTGCCGCAGAACGACCCGAGCCTGCTCTTCGTCAACGCGGGCATGGTGCCGTTCAAGGACTATTTCACCGGCGCCGCCAAGCCGCCTTATCCGCGCGCGACCAGCTCGCAGAAGTGCGTGCGCGCCGGGGGCAAGCACAACGACCTGGACAACGTCGGTTATACCGCCCGCCACCTGACCTTCTTCGAGATGCTGGGCAATTTCTCCTTCGGCGACTACTTCAAGGAACACGCCATCGAGAAGGCGTGGAACCTGGTCACCCAGGATTTCGACCTGGACCCCAAACGCCTGCTGGTCACCGTCTATATCGATGACGACGAGGCCGCCGCGATCTGGAAGAAGGTCACCGGCTTCTCCGACGACAAGATCATCCGCATCGCCGGCTCGGACAACTTCTGGGCCATGGGCGACAGCGGTCCGTGCGGTCCCTGCACCGAAATCTTCTGGGATCACGGCGACAAGATCGCCGGCGGCCCTCCCGGTTCGCCGGACGAGGACGGCGATCGCTACGTCGAGATCTGGAACAACGTCTTCATGCAGTATGAGAAGGAGAACGATCAGATCGTTCGCAACCTTCCCAAGCCCAGCGTGGACACCGGCATGGGTCTGGAACGGATGACCACCGTGCTCCAGGGCGTGCATTCGGTCTATGAGACCGATCTATTCAAGACCCTGATCGCGGCTTCGGAAGACGCCACCTCGACCAAGGCTCAGGGCGATCAGGCCGCCAGCCACCGCGTCATCGCCGACCACCTGCGCTCGTCGTCCTTCCTGATCGCCGACGGCGTCACCCCGTCGAACGAAGGTCGGGGCTATGTGCTGCGCCGCATCATGCGCCGCGCCATGCGCCACGCCCACCTGCTCGGCGCCGCCGACCCCCTGATGCACCGTCTGGTCCCGACCCTGGTGGCCCAGATGGGCGACGCCTATCCTGAACTGGCCCGCGCCCAGCCCTTTATCGAGGATACGCTGAAGCAGGAAGAGGTCCGCTTCCGCACCACGCTCGGCCGCGGCATGGCCCTGTTCGACACGGCGGTTCAGGGCTTCCGCCCCGGCGACATGCTGGACGGCCAGACGGCCTTCACCCTGTCCGACACCTACGGCTTCCCGCTGGATCTGACCCAGGACGAGGCGCGTCGTCGCGGCTTCTCGGTCAATGTCGACGGCTTTGAGGCCGCCATGGCCGAGCAGCGCCAGCGGTCGCGCGAGAACTGGAAGGGCTCGGGCCAGACCGCCAACACCAACGAATGGCTGGCGATCCGCGACCGGATGGGGCCGACCGTCTTCACCGGCTATGACAATATCGAGGGCTCGGGCGAGGTCCTGGCCATCATGAACGCCGGCGCGCCGGTCGAAACGGCCGAGGCCGGCGACATCGTCGAAGTGTTGTTCGACACCACCCCCTTCTATGCCGAAAGCGGCGGCCAGGCCGGCGATCACGGAACCCTGGAGTGGCCCAGTTCTGATGGAATTGCCGGCGAGGCCGAGGTCATCGATGTGCGCAAACACGCCGGCGACCTGCACGTCCTGGTGGCCCAGGTCACGGCCGGCAAGCTGGAGATCGGAACTCGCGCGGCCCAGCTGGTGGACGCCGAGAAGCGCCGCACCAGCCGCGCCAACCACTCCGCCGCCCACCTGCTGCATACGGCGCTGAAGAATGTGCTCGGCCCCGCAGTCGCCCAGAAGGGTCAGCTGGTCGACGCCGAGCGCGCCCGTTTCGACTTCAGCCACGGCGCCCCGCTCACCGAGGCCGAACTGTCCGCCATCGAGACCGAGGTCAATGCCGTCATCCGCCAGAACGTGCCGGCGGAAACCAAGCTGATGGCGCCGCAAGAGGCGATCGAGGCCGGCGCCATCGCCCTGTTCGGCGAGAAGTACGGCGACGAGGTCCGCGTCCTGACGCTGGGTCGCTCGCTGGTCAGCGACAACGCCCCCTATTCGGTCGAACTGTGCGGCGGCACCCACGTCGCGCGCACCGGCGACATCGCCCTGTTCAAGATCGTTCAGGAAACCGGCGTCGCCGCCGGCGTGCGCCGCATCGAAGCCCTGACCGGCGAGGCCGCGCGTCAGTATCTGCTGGCCCAGGCCGGCGTCGCCCGTTCGCTGGCCCAAAGCTTCAAGGTCCAGACCGCCGACGTCCCCGCTCGCGTCGACAGCCTGACCGCCTCGGTCAAGACGCTGGAGAAACAGGTCGCCGAGCTGAAGAAGCAACTGGCCCTGGGCGGCGGCTCGGGCGCATCGTCCGCGCCTGAGGAGATCAACGGCGTCAAGCTGATGGCCCGGGTGCTGGACGGCGTGGACGGCAAGGGTCTGCGCGGCGTCGCCGAGGACTTCAGAAAACAGGTCGGAACCGGCGTCGTCGCCCTGATCGGCGTCACCGAGGGCAAGGCGGCGGTCACCGTCGCCGTGACCTCGGATCTGATCGACCGCGTCAACGCCGCCGACCTGGCTCGCGCCGCCGTCATCGCCATGGGCGGCCAAGGCGCCGGCGGCAAACCCGACTTCGCCCAGGGCGGCGCCCCCGACGGCTCCAAGGCCGAAGACGGCCTGGCGGCGGTTCGTGCGGCGCTGGCGTAAAAATACGATGACCTTCTCCCGTTGGGAGAAGGTGGCCCAAAGGGCCGGATGAGGGTCGGCCGGCGGACCATGTCGCACCAGCCGACCCTCACCCTTTCGCGCAAGTACGATCGCTGCGCGCTCGTGCGCTCAAGCTCTCTCCCAAAGGAAGAGGGTAATCCATCGCAATTTCGAACCTGACAGCCTTGCAACTCAGCGGCTTCGCCGGCCGCAGCGTCCGCTTACTGAGCATGCCGCAGAGACGGCCTATACTCTGCGCTCACCACAGAGGAGGCCGCGCACCCAAGGCAAAGCGCACCAATCGCACTCACATTCTGATCGACGCCCCGCCGTTCAATCAGACGAATTAGACACTTTAGACGGTGTTTTTGTCCCCCGACCGTCTCAACCCATCGGGTCGGGCGTCAGGTCCACCCCGGCCAGCTTCCAGGTAAACGGCGTCCGGCGTTCCATGATCAGCACCAGCGCATCGTCCGGCCGGTCGTCACGCGTCAGGGTGACGGCGAAGGTGTTGAGGCCGCGATAGGCCCAGGACTGGCGGATCTTGTCCTTGTCGACGGCCGGCGTGTCGTCGGCGGGCACGGGCCGTTCCGGTTCGGGCGTCTCGCCGGAGCGGACCATGGCGGCGATGCCCTGCGGCGTGACGAAGTTGTCGACCGCCCCCTCGACCAGCGACGGGGCCAGCAGCATGCCCAGCGCCGCCAGACCCGTGTCGCCCTTGGTCCGGTTGCGGATTTCCAGAGCCGCGCGCGCGTTCAGTTCGCTCTTCAGGCTGGTACGGAACGCCGGGAAGTCGACCTGTCGCTCCAGTCCGGCCGCATCCCCGGTCCGCGCGGCCCGCACCAGCGCCTGGGCGGCGATGAAGGGCGAGACGAACAGGGCGACGACCACGCCGATGACGACGGCGATCAGGGCTCCGGTGATGATCTTGCGGCTCATGTCGTCTCCTTGGAACGCCAACGCGGGCTGGGCGGCGTCGGTTGCCGGGTTTATCGCGGGGTGACGCTGACGGCCGGCGCCGCCGGGGCCGTTCCGTCGGGCAGGCCGATGTGAACCAGCTTCCACTCGAACGGCCCGCGCCGCTCGAAGGTGAACAGGGTGCGCGACCCGCCCTGATCCGTCACCGCCATCCGCGCCCGGTTGACGCTCCAGTAGGCGGGGCTGGGCCAGGGCTTGCGGCTGCGTTCCGAGGCCGGCGCGACCCCAGCCGACGTGCGCTGGCTGGCGTATCGGCCCTCGCCCTTCAGCAGGGCGGTGAGGGCGGCAGGCGTCAGATAGGCGTCCACGTCCGGCTGGCGCAGGATCGGGTTCTGTTCGATCTGACGCCGGAAGGCGCCGATGGGGTCTTCCAGGAAGGACGGCGCGGGCGCCATCGCCTCGGGCCGTCCCGCCAGCTGCGGCCGCAACGATTGGCGCACGGCGTTGACGTCGATCAGCCGCGCCAGCCCCGCCACGTCGTTCGCCTCGGCCGCCGACCGAATGGCGAAGAAGGCCACCGCGGGCGCCGCGAAGAAGGACAGCACCGCCACGACCACCGCCGCCAGCACCAGGTTTCCGAACAGCCGCTTCACGAACGCATCCTCATTACCGCCGATCATGCACGCCCCGGCCCTTCGCACAACGAAAAGCCCCGCCGGAGCGATCCGACGGGGCTCATTGTTCTTGTCCTACCGCCCTTCGGGCTGCTTGAGGACGTCTTCTTTGTCCTACCGCGCTTCGTGCTGTTTGAGGACGTCTCCTCCCCCATCGGGGGAGGGGCACCGCGAAGCGGTGGAGGGGGGCGGACGCCTCGTGGCGTTCTAGCTCCCCTTATCCTTAGCCCACGTCCGGCAGGGCGGTCTTCAGGTTCTCGGCGACCTTGTCGAGGAAGCCCTCGGTGGTCAGCCAGCCCTGTTGGTCGCCGACCAGCAGCGCCAGGTCCTTGGTCATGAAGCCGGCCTCGACGGTGTCCACGACCACCTTCTCCAGGGTGTCGGCGAACTGGTCCAGGGCGGCGTTGCCGTCCAGCTTGGCGCGGTGCTTGAAGCCGCGCGTCCAGGCGAAGATCGAGGCGATCGAGTTGGTCGAGGTGGCCTCGCCCTTCTGATGCTGGCGATAGTGGCGGGTCACGGTGCCGTGGGCGGCTTCCGTCTCCAGCACCTTGCCGTCCGGCGTCATCAGAACCGAGGTCATCAGGCCCAGCGAGCCGAAGCCCTGCGCCACGACGTCGGACTGCACGTCGCCGTCGTAGTTCTTGCACGCCCAGACGAATCCGCCCGACCACTTCATCGCGGCCGCGACCATGTCGTCGATCAGGCGGTGCTCATAGGTCAGGCCGCGCGCCTTGAACTCGGCGGCGTAGTGTTCGTCGAACACTTCCTGGAACAGGTCCTTGAAGCGGCCGTCATAGGCTTTGAGGATCGTGTTCTTGGTCGACAGATAGACCGGATAGTTGCGCTGCAGGCCATAGGCAAAGCTGGCGTGGGCGAACTCGCGGATCGAGGCGTCCTGGTTGTACATGGCCATGGCCACGCCGGCGCCCGGGGCCTTGTAGACCTCGTGCTCGATCACTTCGCCGTCCTCGCCGACGAACTTGATCGTCAGGGTGCCGGGACCGGGCATCAGGAAGTCGGTGGCCTTGTACTGGTCGCCGAAGGCGTGACGGCCGACGACGATCGGCTGGGTCCAGCCCGGAACCAGGCGCGGCACGTTCGAGCAGATGATCGGCTCGCGGAAGACCACGCCGCCCAGGATGTTGCGGATGGTGCCGTTCGGCGACTTCCACATCTTCTTCAGGCCGAACTCCTGCACGCGGGCTTCGTCCGGGGTGATGGTGGCGCACTTCACGCCGACGCCGTGCTTCTGAATCGCGTGGGCCGCGTCGATCGTCACCTGGTCGTCGGTGGCGTCGCGGTGCTCCATGCCCAGGTCGTAGTAGTCCAGCTCGAGATCCAGGAACGGGAAGACCAGCTTGTCCTTGATCATCTGCCAGATGATGCGGGTCATTTCGTCGCCGTCGATGTCGACGATGGGGTTTTCGACCTTGATCTTGGCCATGCGTGCGGTCCGCCTGTGACTGTGGGGAAGGGAATGTCGTGGCGGCGGTATAGCGAGGCCGCGCGCCCGCGCAAACCCCGCCGCCCGTCGTCGCCGTCCGGAATAACGCAGATCGTTCCTGAACCCTTTGGCCAGCCCGGACTTCTCTTGGGCCCAGCAACAGAGACGGACGGCAGGATGACGGAAGAAGAGCGCCAGCTGGTGGATCGTTGGATCGTCACCTTCTGCGAGGCGCCGCCCGTGATCGACGCGGAACTGATGCGCAGGCTGATCGCTGAACAGGAAGCGACACAGCAGGAGTCATCGTCATGTCAGAAAAGACGTTCAAGGCCGGCGACAAGGTGAAGTGGGATCACAGCCAGGGCGCCACGACCGGCAAGGTGGTCAAGAAGGTCACTTCGGAAACCAAGATCAAGGGCCACAAGGTTGCGGCTTCCAATGATAATCCGGAGTATATCGTCGAAAGCGCCAAGACCGGTGCACGCGCGGCGCACAAGCCGTCGGAGTTGAAGAAGGCATGACCCCGAACGGCCTGTGGCGCGGCGTCGCCCTTTCGGCCCTTGTCCTGTCTGCGCTGTCCATCGCCGGATGCGGAGACAAGGATGCGGCCAAGACGCCTGCCGCGACCAAGGCCGCTCGTCCTGCTGCTCCGGCCGCCGCTGCGCCGGTGCTGCAGATCCGCCCTGAAACCAAGACCTTCCGGGACTGGAGCGCCACCTGCGGCAACGACGGGACCTGTTGGGCCTTCGGCTTCGCGCCCGAGTACGCCGCCGGCTGGGTCCGTATCACCTTGGCGCCCGGCCCGGACGCCCAGCCGCAAATCCTCTTCGGCTATTGGCCCGACGGCGACGCCAAGGGCGCCGGCCCCCTCAGCCTGACCATCGACGGCCGCGCCTATCCGGCCGTGCTCGGCGAGGCGAGCGACGCAGAGGCGCCCGTCGGTGAAATCCGCGACGGCGCCCGCGCCGCCCTCGACGCCCTGGCCCAAGGCAAGGTCATGATCATTCGCGGCGCTTCGACCCAGGAGGTCTCGCTGCACGGCGCCGCCGCCGCCCTGTTGTGGATCGACGAGAAGCAGGGACGTCTGAATACGCCAACCGCCCTGATCCGACGCGGCGACCGCCCGGCCGCCCTCGTTCCTGTCGCGCCGCCGCTGCCGACCGTCACCCCCGCCCCGGCCGTCGATCAGGTCGGGTTTGGCGATCAGAACCAGAAGGTGCCCGCAGCGCTGCGCGCCCGCACCGAGGTCGGCGACTGCCTCAAGGCGTCGGCCATGCCGGCCGTCAGCGACATGGTCATGTCCGCCCGGCTGGACGCCCGCACCGAGCTGTGGGCCGTGCCCTGCGGATCGGGGGCCTATAATGTCACCCACAACTGGTATCTGACCGGACCGGGCGGTCGCGACCCCCGGCCCGCAATCCTCGCCGGATCGGAAGGTCCGGGCTCCGATCCCGTCATGCCGGACAACGCGACCGTCAACGGCGCCTATGATCCCAAGACCCGAACCCTGTCGGCCTTCGCCAAGGCGCGGGGCATCGGGGATTGCGGCGCGGCGCAGACCTGGGCCTGGACGGGACAGGGCTTCACACTGACGCAGGAAAGCGTGATGGGCGAATGCGCCGGGGTGCCGTCCGACCTTTGGCCTGTCACCTGGCGCACGCGGTGACCGATCCGGAGGTTCTGATCATCGGCGCGGGTCCGGCCGGCCTGACGGCGGCGACCTATCTGGGGCGCTTTCGTCGGCGGACCCTGGTGGTGGATGGCGGGGCGCCCCGCGCCTGCTGGATCCCGCTCAGCCACAATATGCCGGGCTTTCCGGCCGGCATCACCGGCGCCGACATCCTGAAGCGGATGCGCGAACAGGCCGAGGAATATGGCGCGGTCGTCGAACCGGGTCGCGTCCGGAGCCTGACCCACGACGACGACGGCTTCGTTGCTGAGATGGATGGCCGCGCTATCCGCGCCCGCGCCGTCCTGCTGGCGACCGGGGTCGTCGATCAGCATCCGGATCTGCCCGGTGTCGAAGCGGCGGTGCAAAAGGCGCTGGTCCGCATCTGTCCCATCTGCGACGGCTATGAGGCGACCGACAAGGCTGTCGCCATCATCGGCCAGAGCGACAAGGGCGCGCGCGAGGCCGCCTTCATGCGCACCTATTCCGACCGTGTGACCTTGATCCATATCGGCGCGCCCGACGCGCTCAGCCGGCGTGACGAACTGGAACGGTTGGGCGTCGAACTGATTCTGGCGCCGCTGGACGCGATCGACATCGAGAACGACCGCGTGACGGCCCTGAGTTACGCCGGCCAGAGCCGCGCGTTCGACCTGGTCTATTCGGCGCTGGGCACATCGCCGAACGCCGATCTCGCCAGGGGGCTGGGCGCGCGTCTGGCCGACGACGGCCGGTTGGAGGTCGATCTGCATCAGGCCACCAGCGTGCCGGGCCTGTATGCCGCCGGCGACGTCGTGCGCGGCCTCAACCAGATCGCCGTCGCGACCGCGGAAGCCGCCGTCGCCGCCACCGACATCCACAATCGCCTGCGCCAAGCCGACGGCCTGACCGTCGCCGATTAGGCCTGTTCTCGGACCACGCGTTCGAGGACGGCCAGGGGCAACGATCCGTTCTCCAACACCTTGTCATGGAAGGCGCGCAGATCGAAGCCGGGCCGGCCTTCGGCCTCTTTGCGCAGGCGCGCGATGACAGTGTGGCCGACCTTGTACGCGCAGGCCTGGCCGGGCCAGACGCAGTAGCGGTTGATTTCGCTGTTCGACGCATCCAGCGGCTTGGCGCCTGAGGCTGCCATATAATCGACCGCCTGTTCACGGGTCCAGCGCTCGGAATGCAGGCCCGTGTCCACAACCAATCGCACGGCCCGGAACAGATAGGACATCAGGAAGCCGACCCGGCCCAATGGATTGTCGGCATAGGCATCCAGATCGTCAGCCGCCACCGCCTCGGCATACAGGGCCCAGCCTTCATTATAGGCTGAGAAGCCGCCCGCGCGTCGCCATTGCGGCAGTTCGCCGGACTCGCGCTGCAACGCGACCTGAAGGTGATGCCCCGGCGACGCCTCGTGATAGGTCAGGGTCGGCAAGGCGAAGCGCGGCCAGTTTCCGCTGTCGCGCAGGTTGATGTAGTAAGCGCCCGGCCGCGATCCATCCAGCGGCGGTCCCTGATAGTAGCCGCCTGGCGCGCCCGACTGGATCGAGACCGGCACGCGCCGGATCTCGACGTGGGACTTGGGCAGGCGGCCGAACACCTGGGGCAGTTTCGGCTCAAGATCGGCGACGAGCTGGTTCAGCCAGGTCAACAGTTCGGCCTTGCCCGCATCGGTATTGGCGAACAGTTGGGCGGGCTCCTTGTTCAGGGCCTGGATGCGTTCGCCGACCGTGCCTTGGGTATAGCCCTGCGCCTTCAGGATGGCGTCGATCTCGGCGCTGATCTCGGCGACCTGTTCGCCCCCCAGAGCGTGGATTTCCTTGGCCGCCAAAGTGGTGGTCGTATTGGCCTTCAGCCCGGCGGCGTAGAAGGCCTCGCCGTCCGGCAAGCGCCAGACCCCGGCTTCGTGGTTGGCGCGCGGGCGCAGGGACTCCAGCGCTTCGATCTGGGCGGCCAGGGCCGGCTTGACCTTCTGGTCTACGATAGCGGCGGCGCGGGCGTCATAGCCGGTCAGATCCAGCCCGGCGGTCTTGCGCGCCAAAGACTTCAGCATGGCCAGATCGGCGGCGGGCGTGTCGTGCAGGGTGCGAATCTGCGGCAGCATCCGGTCGATGATGAAGTCCGGGGGAATGACGCCCAGACCGGCGTCCTCCTGGATTTTGGCCGTCTCGCCGTCCAGCACGCCAGAGAAAGCCTCCAGCCGCGCCAGGAAGGCGTCGGCGCCCGCCGCGTCTTCGATCCTGTGCTGGTTGTCGAGGAAATCGGGCGTGCTGAAATAGGCGCCCGACAGCTGGGTCACGATATAGGGCGACGGTCGTCCCGGTCCCGCCCCATAATCGAAGCGCGCCGTCTGCGCCGCCGTCTCGGCTCCGAAGGCCGCGATGGCGTAGTTCAGCGCCCCGGCGGGCGACAGGCCGCTCTGGTCGAAGGCGTCCAACTGCGCCCAGCGGCTCACAGCCTTCTGACGATCCTTGCGGATGGCGGCCGGTCCGGCTTCGCTGAGTTTTGCCGAAAGCCCCGCCCGCGCGCCGCGGTCCAGGCCAAGGTTGGTCGCACCCTCCGGATTTTCGTCGATGTCCGCTTCGAACCAGCCTTCCAGCAGGCTGTTCAGGCGCGCATCTGCATCGGCGGCGGTCGTCTGGGTCTGGGTCTGGGTCTGGGTCTGGGCTTGGGCCTGCGCTGCGGCGGGGGCGACCGCAGCCGTGGCGGCGGCGGTCAACAGAAGTCGGCGACGATCAATCACGCGGCAACTCGCAAAGGGCGGACGCGTCGCGCCGATGCGTCCCGATCCTCTTCGTCGGCCCGGCGCGGCCGCGGGGCTCAGGCCTGGGTCGCGACCCAGCCGTCGACGATCCGTTCCAGCACCGACAGGGGCACGCCGCCGGCGGCGAGGGCGGTGTCATGGAAGCCCTTGATGTCGAACCTGGGCCCCAGGGTCGTCTTGGCCTTTTCGCGCAGGCGAACCCATTCGTTGTGACCGACCTTGTAGGCGCAGGCCTGGCCCGGCCAGCCGCAATAGCGTTCGACCTCGGACGTCGCCGCGCCTTCCTGATCGCCATAGGCCTCCATCATGTAGCGGATGCCCTCTTCGCGGCTCCAGCCCTTGGAATGGATGCCGGTGTCGACCACCAGGCGCGCGGCGCGGAACATCAGCGATTGCAGGTAGCCGATCTGACCCACCGGATCGTTCTCATAGGCGCCCAGTTCGTCGGCCAGCTGTTCGGCGTACAGCCCCCAGCCCTCGACGTAGGACGAGAAGCCCAACAGGTTCATCAGCAGCGGCGCGGACTCACTCTCCTGCTGCAGGCTGATCTGCAGATGGTGGCCCGGCGTCGCCTCGTGATAGGTCAGGGTCGGCAGGGTCCAGGACGGCCATTCCGCCGTGTCCTTCAGATTGATCCAGTAGATGCCGGGCCGCGTCCCATCCAGGCTGGGCGAATTGTAATAGCCCATCGGCGCGCCGGCCTCGATCTCGGGCGGCACCCGCTTGATCTCGACCTTGGCTTTAGGCAGGCGGCCGAACGCGTTGGGCAGGCGGGCCTGCATGTCGGCCATCTGGGCGTTCAGCTTGGCGATCAGCTCGGCCTTGCCGGCGTCGGTGTTGGCGTAGACGTATTTGGGATCATCCCCCAAGGCCTTGATCCGCTCGGCGACCGAACCCTGCGTCAGGCCTTGCGCCTTCAGCAACACATCGGCGCGCGCCGTCAGATCGGCCATTTGTTCCACGCCGGTGCGGTGGATCTCGTCGGCGGTCAGCCGGGTCGTGGTGATGTAGCGCAGGCTGTTGGCGTAATACTGCTCGCCCTGCGGCAGGCGGCGCACCGAGGCCTCGTGCACGGCGTTCGGTTGGGCTGCCTTCAGCACGGCGTTCTGGGCGGCCAGGGCCGGATAGACCCGCTCGGTCACAAGCCGTTCGACCTGGGCGCCCCAGTCGCCGATCAGACCCTTGGCGCGGGCCCGGTCGACGATCGACTGGGTCAGGGGCGAGGTCGCCGCGGGGGTCGCCAGGACGCCGTCCTGCTGGCGGATCGCCTTGGCCAGGATGAAGTCGGGCGGGATGACGCCCAGCGCATAGTCTTCCTTCAATCGATCCGTCTCGGCCAGCAGCACGTCCGCGAAGGCGTTGACGCGGGCGACATAGGCGTCGGCGTCGGCGGCCGTCTCGATGGTGTGCTGGTTGGCCAGGAAGTCGGGCGTGGACTGATAGGCGCCGCCCTGCTGGCTGACGCGGTACGGATTGGGCCAGCCGCCTTGGCCGTAGGGGATGTCGTAGGTGGCGATCACCCCGTCCAGATTCTGGGTCAGGCTGTCGTAGTAGTTGGCGTTGCGGGCATCGAGTTTAGAGCGGTCGATGCGGGACAGTTCGGCGCGTTGGCGACGCGTGAAGGCGCGCTGGTCGTCTTCCTCGGCGCGTGTCGGAACGGTCAGTTTGGACTTGGCGGCGGCGCGGTCGCCCTTGTCCAGGCCGAACATGGTGACGACCTCGGGGCTCTTATCCAGCGTTTGCTCGAACGTGGCGTCCATGAAGGTTTTGAGTTGGGCGGCGGCGTCGCCCTGCGATGTCCCGGCCTGACGCGCGAAGGCGGGGCCGCTCACGGCGACGAGACCGGCGCCCAAGGCGGCGGACTGAAGAAGACGACGACGATCGAACATGGAACGGCCCCTCGAAACTTGGATGCGGCAATGGAAACTGCATGGGCCGAAGCGGCAAGTGAAATCGCGGACAGCCGTTGCGCGGCCCCAAAGAAAAAGGCCCGGCGGATCGCTCCGCCGGGCCTCATCAGTCTTGGATGAGAGGTCGCTTAGTCGCGACGACGACGTCCGCGATCGCCACCGCGATCCCCGCCGTCACGTTTCGGACGACCGCCGGTGTCTTCCGACAGGGGCTCTTCGCCGCGTTCGGCGCGCTCGGCGTTGATCTTGGCCGTCAGGTCTTCACCCGTGGCCTGATCGACGACCTTCATCGACAGCTTGGTCTTGCCGCGATCGTCGAAGCCCAGGAACTTGACCTTCACCTCTTGGCCTTCCGACAGGACGTCGGCCGGGTTGGCGACGCGTTCCAGAGCGATCTGGGACACGTGGACCAGGCCGTCCTTGGCGCCGAAGAAGTTCACAAAGGCGCCGAAGTCGACGACCTTAACGACTTTGCCGGAGTAGATGGTTCCGACTTCCGGCTCCGAGGCGATGGACTGGATCCAGGCCTTGGCAGCGTCGATCTTCTCCTGGTCGTTGGCGGCGACCTTGATGGTGCCGTCATCGCCGATGTCGATCTTGGCGCCGGTCTTCTCGACGATCTCGCGGATGACCTTGCCGCCCGAACCGATGACTTCACGGATCTTGTCGACGGGGATCTTGATCGTTTCGATCTTGGGCGCGTGTTCACCCAGTTCGGCGCGCGGCGCATCCATGGCCTTGGACATCTCGTCCAGGATGTGCAGGCGACCGGCCGAAGCCTGCGTCAGGGCCTGCTTCATGATCTCCTTGGTGATGCCGGCGACCTTGATGTCCATCTGAAGGCTGGTGATGCCTTCCGACGTGCCGGCGACCTTGAAGTCCATGTCGCCCAGGTGATCTTCGTCACCCAGGATGTCCGACAGGATGGCGAACTCACCCGACGGCTCTAGGATCAGGCCCATGGCGATGCCCGAGACCGGACGGACCAGCGGCACGCCGGCGTCCATCAGGGCCAGCGACGAACCGCAGACCGTGGCCATCGAGGACGAGCCGTTCGACTCGGTGATCTCGGAGACCAGACGGATGGTGTAGGGGAAGTCTTCCTTGGTCGGCAGCATCGGACGGATCGCGCGCCAGGCCAGCTTGCCGTGACCGATTTCGCGACGGCCGGGCGAACCCATGCGGCCCGCTTCACCCACCGAATAGGGGGGGAAGTTGTAGTGCAGCAGGAAGTTCTCTTTGTAGGTGCCCTGCAGGCTGTCGATGTACTGCTCGTCCTCGCCGGTGCCGAGGGTGGCGACGACCAGGGCCTGGGTTTCCCCACGCGTGAACAGGGCCGAACCGTGGGTGCGCGGCAGGACGCCGACTTCCGACACGATGGCGCGGACCTTGTCGAGGGCGCGGCCGTCGACGCGGTGCGCGTTCTCGATGATGTCGCGACGCAGGACTTCGGCTTCGCACTCCTTGAAGGCGGCCGAGAACTTGGAACCGTCGACGCCGTCGGGGTTCTCGTCGGTCTTCACCAGCTTGGCGGCGGCGGCCTTCTTGGCGGCGTCGACGCCCGAACGGCGCTCGTATTTGCCGGCGTGGGTATAGGCGCTCTTGATGTCCTCGCCGACCAGCGACTTGATCGAGGCGACGACGTCGGAGTGGTCTTCGGCCTGGAAGTCGAAGGGTTCCTTGGCGGCGTGTTCGGCCAGTTCGATGATGGCGTCGATCACCGGCTGCATGCCCGCATGCGCGAACATCAGGGCCTCGAGCATCTTCTCTTCCGACAGCTCCTTGGCTTCGGATTCGACCATCATCAGGGCGTCTTGCGTGCCGGCGACCACCAGGTCGAGGTCCGAGGACGGGATCAGGTCTATGGCGGGGTTCAGAACCAGCTCGCCGTCGATCAGGCCGACGCGCGCGGCGCCGATGGGGCCCATGAAGGGCACGCCCGAAATGGTCAGGGCGGCCGAGGCGGCGACCATGCCCAGAACGTCGGGGTCGTTTTCCATGTCGTGCTGCAGCACGGTCACGACGACTTGGGTCTCGTTCTTGAAGCCCTTGACGAACAGCGGGCGGATCGGACGGTCGATCAGGCGGGAAACCAGGGTTTCCTTCTCGGACGGACGGCCTTCACGCTTGAAGTAGCCGCCCGGGATCTTGCCGGCGGCGAAGGTCTTTTCCTGATAGTTGACCGTCAGGGGGAAGAAATCCAAACCGGGCTTGGGCGCGCGGCCATAGACGACGGTGGCCAGAACCACGGTCTCGCCGTAGGTCGCCAGCACGGCGCCGTCGGCCTGGCGGGCGATGCGGCCCGTTTCCAGGGTCAGCGGGCGGCCGGCCCAGTCGATCGTCTTGCGTTTGATGTCGAACATATTTCGTCTTTCGTATCCCGGACGGCGTATTCCGTGCGGGGTCCCATCATGGGGCGGATGCGTCGGCGTTCAGTCCTTCGATCCAGAGGCCGCCGCGCCATCGCGACGACCGGGAGAGGACCGTCATGGCCCTCGCAGCTGCGCCGGTAAGTCCTGCGGCGCACAGGTCGTATTTTTGTAGTCACGCTTTCCGGGCGGCCAACCGGCAGCCACTTGGCCTGGAAGCGCTTAGTTGCACAACGAGGCGCGGACGTGACCGCCCGCGCCTCGAAAGCGTATTCTACACTGTTCCGACGCCTTAGCGGCGCAGGCCCAGTTTGGAGATGAGCGCTTGGTAGCGACCGGCGTCGACCTTGTTCAGGTGGTCGAGCAGGCGGCGACGTTGCGACACCATCTTCAGAAGGCCACGACGCGAGTGGTTGTCCTTCTTGTGGGTCTTGAAGTGTTCGGTGAGGTTGGCGATGCGCTCCGACAGGATCGCGACCTGAACCTCGGCCGAGCCGGTGTCGCCGGCGGAGCGGGCGTTATCGGCGATGATCTCGTGCTTGCGTTCAGCAGTAACCGACATCGTAAGAGTCCTTTCTTGGCCTATCGCGCTTCGCGCTACTTGAGGCCTTGGGGTCTCGGCCCTTGCCGGATGGCGCGGGCCTAGAGGTTGAAAACGCGGTCGGGTTCTAGCCGGCCGGCCCGCAACTGACACAGAGCGACGAGGGTCTGGCCCTGAAAGGCTGAAACCGTGCGCGAACCGCCGGTGAGACGATCCTTGAGGGTTTCCACCTGACGGGGGAGCAGAACGATCGGGCGTCCCTGCCGAAGCGAGAAGGCGTCCTGTTCATTCACGGCCAGTTCCGGGATGTCGTCCAGAGCGGTCGCGACGGCAAGCAAGCCTTCCGAGGCGGCGCCCCTATGCACCATTTCCTCCAGAGAATCCAGAGTGACGGCGTTTTGCGTGGTGAACGGGCCAACCCGCTCGCGTCTCAGGGCGCTGACATGACCCTCGGCGCCCAGAACCGCAGCCAGATCGCGCGCCAGCGACCGCACATAGACGCCCTTGCCGGTGCGGATTGTGATTTCAACGTGGTCGGCGTCGGGCGCGTCGCTGACCTCGGCGGAATGGATGGTCACGCGGCGAGCCTGAAGCTCGAACTCCACCCCGTCGCGGGCCAGGTCATAGGCGCGGGCGCCGTCCACCTTGATCGCGGAAAAGCGCGGCGGCGTCTGGTCGATCTCGCCGACGAAGGCCGGCAGGGCGGCCTTCACCTGATCGACCGTGGGACGCACGTCGGAGCGGCCGATGATCTCGCCCTCGCGGTCCACGCTGTCGGTCGAGACGCCCCAGTTGATGGTGAAGCGATAGACCTTCTGCGCCTCCATCATCATCGGCACGGTCTTGGTTGCCTCGCCGAGCGCGATGGGCAGGATGCCGCTGGCCAGCGGGTCCAGCGTTCCGGCGTGACCGGCCTTCTGGGCGTTGAACAGGCGACGGATGCGGCTGACGGCCTCGGTCGATCCCATCTCGAACGGCTTGTCCAGGCAGACCCAACCGTCGACGATGTCGCCCTTCTTCTTGCGGGCCATTATGCTTGGCCTACCGCGCTTCGCGCTACTTGAGGCCGGAGGATCACTGATCGCCCTCGTCGTCGCGGCGCTCCAGGTCGGCGCGGACGCGGGGGTCGTCGAACAGGCGGTCGATGTGGCTGGCGGCGTCGAAGCTTTCGTCGTGGCGGAACTTCAGGTCGGGCGTGAACTTCATGTCCAGGCGACGGCCCAGCTGGCCGCGCACGAATTTGGCGTGGACGTTCAGCGCCTTGATGATCTCGCTCTCATGGCCATTGGTCGGCGCGGCCTCGACGCCGGCGCCCAGAGGCTCGACGAAACAGGTGGCGTGTTTCAGGTCCGGCGACAGGCGCACTTCGGTCACGGTGATGGACACCCCGGCCAGGGCCTCGTCGCGGATATCCTCCTCGCGCAGGATGTCGACCAGGGCGTGACGGATCAGCTCACCGGCGCGCAGCTGGCGCTGGCTGGGTCCGGCGTGGCCGGAGGCGTTGCGGGTGTGTTGCTTGTGGGCCATCGGCCTCTCCTTCTTGTTCGCCCGCTGGGGATCGGACCCGGCCGGATAGGCGAAAGTCGGGCGGTCTAGTCCCGCAGCGGGGGTCTGTCCAGTTTTCGCGCCCGTTCGGCGGCCCGAACCGAGCGCATCACCTCGCCCGAGGTGATGGCCGGCACTGGACGAATGGCCACGCCACCGGCGTTCAGGACGCCGGCCGTCCAGTGATTGCACAGATGCAGGATGGAGAAGGTCTCGCGGCTGGCGAAGAAGCGCGCGTCGTCGCCGGGCCGCAGGGCTGCGATGCGCGGCCGGCCGTTCGACAGATCAAGCGAGGCCTCGACCCGCGCGGCCAGACGCTCGAAGCGGGCGCGGCTCAGGGTCAGGGCGGCGCTGTCTTCGCCATAGGCCAGGCGCGGATCGTCGCGTCGAGGGGCCAGCATCAGCACCGATCGATTGCCGGGATGCAGGAAGGCGCGCGCGCCGTCGGGAAGGCGATCTGAAATTGGGCGCTGATCGACGTAAAACTTCGCATCGCCCCATCCGATCAGGATCGAGTCGCCAGGCGCCAAGGATTGGACTGCAAGCGCCAGAGGACCGCCGCGGCGTTCCAGCGCGCCGCGCGGCACGGCGATATCGGTGTGAAAGCCGTTGTCGAGCACCTGAATGAGGACGGGGGCCGTCGCTTCACGATCCGTCGCGCCCGGCCGGGTCCAGGTCAGAAGCGCGGCGACCAGCCCGGCCAGCGCCGCCAGCATCAGGGCTCGCATCATCGGCTGAGGTCCAGGACGGCGCACAGGCGGTCGTCGGCCAGAAGAGCGCCCGGCGGCGGCCCCTGTCGCACCGGCATCAGGACGAAGCCGTCGCGCCGCACGGCCAGGGCCAGCCATCCGACGGGATGACCGCCGCACAGCCGCGTGTCTTCGTCAGACGTAACGCGCCGCACCTCGATCTGGACCATCGGCGGCACGGCCATGGCGTCGCCGAAACTTCTGGAGACGCTGGCCGGCTGATCCGCCTGAACCAGCCGATGCGGCGCCGAGGTCAGGCGGCCGCCCGTGGTCGTGCTCAGCGCGCCGCCGTCCACGTCCAGCGCCATGTCGGAATTGGTCGCGTCGTAGCGCCCGGACAGCACGACATCCCCAACCTCGACCTGTCCGGACACGCGAGGTCTGGTGGAGAGATCGGTCGGAGCGATCAGGCGGTTCAGAGCC
>NZ_JAELUF010000503.1 GCF_016429195.1 Brevundimonas sp. ASV9
TGTTTTCCCTTTCCTTTTTCCTTTTCTGCTTCTCTTCGTATTCCTTTTTTAGCTTTTCCGTTTCGGCTGCGAGCTCTCGTTCTCGCTTTGCCTTGACAGCCTCCTCATCAATTTTTGGTGTGCAAAAGTAGCGGTCTTTGAGATGACCCGGGCAGACATAGAAAAAGTCCTTTAGCCAAGAGATTTAGTCCGCAGTCCAGTTTGAAGTTTTATAGGAATTTTATACCTTTTTATCTGGCGTTACAAGGACTGATGTGCTAGGCTTGTAACATATGTCGCATGCTTTTGACGATGCCTCCGCTACCTTTCTGTGCGTATATACGTTTGGGAACGGCGCAGACATGGCTAAATGATGAGGCTATGACGTTTATTCATTCATATTCCCACAAAATTGCAATTATCTTCGTTTTGGGCGTTTGAATCGTTCTCGGG
>NZ_JAELUF010000504.1 GCF_016429195.1 Brevundimonas sp. ASV9
CTGCAAGCCAGTTACTCGCAGTCGCGTGATGCGGTGAGCGACTTCTGGTTGTTTGGTGTTACTCGATAGCTGCAGGCTGGGCGGCAATGTAACATCGCCTATGTCTGGTTCGGATGAGTCTTCAAAGTCAGATGACGACTTGCTGAGGATAGTTGTGTTGGCTGATGAACGGCTTTGGTTGGGGTCATCATCGTTTCGTCCTCCAGAGAATAAGCGAGCAGGTCTTAGGGGCGGTGCTACCTTGCGCGGTGATACATTCTGGGCGAACTTGAGCATCTTCTTCGAGCTCTCTGTTGTCCATGGCTGGAACAGCGGATTTTCAGACACCAGTTTCTCGCTGTTGAGGCGTCTTACTCGCTTGGTGGATGGCTTGCATGTAGATTTTGGCACTAGCTCTCGCCGTTGAGATGGTGTTTTTGGCGGAGCTTCTGG
>NZ_JAELUF010000505.1 GCF_016429195.1 Brevundimonas sp. ASV9
GTATTGTGGAGCAGGTTAAGCACTATTTGGGGGCCCTTTTGCTGACGCCTTGTGGAAACGAAGGCTTGAAGGAGAATTAGATCTGCCGTCTAGCCTATAGTAAGGCGAGTTGGCTGCTCGAGCCCACTCTGGCGTTGTAGCTTGGCGCCACGAGTTGAAAGGGCTATGTCGCTCTATGCCCTCTTTGCGCCAAGTACACAGTCACATTAGGGAAGGCCGTGAGATTACGCTTATCACGAGCTTGGCGGGTTTTGGTTGTTCGAGTCGTGCGTCTGGAGAGGAGCGGTTGACCTTTCATAGGCTTAAGGCTTTTGCACAGCAATTTTTGACTGGAAGCATGGTATATTGGCTACCAGTGCACCGATTGCCACACGGCGCAGGCTCGTGGATAATTAGCTCTTTGGACCAGAACCACACCAGTTTCTGGGTGGG
>NZ_JAELUF010000506.1 GCF_016429195.1 Brevundimonas sp. ASV9
GTCCTCTAGTAGAAGGGGCTGAGCGGAAGCTGAATAACAGATACGTTTTATTTCCTTGGAAAAGGCAGATATAAGGCTACCATCTGAAATGCGGCTTAGAACCCTTCGTCTTGTTGTGTGGAATAGCTGGTGTAACTTTTTCGCCCTGCGTTTTGCCATGACCAAGACTTTTTTTACCCCGTAATACTGCATTTGACCTTACTATGTTGATGTTGTGCAGTTAGTAAAGCGGCCATTGAAATGAGGCGTCACGGCTAGAAAGGCCGAAACGGGAAAGCTGTACGACGTGTGTCTACTTATACGCCAACCACTTCGCCATTACTGTTGCAGTTACTTTGTCCTTTGTGACTCAGAACGTTGCATTCCCTTAATGGCATTCTGGCTCTACGGGATGATTGTATTTTCACATTTGCCTTGTGATTTGAGTGTTCG
>NZ_JAELUF010000507.1 GCF_016429195.1 Brevundimonas sp. ASV9
GGCCATGCCTGGGGCTGGGGCCTCAACAACTTTGGCGAAATTGGCGTGCAGTCAAATGCCGGCGAAGACGAGGCCGTCATCCTCAAGCCCGTCAAGCTTACTGATCTGGCCGACAACTTCATCACAGACATTGACGGCGGCGTACATCATTCCGTCGCGTGCTCCGACAAGGGCAAACTGTTTGCCTGGGGCCGTGTGGATGGCTATCAAGTCGGGTTTGAATTTGACAAACTCAACAAGGAGGACGTGATTTATGATGAGCGAGGCACCCCTAGGATCCTAGTGACTCCCACAGCACATAAAGGTAAGACCTAGCCGCCAACAAGCCAGAATTGTCGAGCAACACGGACTAACAGAGACAGATATTTCAAACTTTGTCGCCGTCACCGCCGGCTCCGACAACAGCTTCGCCATTTCCGCAGATGGCAAGGC
>NZ_JAELUF010000508.1 GCF_016429195.1 Brevundimonas sp. ASV9
AGCCTTGTCCGTCTTTGTTCGTCTTGCCTAATATTTAGTATTACATTTTTTTTTGGGAGGTCCTGCGAAGCATCATTTACCTCTTTTCCGATTGGCCTACCAATACGTTCCGTCCTTTTCAGGTTACTGAAGCAACATTCCTCCCTTGCTCCACCAAACGCAACCTACAACTTGCTCATTGTCTCGCGTCGCGGCGTTTCATTCTGCCAGTCTGACGTCTCCTCGTCTTTTCCTCCTTTGTTACTGCGCTTCTCTACTCGTACGTCTCTCATTCCGTGTTCACCTACACCACTTTAGGAGGACACCAGTCCATCTTGGGGTTACTTCCTGCTGAGACAGACTCAGAAGAGCATACGAGTAGCTCGGCCACGCATTTCCTCCCACAGCTCGTGACGAACGAGCCGAACTAGTCGCACACGAGCGTTCCTATTC
>NZ_JAELUF010000509.1 GCF_016429195.1 Brevundimonas sp. ASV9
CCATCAACCTGGAGGTCTGCATGCGCATGTACGAAGATCTTGATCGCATTGGACGCTACAGCGCTTCCGGCCTCTTCGGCAACCGCTCCTCTATGGACGACGACGGCCTGCGCCGCTCCGCTTCTCCTGTCAGCGAGTTCAACTTCAACACACCTCTGTCGACATCCCGCCCTTCGAGCCTGGCACTCAGCTCGGCCGACTCGACCAACTCTTCTCCCCGCTCTTCGTTGAACCTTCCTGCGTACGTCTCCCCCGAGAATAGCGAAGGCAAGAATAAGACTCGCAATCTATACAACTCCTTGGTTGCTCTCCTCCAGTCAGCAGGCCCTGGACTTCGGCAGTCGGCCCGATGGCAGACCATGGCTTCATCGATGGCTCTTCAAATCTTCCGATACACCAGTGCGCCAGCCAGCATGCTAGCCACCTTTGAGG
>NZ_JAELUF010000510.1 GCF_016429195.1 Brevundimonas sp. ASV9
GCAAGGCACCATTCGCTAGCGGTTGCGGGTAACCGATCAGGCTTGGAGCAAGTGCCCTTCGGACAAGTCCCGAAACCATGTTGACCTATGCGGCTATTCGTTCTTCAGGTCTAGCATGGTCAGATCAGGTTGTAGTGGAGTGGATGTCT
The DNA here is from genome assembly GCF_016429195.1 of Brevundimonas sp. ASV9. Classification (GTDB taxonomy): domain Bacteria; phylum Pseudomonadota; class Alphaproteobacteria; order Caulobacterales; family Caulobacteraceae; genus Brevundimonas. Next base: position 150 of record NZ_JAELUF010000510.1, read on the forward strand.
TATCTCGGGTTGCGCCGCGAGCTATGCGAAATTCGGGTTAAGATTCAAAGAAGAGGCGATGCTGTCAGGGCCGCGGCATTTCCTGCTGACGGCTGCTGCGGCCGAAAATTAGTGTGGAGACGCAACAACTTACAGGCGAGCCTCGTCGGCCTCGGTCGGAGCACGTCATGTATTCCGTTGAACCGGTTTCGATCTTGCTTTTCTAACCAGCGCAAAAAGCAGAATTGAAAAAAAAAATATAGTGTTGATTGGTTACATTGGAACTAGGCTTTTTTCACTGTTG
>NZ_JAELUF010000511.1 GCF_016429195.1 Brevundimonas sp. ASV9
CTGCCAGGCTCACAAGCTGCGAGTTGTCAGCGACCAGACCACCTGCGGCCTCGAGTGCGCCCAAGTTGCCGGCATGGCCGACGAGCTTGGCTGCGAGCTCATCCTGAACTACGAGACCACCCTTGCCGACCAGGCCTCTACCAACGCAATCGTTCCCAAGCCCTACAAGTGCCTTACTTGGGGTTCTGTTGGCGAGTGCATGGGATACCTGCACCGCCGCGCGATTGAGAACAGAGGAGCTGTCGAGAGAACCAAGCACATGGCTGCTGCTCTCCGCAAGGAGTTTATGCACCGACTCTTCTCTTTCAAGATTTAAAAAGTTAATAAATATGTGAAAAATGAAAAAGGAAAGGGAAAAGGCAATTGGAGGTGTATGATACCTGTCTCTTATACACATCTCCGAGCCCACGAGACCAGCAATCGTCTCTCGT
>NZ_JAELUF010000512.1 GCF_016429195.1 Brevundimonas sp. ASV9
GGCTTGGTGTTGGCTCGATCTCGCAGAAATGGGATCATAAGCCAGTCTAATATTGTGCACTTCCGAGGTGTCTCGGTCGTATTTCCACGTAGCAAACATTGCTTCTTTTTCTTCCAGCCGCGTTATGATCCCGAACAAAGTATTTCGTGTTGGTGGCGTCTTAGAGCCGATGTTGGCTTGGAGACAAACAAAGATCAAGATCCAAAGTATGGAGCAAGTAGTGCGAGCAGCCCAAAGCCTTATAACTTTCCAAAGTTGGCTAATAAGAGTAGTGGCCCAGCTTCACCACCATCGAGAAAGCCTCATGGGGGCCTTTTATACAAACTGGAGTCTACCATGCACCGGCATTCGAAAGAGGGGAGCAAAAGAGCTCTTACTTGGGGGCCATGCAGGGCATATTGAGGAGGGGGAGTGGGAAGTTACTGTAAGTT
>NZ_JAELUF010000052.1 GCF_016429195.1 Brevundimonas sp. ASV9
ACCCTGTCGTTGCGAACCGAACAGCAGGCGTCCAGCCTGCAGCAAACCACCACCGCCACCAACCACGTCACCGACATGGTCGGCGACACGGCGCGCAGCGCGGCCAACGCCCGCAACGCCATCACCCTGGCCAATGGCGACGCCGCGGACGGTCGCGTGATCGTTGAAGAAGCGATCGTCGCCATGGACGCCATCAAGGCCGGATCTCAGGAGATCGGCGAGATCATCAACATGATCGACGCCATCGCCTTGCAGACCAATCTTCTGGCCTTGAACGCCGGCGTCGAGGCCGCGAGAGCGGGCGATGCCGGACGCGGTTTCGCCGTTGTCGCCGGCGAGGTGCGCGAACTGGCCAAGCGCACCGTCGACGCCGCCAAAGACATCAAGCAACTGATCAGCAAGTCGTCGGACGAGGTTCGGCTGGGCGTCGATCGGGTCGGCGAAACGAGCGAGATGCTGGCGCGGGTCGTGTCCAAGATCGGCGACGCCAACACCCTGATCGTGGACATCGCGCAAGGGGCGCAGGTCCAGTCCGAGAATCTGAAGCAGGTCAACAGCGCCGTCGGCAGCATGGACCGCATGACCCAGCAGAACGCCGCCATGGCGGAAGAGGCGACGGCGGCCGCGCGCATCCTGGCGACCGAAGCCGATGAGCTGGCGACCTTGGTTTCCAGATTCCGGCTGAATACGACGGCCTCGGCCTCGGCCGCGCGGGCGCCTCGCCGAGACGCCGCGTCCGCCCCCAAGGTCATCCGCACGGTTGGTGCGCTCGCCCTGTCGAGCGAAGCGACCGCTGACGACTGGAACGAGTTCTAAGATATCGGTCCAGTTGAGTGTAGAAGAAATCGGCGCTCCAATCCGAACTTCGTAAGCGCCGTTATGTCAGTATTAATCCGTATTCTGGCATTATAAATCATCAAACACATCCGTGTTTTATTGATAACAGCCATGCAAGAAACTGCATGGAAGAATTTCCGAACGAAAATCAGTTGTCCAGTCTCTGCACTGAAAGACAACGCCTTGGAGGCTTCCTTGAAATCCCTGTACCTCACGGCTGCGTTTGCGCCGCTTATCCTCGCCATGCCTGCTCATGCGCAGACGCAGCCTGCGCCGCAGCGCCAGACGGCCTGGGAGGCCAGCCGGACGCGGGCCAATGACGACGTGATCGTGACGGGCGTGGCCAAGGCGCGCGACAGGCTGGACAGCGCGACCTCCACCAGCTCGATCAACGATGTCGAGATCGCCAAGATCGGCGCCTATTCGGTCAACGACCTGTTCCGCACCATCCCCGGCATTCGCGCCGAGGCCAGCACGGGCGAGACCAATGGCAACTATACGATCCGCGGCCTGCCAATGGTCAGCACCGGCGCAAAGTATCTGCAGTTCCAGGAAGACGGTCTGCCGGTTCTGGAGTTCGGCGACATCCTGGCGCTGACGTCCGACTATTTCATGCGCTACGACTTCAACGTCGGCCAGATCGAGTCCATCCGCGGCGGGTCGTCCTCGACCTTCGCATCGAACGCGCCGGGCGGTGTGATCAACCTGATCTCGCAGACGGGTGAGGTCGAAGGCGGCTCGGTCCAGGTGTCTTCGGGCCTGGATTATAACACCTATCGCGGCGACTTCAGCTATGGCGGTCACCTGAGCGACACCGTGCGCTTCCACGTCGGCGGCTTCTATCGCGAGGGTGAAGGCCCGCGCGACGCCGGCTTCACGGGCAACAAGGGCGGCCAGATCAAGGCCAACATCACCAAGACCTTCGACGGCGGCTTCGTACGTCTGTATGGCAAGATCCTGGATGACACCGTCATCGCCTATGGGCCGACGCCTCTGCTGGTGTCCGGCACGAACGACGATCCCAACTACAGCGACGTTCCGAACTTCTCGATGACGCGCGACACCCTGACGTCGCGCAACACCACCGTCTTCCCGTTGCTGGACGGCGACAACAACCTGAAGCGCGTCAATCTGCAGGACGGCAATCAGGTTCAGGTGCGCGCGCTGGGCTTCCAGACCCGCTTCAACCTGCACGGCTGGACGATTTCCGAGCACATGCGCTACGCGCAGCAATCGGGCGATCAGTCGTTCAACTACCCGTTGGCCGTGGTGCCGGCGGCCCAGGCGCCGCTGGCGTTCGGCCGTCGTCCCGGAACCCTGGCCTACGCCACAGGTCCGCGCGCCGGTCAGGCGATCACCAGCCCGACGACCCTGAACGGCAACGGCCTGCTGGCCTATTCGACCCTGGTCCACACCGACATCGACAGCCTGGATAACTTCACCAACGATCTGCGCGCCAACCGCGTCTGGAAGATCGGCGGCGGCGACCTGACGACCACCGTTGGCGTCTATTCGGCCCAGCAGGATCTGAAGTTCGATCGCCAGTACATCCCGTTCCTTCAGGATTTCGTGGGCGGCGGAAACTCGGCCCTGGTCGATATCTTCAACACCAACGGCACGCCCCGCACCCAGGACGGCGTCGTCAACTTCTTCGGACCCTCGGGCGCCGGGTCCAACTCGCGCACGGATGTGACCTACAAGGTGCTAGCGCCCTACGCCTCGCTGAACTACCGGCTGGGCAAGCTGGCGCTGGGCGGATCGATCCGCTTCGACAGCGGCGACGTCAACGGCCGCACCGTCGCCAACGGCCTGACCGACGTGCGCACGATCGACGTGGACAACGACGGCGTCATCTCTGAAGCCGAGCGCACCTTCGCCTTCGCTCCCGCCGCCAGCGCCACCCCGGTCGACTACGACTACGACTATGTTTCGTATTCGCTCAGCGCCAACTACCGCGTCTCGGACAGCTTCTCGACCTTCGCCCGTTACAGCGAGGGCGCGCGTGCCGCAGCGGACAAGATCCTGCGTTCGCCGGCCATCAGCAATGTCGATGGCGACCTGCTGCAGGCCGACGCGGCCTATGATCCGGTGAACCAGGCCGAAGTCGGCATGAAGTATCGCGCCAACGGCCTGTTCGCCAACGTCACGGGCTTCTGGGCCGAGGTCAGCGAGACCAACCAGCAGATCCGCGCGGATGCCGGCGGCGTCACCCGTCTGGTGCTGGTCCAGCGCAGCTACGAGGCCAAGGGCGCCGAGTTCGAGGCCGGCGTGCGTCACGGTCCGTTCAGCCTGACCGGCAGCGCCACCGTCACCAGCGCCGAGATCACCAAGGCCGAGGACGCGGCCCTGGTCGGCAACTCGCCGCGCCGTCAGGCCGACCTGATCTTCCAAGTCATGCCGCAGTACGAGACGGACCTGTTCACGGTGGGCGCCAGCGTCGTCGGCACGACCGAGAGCTATACGCAGGACGTCAACCAACTGAAGATGCCGGGCTACGCGACTGTCAACGCCTTCGTCCAGGTGCGCCCCATCGACCGCGTCGTGCTGTCGGTGACCGCCAACAACCTGTTCGACGAAACCGCCCTGACGGAGGTGTCGGCCGACAGCCTGCCCGCCAACGGCGTGGTCCTGGCCCAGGCCCTGCCTGGCCGCATCGTCACCGCGGCTGTGCGCTTCTACTTCTGATGCAAGGCAGGCTTCCGGGCGTGAGCCCGGAAGCCTAGGTCAAAGATCTGCGCAATCAGGTGTTACAGAAGTTGAGCCAGGCTCTTTGTAAATTCCTGCATGGGCAACGAGGAACGGCCGGACGAGAGCTCGATGCTTGATGGCTACGTGCGTACTCTCGTCGGCGGATCTGGTCGCGAGCTTTCTGCGCATCCGCTTATCCAAGCCGGCTAGGAGATGACCGTCTCCGAAGGTCGTTTTTCCAGAGAACAATTTTAAAGACAGAGCGCGGTAGAATATATTACTGACGAATACACGAGGTCGACAATTTGAAGTTTAATTGTGACATTACTTATAATAATAGATTAAATATTTTTTGCGTATTTCCAACATAGCACACTCGCTTTGATTTACTTGTCTAAGATTTAGCGAGGGTAAGGATTCCCTGTTCCGCCTAAACCTAAACTCGAGAATGTTGTCAGAATGGGAAAAAGAGCGGAATCGCAATCATAGCCGCAGTCCAAGTGATGAGGTTGAGCGGCAGACCTATCCTAACGAAGTCCATGTAGCTGTAACCACCCATGTTGAAGACCAGCACATTGGTCTGATAGCCGAAGGGCGTGGCAAAGGCGGCAGAGGCCGCCATCATGACACACACCAGGAAGGGTCGGGGATCGACGCCCAGGCTTTCGGCCAGGGCCACGGCGATGGGGGTGATCAGCACCGCGACGGTAGCGTTGGACAGCAATTCGGTGGCGAACAGCGTCACGCCGTACAGCACGATCAGCGCCCCGAGCGGTCCTAGTGGACGGATGAACCCGATTAGTCGGTCGGCGCCGGCGGAGGCCAGACCTGTCACCTCGATCGCCGTGCCGACAACCACCATTCCCGCGATCAGCAGCAGGATTTCCGGCCTCAGTCCGGCGTAGGCTTCTTCGGGCGTAATGACCCGAAGTAGGATCAAGGCGACGGCGCCGGCGAAGGCCGAGGCGGCGATGGGCGCCCAGCCGAGCGCAGCCGAGATAATCACCAAGACAAAGATCCCCAGGGAGATCATCGCCGGGCGAAGTCGGAACGGCCGGTCCGCCGCTCCATACAAATCCACATCGCCCAGGTGCGCGTCGCCGGATCCGTCGGCCTGACTGCGGGATCCGCCCAGGCGCGGCAGGCCGAACGGCAGCAGGCGCTTGCGGCGATTGATGGCTTCGGCCTCTGCGCGGCGACGCGCCTCTTCCATTTCCGCCAGACGCGCGGCTTCCGCCTCATCCATGGCGACCGATCGACCCAGTTGGCGCGCGCCCACGAAATAGAGCCACAGGCCGCCGACGACAGCGATCGCCAAGCCCACGGGGGTTATCTCGAACAAACCAAACACGGGCTGTCCAGCGTTGCGCGCCATGTCGTTGACCAGAAGGTTGGTCGAGGTGCCGATCAGGGTCAGCAGCCCGCCCATGACTGTGACATGGCTCAAAGGCATCAGGAACCGTTTGGGCGATAGCCGAAGTGACTGGGCCACATCGCGGATCACCGGCGCAGCCAGCACCACCACCGGCGTATTGTTCAAAAAGCCGCCGACCGATCCGCAAAGGCCGATGACGATCCAGATGCCTCTGGCACCGATCCTTGAAGCGAGCTGCGTCGCCTGTCGGATCAACCAGCCCAAGAGACCGGACAGTTCAATGGCGTAGGCGATGACGAATAGGCCGGCCAGAGCGATGACTGCGGGACTAGCGAAGGCGCCCTGCACCTCCATCGGCCGCACCACGCCAAGAAGCAGAAGGACGGCGGCGCCCGTCAAGGCGACGACATCGGCCCGCATCTTGCCGTGAATCAGGGCACCCACGACGGCGACGAGCACGGCGAGGGCGGCGATCTGGTCGAAAGTCATGATGCTGTGCAGACCGTCCCCCATCGCTCGCGTCAACCTTTTTCGGGTGAGCGCATCCCCATCAGCGGTTCGCGTGTTAGGGTGGTTCCATGCTCGAAACGATTGCATCGCCTCGGTATTCGATAATCGCGCTTGCGGCGTCCCTGCTGGCGCTCGCCGCCTGCCAGCGTGAGCCGCAGCCAGCACCTGCTCCGGCTGAGAAATCAGAAACGCCGCCGGTCGTGACGGTCGCGCCTGCGCCGATCCTCGATCGCGCAAGCCTGCTTCAGGCCATGGACGTCGCCGCCTCTGCATTCGCCGCCGGGCAGGATGTGACAGGCGCGTCTCTGGCCGGCCGCCGCTTCATCGTGCGCCAGGCCTTTGGCTGTGGCGGTCCCGCCGTGAATGGGCCGTCGCAAGCCGGTTTGGCGACAGTGACATGGAGCGAGGATCGCGAGAGCGCGAAGATGACTCTGACGCTGACGCCTGACGACTGGTCGCAATCGGCCTTGATTGCGGGTGACGCTGAAACTTGGGAAGCGGCCGAAGGCTTCTGGTTGGCCCACCCCTGGCTGCGCGTCGATGGCTGTCCGGTGGTACAGGGGCCCGCCTCGCCCAAAGCACCGTCGGCGACCCAGACCGTGGGACTGGCTGCTGTTTTCAAAGAAGGCGGGTCCAGGACCGTGCGGCGCAACGGCCGGGCCTATGAGGCGACGCTGCGCGCCGAACGCGACCAGCCTTTGATGCCGTCCGCGCAAGGCTATCGCCTGGTGCTTGAGGGACGAATGACCGCTTTCGCGGACGGTCGCGCCATTCGCTGCCGCGCCGTGGATGCGGATCAAAGGCCGGTCTGCATCGGCGCCGTTCAACTTGACCGCGTCGCCTTCGAGGACGCCGAGGGCAAGACCTTGAGCGAATGGCGAGAAGGCTGAGGGCGCTGACGCCCCGTTCGCATCAGGCGGCGTAGTATTTGCGATAGGCTCGATAGTCGTAGTCGTGGTGGCCGTAGTTCCGGCCGGCCTCCGCCCGGACATCGACTTGGCTGAGGGTGACGCCGGAAAGGCGAACGCCGGATTGGCTGAGGATGCGGATCGCGGCGGCGACGGCGCGTGCGGGGGTCTTTCGCCAGCGGGCAAGCAGGACGACGCTGTCGGCTTTCGCCGCCAGGATACGTGCGTCGGCGAGGACCAGAACGGGCGCGGTGTCGATGACGATCAGGTCGAAGGCCTGACGCAGTTCGTCGAGCAGGGTGGTCATCGGCGGGGCGCCGAACAGGTCGTCGGCCGACAGGCCTGATCCCGACAGGGGCAGAACCTGTGCGCCGGAGTCCGGGTCCAGCACCAAGAGGTTTCGCCAGGCCGCTGCGCCATGCAGAACCTCGGCTAGGCCGTGATCGGGGTTCAGACCCAGCATTCGCGTCACGCCGCGCCGACGCGGGTCGCCGTCGATCAATAGCACGCGTCCGCCGGAGCGCGCAGCGACGCGAGCCAGACAGACGGCTGTGGTGGTCTTGCCTTCGCCGGGCAGGGCGGAGGTGACGGCGACGATGCTCGCGGACGGTTGGCCCACGACGCTGACGATGGGGGTGATCGACGTGCGCAGCGCCCGGAAGGCCTCGGCGAAGATCGACAGCGGTCGCTGGACGACGAGGTCGATCGGATGCAGCGTTTGATCTTCAGCCGCCGCCACCGATGAGGCGAGGGGAACGGCGCCGACGGCGCCGACGCCCAGCCTGCGCTCGATGTCATCGGGGCCGCTGAGGCCGGTCTGCATGGCGTTGGCGATGATGACGACGCCGGTTCCCGCCGCCGCGCCGAGCATCAGGCCGAGCGCCAGGCTGATCATTAGGTTCGGCGCGCTTTGTGAGGTCGGGGGCGTGGCGCGCGACACGATGCGGGCGTCCGCCTGCTCGACGCCGGTCTGGGCGGTGGTCTCGCGATAGCGATCCAAGAAGGCGCGGTAGATGGCGCGGGCGGCTTCGGCCTCGCCTTCCAGTTCGCGCAGGCGCACTGAGGCGGCGTTGTTGTCGGCCAGGGCGCCGCGCGCGGCGTCCAGGCTGGATTGGACCGAGGCGGCGCGTTGGCGGGCGACCTGGGCCTGGGCGTCGAGGTTGGAGACGACACGGCGGATCTCGGCCTGGATCTGGGCGTCGAGGTCGGACAGCTCCTGACGGGCGCGGATCATGTCGGGGTGCAAAGGGCCGTAGCGGACAGAAAGGTCCGCGACGCGCGTGCTGATCGCCGCGCGCTGGGCGCGCAGGTTCTGGACGACCGGCGAGGAGAGGGCCTCGCCCACATCGTCGCCGTTGGAGCCGGCCGCCATCTGGGCGCGGGCGGTGCGCAGGCGGGCGTCCTGTTCGGCCTGCTGCGCGCGGGCCAGGGCGAGTTGCTGATTATAGGCCGAGATTTCCTGCTCCGTCAGGGTCGCGCCCTGGGCGCTGAGCAGGCCATTGTCGATGCGGTAGGCGGAGACCGCGGCGTCGGCGGCCTCGACCTGGCGGCGCAGGTCTTCCAGCCGGGCGCCCAAGAAGGTGTTGGCCTGGGCGTTGGCGTCGAACTTGGCCGTGAGTTGAGACTGGAGATAGGCGTCGGCGAAGGCGTTGGCGATGCGGGCCGCCTTGGTCGGGTCTTCGGAAATAAAGCTGACCGCCATCGAATACGTCAGGCCGACGCGGCGCACGGTCAGGCGTCGCCGGACGGCGTCGATCACCTGTTGGCGCTCGATCTGAGCATCGGTCGGCGCAGGCGTGGCGCGCGACAGGTGTTGGGTGAGGGGCGAGGATCGCAGGCGGGCGTTGAACTCGGGATCGCGAATTAGATCCAGCGTCTGCACGACTTGGGCGGCAAGCTGGGGTGACTTCAGAACCTCGACCTCGGTGTCGACGATGGCCGCCTCGGCGTCGAGCGCCGACAGCACGGCCTGTCCCGCAACGACCTGTTCCTTGCGAGTATTGATCTGGAGGCTGGCGGTCGCAGTATAGACGGGCGGCTGGCCCAGCATCAGCGCCAGCACGATCAGGCAGACGACGGCTGCGACAGCGGTGAACAGACCGAGACGACGGCGGAAGGCGGTGATCAGGGCGTGGAGGTCGATGGCGTCGTCCGCCGGCTGGCCGGGACCGCCGATCGCGGTGTCGTGGTGGGTCATCGCGCCATCGAACGGTGATCGTCCCGCCAGTGGTGCGATGATGTCTCCAGGTTGTCAATCTTCGCGCTGTGGCCGTGCGGTCAGAACTGCGAAACGACCGCGACGGACAGGCGCGTCGAGTGATAGCTCGGTCCTGCAACCGCGCCGGACGAGGATTGGTCGAGATAGGTCAGACCGGCGGTCAGGCCATAGCGACGGTTGAGGCGATAGATGGTGCTAAAGCTGGCGGCAAAGCGGGTGTCGGTGCGGTCGAGGCCGTTATAGTCGTCTTCGCCCCACGCCGTTTCCGCCGTCAGGATCAGATTGCGCAGCAGTTCGTGGTCTGCGCCGATCGACACGTCGGTGCGCAGGGCGCCGGCTGAGCCGACCACGCCGGTGTCCGCGACGCTGCGCGCGGCGGTGGCGGTCAGAGTCGTCAGTTGCGTGGGAAACCACGACAGGCGCGCACGCCCGCCGAAGCCGTCGAGATCGCCATAGGCTGCATCCTGGAAATCCTGGCGTATGTAGCCGGCTGCGACCTCGCCCCGGATCAGGGCGCCCAGCTCGAAGTCCACGCCAGCCAAGGCTTCGTGACCGGAAGAGGATCGTTCCGGCGACCCTGCCACGTTTCGATAGTCGCGGTCATCGCGGGCGACCTGGACGAACAGGGCCGTCGCGGGAGAGAGGGCGTAATCGGTGCGGCCGGTCAGCCGGGCGACGGTGCGATCCCGGTCGTCCTGTTCGATGACGGCGCCGGCGTCGTTCAGCCCATCGCGGTAGTCGTAGCGAAGAACAGCGGCCTTGGCCGACAGGCGCAATCGACCCCGAGTGCGTGTCGCCGCCAGCGAGGCGGAGGCCAGATCGAAGGCGATCGGGCGGCGAGCGGCGGGATCGGAGCCGGCGGCGGTGCGGGCTTCGTGATCGTGGGCATAGTCGGCGGCCAAGGTGACGTCGGCGCCTCGGGCAACGTCGAGACGGCCGGCGCCGCCCAGGCTCCAGTCGGTCGTGTTCTCGCTGTCGAAGTCGAGGTTGCGGTCGATGTCGGCGCGGACGCGGGTTTCAAGCGCGTGGCGGGACCAGTGGGATCGGACGACGACCTCAGGCGTCACGCGCAAGGTCGTTGCGAGCTGACGGTCGTCTTCAGCGGCAAAGATGTTGTCATCATGGACGACGCCCGACTGAAGCCGGGGAAAGGCCGTGAAGCCGCCGGCCCGGATGCCGAGCGGGTCGTAGGCGGGTTGCGGGCGGTCGCGTACGGCGACCGCACGGTTGCGAACGAAGAGGTCGATTTGCGCGTCTTGAGCCGAGCGCAAAGCCTGCGCCGAGGCGTCGGTTGCGCCGAACAGCATCAGGGCGGCGCCGGTCGGCAAAAATTCGCGTCGCATCGGCCCCCCAGCCTTCTTGCGTCAACCGTTCTCGTATTGACGCCACCAGGCGACGAACTTTTCCAGTCCGATCTTCAGCGGGGCCTTGGGTTGATAACCGCACAGGGCGTTCAGCTTTGAAATGTCCGCATAGGTGGCGGTGACGTCACCTGGCTGCATCGGCCGCATGATCTTGTTCGCCTGGGCGCCCAGCGCGGTTTCCAGCGTGGAGATCATCTCCATCAGGCCGACGGGCTGGCTGTCGCCAATGTTGTAGATTTCATGCACGCCCCGCGCCGGGGGGCGGTCCAGCACGGCGATCACGCCGTCGACGATGTCGTCGATATAGGTGAAGTCCCGCGCCATCTTGCCTTCGCCATACACCTCGATCGGCTCGCCGCGCACGATCTTCTGGGTGAAGCTGAAATAGGCCATGTCGGGCCGGCCCCAGGGTCCATAGACCGTGAAGAACCGCAGGCCCGACTGCGGAAAGCCATAAAGCCTGGCGTAGCTCTGGCTCATCAGTTCGCACGAGCGTTTGGTCGCGGCGTAGAGCGAGACCGGGTGGACGGTCGGATCGTCTTCGCGAAAGCCCGAACCCTCCAGCGGCCGATCGCCATAGACCGAACTGGACGAGGCATAGACCAAATGGGTTAAATCATTGTGCCGCGCGGCCTCCAGCATCGACAGATGGCCGGCCAGGTTGGATCGCTCATAGGCGAAGGGGTTTTCGAGCGAGTAGCGCACCCCGGCCTGGGCCGCGAGGTGGACAATCCGCTTGACCCCGGCATCCGCGACCAGCGCACGCATCTGCGCGTGGTCGGCGATATCGGCGCGGACCATCCTGAAACCGTCGCGACCCTCAAGCCGAGCGGCGCGGGCGGCCTTCAGCCGCGGATCATAGTAGTCGTTGAAGACATCGACGCCGATCACCTGTTCGCCCCGGTCCAGCAGACGCTCGGCGACGTGCATACCGATGAAGCCGGCAGCACCCGTGACGAGGATCGGCGACCCCATCAGCCGCGCCCGATGCCCATGTAGCGGAAGCCGCGATGCTTCATGTCCTCGGGTCGATAGATGTTGCGCAGATCGACCAGGACCGGCTGTTTCATCAGCAGCTTGATGCGGTCTAGATCCAGGGCGCGGAACTGGTCCCACTCGGTGACGAGGACCACGGCGTCGGCGCCGACGACGGCGTCATAGGCGCTGTCCTTCATCTGGATGTCGGGCAACAGCTTGGCGGCCTCGTGCATGCCTTCGGGATCGAAGGCCTGGACGGTTGCGCCGGCGGCGATCAGAGCAGGCGCAATGTCCAGCGAGGGGGCGTCACGCATGTCGTCGGTGTTCGGCTTGAACGTCAGACCCAGAAGGGCGACCGTCTTGCCCTGAACGCTTGTGCCCAGGGTCGCGGCGACGCGGTCGGCCATGGCCTTCTTGCGGGCGTCGTTGACCTCGACCGTCGCCTCAATCAGCTTTGTCGGCGCGCCATACTGCTGGGCGGTGCGGACCAGGGCGATAGTGTCCTTGGGGAAGCACGAGCCGCCATAGCCGGGGCCGGCGTGCAGGAACTTCGAGCCGATACGCTTGTCCAGGCCGATGCCGCGCGCGACCTGCTGGACGTCGGCGCCGACGGCTTCGCACAGGTCGGCCATCTCGTTGATGAAGGTGATCTTCATCGCCAGGAAGGCGTTGGCGGCGTATTTGATCAGCTCGGACGTGCGACGGCCCACAAACAGCAGCGGGCTCTCGTTCAGGTTCAGCGGACGATAGAGTTCGCTCATGACCTTCTGCGCTCGGCCGCCGGTGTCGCCGGTCATGTCGTCGATGCCGATGACGACGCGGTCGGGACGTTTGAAGTCGCCGATCGCGGCGCCTTCACGCAGAAATTCGGGGTTGGAGACGACGGCGAAGTCGGCCTTCGGATTGGTCTTCTTGATGATCGCCTCGACCTCGTCGCCCGTGCCGACCGGGACGGTCGACTTGGTGACGACGACCGTGAAGCCTTCGATCAGGCCGGCGATCTCCTCGGCGGCGGCGTGGACGTAGGACAGGTCGGCATGGCCGTCGCCCCGGCGTGTCGGCGTGCCCACTGCGATGAAGACGGCGTCGGCCCGGCGAATGGCCTCGGCGCCGTCCAGGGTGAAGAACAGTCGACCCTCGCGCACATTGGCGGCGACCAGATCATCCAGCCCGGGCTCATAGATCGGGATTTCGCCCCGCTCCAGCCGCTCGATCTTGGACGGGTCCTTGTCGATGCAGGTGACGACATGGCCGAAGTCGGCGAAACAGGCGCCGGACACCAGGCCCACATAGCCCGTCCCAATCATCGCTACGCGCATCGAAATCCCTCATCAGCCGCGAGCCGACCTTTAGCGGTGCGGTGCGCCCGGGGACAATGGCTTTTGGTTTCGCGGTGCAACGGGTCTGCAGCCGACGCCATCCAGCGTCGGCTGCAGGATCAGAGCTAGAGGACGCCGATCATCGAGGCGACCAGCGGGTGACGGACGATGTCGCGCTCGGCAAGACGCACCACGGCGATGTCGGGTACGGCCTCAAGTCGAGCCGAGATGTCCGACAGGCCGGAGATGCCGGGCAGCAGGTCCGACTGCTGCGGGTCGCCGGTCACCACCATGGTCGAATGCCAGCCCAGTCGGGTCAGCAGCATCTTGAGCTGGACGTAGGTGCAGTTCTGCGCCTCGTCGACGACGATGAAGGCGTTGTTCAGCGTGCGGCCGCGCATATAGCCGACCGGGGCGATCTCGATCAGGCCTTCGGCCATCAGCGCCTTGACCCGCTTCATCGACAGACGATCGGACAGGGCGTCGTAGAGCGGGCGCAGATAGGGCGCCAGCTTGTCTTCCATGTCGCCGGGCAGGAAGCCGATGGATTCGCCGGCCTCGACAGCAGGGCGGCTCAGGACGATGCGGCCGACCTTGCCTGCCTCCAGCGCCTCGACCGCCTTGGCGACGGCGAGGTAGGTCTTGCCGGTGCCCGCGGGACCCAGCGCCATGACCAGGTTGTGGTGGTCGATGGCCTCCATCAGCTCGCCCTGGCCCTCGGACTTGGGCTTCAGCGTCTTCAGATAGCCTTGGTCGCGGTCGTCGTTCGAAGGATAGGGCGACCATCCTGATCGCTCGTTATGCGGGGCGTGAAGCCGACGAACTTTCGACTCCTCCATGAAATCACGCGAATCCAGGATTCCGTGTTCACGCGTTTGACGCTTGGTTGCAGCACGCTTGGTCATGGACGCCTCCAGGGCATGAAAAAAGGCGGACCCGAACGGGCGCCGCCTTGGATGGTCTTGGGGAGGAAGAGGTCGCAGCCTGCACAGCGGCGGCCCGGATCGACAGCAGGGTTGTCTGCAACGGGGTGCGCCCGCCGCCGAACAACCGAACCAGGATCCCAACGCGCCACGCGAAAGCCCCGACTTGATGACCGGATCGGGCTTGATCCGGTTTCGGATCCGGGGCCGAAATGGCGACCCACGAATCGTATCAACAGAATGATGCTATCGTGGTTAGCGATCCGTTAAAGCCCTCGTTTTTCAGAGATTAGGCGGTGTACAGATGACCATTTACGCCTTGGGCGACAGCAAACCGCAGCTTCCGCCGCAGGGCGAATACTGGGTGGCGCCAAGCGCATCGGTAATAGGGAACGTGATTCTCCATTCCAATGCCAGTGTCTGGTTCGGCGCCGTGCTGCGGGGGGACAACGATCCGATCACCGTGGGGCCTGACAGCAACATTCAGGACGGCAGCGTGCTGCACACCGACATGGGGTCGCCGCTAACGCTGGGGCGCGGCGTGACGGTGGGACACAAGGCCATGCTGCATGGCTGCGAGGTCGGGGACTACAGCCTGATCGGCATCGGGGCGGTGGTGCTGAATGGGGTCAAGATCGGCCGGAATTGCATCATCGGCGCCAATGCGCTGATCACCGAGGGCAAGATCATCCCGGACAACAGTCTGGTGGTGGGTCAGCCCGGCAAGGTGGTGCGGGAACGTGACCCGGCGCACATCGCCGTGCTGCAGATGTCGGCCGAACACTATGTGCAGAACTGGAAGCGGTTCGCAGCGGAGCTTCGGCCTCTATGACCGGCTGAGGAGGGTTCGCGCCGCCGCCGCGTCGGCGTCGATCTGGGTCTTCAGGGCGTCGAGACCGTCGAAGGTCTCCTCGCCGCGCAGCCAGGCGACTAGTTCCGTGTCCAGCGTCTGGCCGTAGAGGTCGCCGTCGAAGTCGAACAGCCAGACCTCCATCAGCGGAGTTTCCAGCGCATACATGGGACGCACGCCCAGGCTGGCGACGCCGTCGATCACCCGCCCGTCCGGCAATCGGCTGCGGGTCGCATAGACGCCGTAGGCGGGGCGCATATAGTCGCCGAGCGCGACGTTGGCCGTCGGCACGCCAATGGTGCGGCCGCGCTTGTCGCCGTGGATCACCTCGCCCCGAATTGCGAAGGGGCGGCCCAGGATGGCGGCGGCGCGGGCCATATCGCCGGCTTTCAAGGCCTCGCGAACGGCGCTGGACGACAGTTTCAGCCCGTCCGCGTCATCCAGCCGTTCGGCGACCGAGACGGTGAAGCCCAGCCGCTCGCCGTAGGCGCGCAAGGCTTCGGGCGAGCCGGATCGGCCCTTGCCGAAGGTGAAATCGAACCCGACGGCGGCGTGGCGGACGCCCAGACCCTCGGCCAGAACCCGCTCGGCGAAGGCGGAGTCGGTCATGCCGGCCATCTCGGCGTCGAAGGGCAGAAGATACAGGATCTCCACACCCAGCGGCGCTAAGGCCTCGGCCATCTGGTCGGCCGTCATCAGTCGAAAGGGCGCGGCGTCCTTCTGGAACCAGCGGCGGGGATGAGGATCGAAGCTGACGACGCCCAACGGCGCGCCCAGCCGTTCCGCCGCGTCACGTGCGCCGGCGATGACGGCCTGATGCCCGCGATGCACGCCGTCAAAGGCGCCGACGGCGACCGCCGCGCCCTTCAGCGCGTCCGGCACCTCGCGCCAGTCGCGCCAAATACGCGCAATCTGCATCAACGCTGGGACGGTTTGCGCCGGCGGGGGACGCGGACGACGGCGACGCCGTCCATGATCATGGTCTCGCCGACGAAGCCTTCGCAGCTGAGCTTGACCCGCGCGCTCTCGGGCTCGACCTCGATCACGGTGATCAGGATGCGCACGACGTCGTCGATCCGCACCGGCTGATGGAAGGCAAGGGTCTGGGAAATGTAGATCGAGCCGGCGCCCGGCAGGATGGTGCCGACCACGGCCGATCCGAACGAGGCGCTGAGCAGGCCGTGGGCGATCCGGCCGCGATAGGCGGTCTTGGAGGCGAAGGCCTCATCCAGATGCACCGGGTTGAAGTCGTCGGAAGCCTCGGCGAACAGCCGAATGCGGTCCTCCGTCGCGACGACGATTTTCTCGGCCGCCATGCCGACGTGAAGTTCGTCCAGGATGTAACCACCGGACGGATGCTGCTGAACCAATTCGACCATGGATGAGGCTTTAGCGGCGGTGCGACAAAATGGCGAGCCTTACCAGTTCAGTTCGAGCGCGGCGTATCGCGCATAGGTCGTTTCCGCCTTCAGCAGGGCGGCGGCGCGGGCCGGGTCGAGCGCGCCGTCTTCGCCCTTGGCCTGGTCGCCGTGGATGCCCTGGGCGATGAACAGGCAGTCGAGCCCTTGCGCGTTCGCGCCCATCACGTCGGTGACGACGCCGTCGCCGATGCACAGGATGCGCGAGCGATCGACGAAGCGGCCCAGCAGGCCTTCCGCCTCCTTGATCGCCAGGTCGTAGATCGGGGCGAAGGGTTTGCCGGCCATGACGACCCGGCCGCCCAGCGATTCATACAGGTCGGCCAGCGCTCCGCCACAGTAGATCAGCTGGTCGCCGCGCTGCACGACGCGGTCGGGGTTGGCGCAGATTAGTTCGATATCGCGTGCGGCGCCGACGGCGAACCGCTCACGGTAGTCTTCGGGCGTCTCGACCGTGTCGTCCACCGGGCCGGTGACGGAGATGAAGGCGGCGTCCTCAGGCGACGCAGCGCGCTCGAGGCCAAGACCGGCGTACAGCGGCGCGTCACGTTCGGGGCCGACGATCCAGGCCGGGCCGGGCGCGCGCCTGGCCAGTTCGGCGCGGGTCGCGTCGCCGGAGGTGACAAAGGCTTTCCATGCCTCGCGCGGCACGCCCAGCCCGTCCAACTGAGCGATCACGTCCGACGCTGGGCGGGGCGAGTTGGAGATCAGCACGACATGGCCGCCCTCGCGGTTGAACCGCGTCAGCGCCTCGCACGGGCCAGCCCAGCTTTCGCGCCCATTATGGATCACCCCCCAGACGTCGCAGAGCAGGATGTCATAATCGCCGGCGACGGCGCCGAGGAGGGGCAGGGCGTGGGGGAGGGTCATGGGGCCGTGATTAGCGGCTTGGCCGCCGAGACGGAAGTCTAGCTGAACCGGCGACGCTGCTCGGCGCTGCGCAGGGTGGAGCGCAGGAACTCGGCCGGAGGGTCGGTCTCGGCCAAAACCTGTTCCTTGATGGCGCGGGGTTCGCCGAACAGGTGGCCTTGGCCCATGCCGACGTCCAGTTCGAGAATGTCGACGACCTGGCGTTCGTTCTCGACCTTTTCGGCGATGACCTCGACGCCATAGCGGCGGGTCAGGGCGGCGAAGTCTGCGGCCTGGATATCGGGCATGGAGCGCAAGGGGGCGCCGCCGTCCAGGTCCAGCAGTTGTTCGATCATCAGGTCGGCCGCGACCTTGATGAACTTGACGTCCGAGCGTTGCAGATCGGCGAAGTCGAGATCCAGCGTCTGCACCTTGTCCAGCGAGAAGCGGAAGCCCAGGTCGGCCAGCTTGGCCATGTTGCGCGCCTCGATGGCGCCGCGGGCGTCGAACGTCGCCTGACCCAGTTCGAAGATCAGCGCCTGGTTCAGGTCGCGGTTCTCGCTGAGGAAGTCCAGGAACTGCGGGAAGAAGGTCTCGTCGCCCAGCGAGGTGAGGGCCACGTTGCAGAAGACGCCGACCTTGCGATCCTGACGCGCCAGCCGCCGCACGATCTGGGCGCAGCGGAACAGCAGCAGATTGTCGATCGCCGGCACAAGGCCCTCGCCCTCGGCCAGGGACAGATATTCCGCCGGCATCATGACGCGGTCGGTGGCGTCGCGCAGCCGTGTGAAGCTCTCGTAGAAGATCGTCCGGCGTTGGGGCAGGGAGACGACCGGCTGAAGATACAGATCGACGCGGCCTTCGCTGAGCGCCTCGTGAATGGTGCGCAGCAGAACGTTGGACTGGGCCATGCGACGGCCCTCGAAAGTCTCGACGCCGATATGGGGCGCGGCGGCCAGGCGTTCGTCGATGCTTTCGCTCATCTGCTGGACCAGCGATTCCAGCATCCGGACCTCGCCGGTCAGGGCGTCGGTGTCGGACAGGACGCCGGTCTCGATGGCGTGCGCCAGTTCGGTCAGGGCGCCTTGGGTCGATTCCATCGCATCGGCGAGCAGGCGGTGGGCCTCGCGGACCTGGCCGATTTCCTTTTTCAGGACGCGGCGCTCGGCGATGCCGGTGACGATGCCGTGGAAGGCGCCCAACAGCCCCAGTGCGCCGAGCGTTCCGGCCACGCCTGCGCCGATCCCTAGGCCCGCGCGCCACAGGAAGGCGCCCACGGTCATGCCGAGGAACAGATAGGCGAAGTAGAGAAAGCCCATTGTTACGTTGCGCATCGGCTGGCGGTCGGCCACTCCCGGATGGAATCGCCTGAGTATCAGGCTATCAATGTCATTCGGCTAGAGCGGGGCTGCAAATATCCCCGCCAAACCTACGGGAAACGCAATGGAACTGTTCGATCTGACCGGCAAGGTCGCAATCATCACCGGCTCATCGCGGGGAATCGGCAAGGCCATCGCCGAACGGCTGGCCGAACATGGCGCCAAGGTCGTCATCTCGTCGCGCAAGGCCGGGCCGTGCGACGAGGTCGTCGCCGAGATCAACGGAAAGTATGGCGAGGGACGCGCCATCGCCGTTCCCGCGAACATCGCCTCGAAGGAGAATTTGCAGCGGCTGGTTGATGAGACCAACGCCGCGTTCGGCCAGATCGACATCCTGGTCTGCAACGCCGCGACCAATCCGTATGCCGGGCCGATGGCGGGCATCGCCGACGACCAGTTCGAAAAGATCCTGCAGAATAACGTCATCTCGAACCACTGGCTGATCCAGATGGTCGCGCCGCAGATGGTGGAGCGGAAAGACGGGGCGATCCTGGTGATCTCGTCCATCGGCGGGCTTCGGGGCAACGCCCTGATCGGCGCCTACAATATCTCCAAGGCGGCGGACATGCAGCTGGTGCGCAATCTGGCGGTGGAGTGGGGACCGTCGAACGTGCGGGTCAACTGCATCGCGCCCGGGCTGGTTCAGACCGATTTCGCCAAATATCTGTGGGAGAATCCGGAGCTGCTGAAACAGGTCACCGAGCCGGCGCCGCTGAAAAGGATCGGCCAGCCCGATGAAATCGCGGGCACGGCGGTCTATCTGTGCAGCCCTGCGTCGGCCTATGTGACCGGCCAGACCCTTGTGGTGGACGGTGGATTGACGATTGCCTGGTGAAGACACGCGCTCAAGCAGCCCGAAGGGCGATAGCGCGACAAGCGTGAAGCAGGATCTGATCTGGCGCCTGGAGGCCTTCGGCTTTCAGGCGCTGTTCGGCTTTCTGCGCCTGTTGGGTGTCGAGCGGGCGTCGGGGTTGGGCGGCTGGCTGCTGCGCACCCTGGGGCCGCTGACCGGCACGCAGAAGACGGTGATGCGCAATCTCCGCATCGCCTTTCCCGACATGGGCGAGGCGGAGCGCGAGGCGCTGGCTCTGGCGCAGTGGGACCAGACGGGTCGGACCTTCGCCGAGCTGGCGGTCATGGATCATCTGACGCCCGAAGGCGGGCGGGTCGAGGTGGTCGGGATGGAGCGGCTGCACGCCCTGCGCGACAGCGGCAAGCCGGCCGTTTTGATCTCGGGCCATCTGGCCAACTTCGAGGTGATGGCGGCGGTGATCATGGCCTCGGGCGTGCCGTGTCAGGTGACCTATCGCGCCGCCAATAATCCGTATGTCGACGCCCTGATCCGCCAGAACCGGGAGCGTTACGGCATCCGCCTGTTCGCGCCCAAGGGCGACGGGACGCGCGAGCTGATGGCGGGGATGAAGCGCGGCGATTCCATCGCCCTGCTGGTCGATCAGAAATACAATCAGGGGCCGGAGGTGGAGTTCTTCGGCCAGCCGGTGAACGCATCGCCCGGAGCGGCCAGGCTGGCGTTGAAATTCGACACGGTCATGCTGCCGCTGTCGGTTGTGCGCCTGCCGGGCGTGCGGTTCCGGGTGACGGCGCACGAGCCGATCGTGGTCAATCAAAGCGAGGACAAGGCGGCCGATACGCTGGCCGGCATCCAGGCCGCCAATCGCTTCGTCGAGGACCGGGTGAAAGAGCATCCCGTGGACTGGTTCTGGGTCCACAAGCGATGGCCGGACAAGGTCTATGCGGCGTTGGAGCGGGAGGCGTCCGATTCTCGGCGATAAGGCCCGGCGTAGTCGGGCGTATCGCGGCGCCGACGGCAGGGGCCGATATAGTCGTCGGCCTTGATGAAGGGGCGCGGCCGCATGATGACCGCATTCAGCCGGTCCAGCACGGCCTTGGCGGTGATCGGCTTGACGATGAACTCGGTCACCCCGGCGTCGCGGGCCTCGTAGACGCGGCTGCGTTCGGAATGGCCGGTCATCATGATGATCGGCAGAAACGGATTGGGACTGTCGGGGCTGGTGCGGACCAGACGCGTGAACTCGACCCCGTCCAGCGGGAACATGTTGAAATCGACGATGGCCAGATCGATCGCGTGGCGACGCAGCAAATCGAAAGCCGTCGCGCCTTCGGACGCCTCATAGACGTTGCGGATGTCGGCCGAATGCAGCACGGCTGACGCGATGGCGCGCATATTCTGATTGTCGTCCACAAGCAGGACGTTCAGCGATTTCAGAGAAAACATCGGGCCCCGCCAGATCTTTGATCGAGGCTAAGGGGATATGCGTAGTCTCGCAAGAGGAGC
The DNA here is from genome assembly GCF_016429195.1 of Brevundimonas sp. ASV9. Lineage (GTDB taxonomy): Bacteria > Pseudomonadota > Alphaproteobacteria > Caulobacterales > Caulobacteraceae > Brevundimonas. Next base: position 19,934 of record NZ_JAELUF010000052.1, read on the forward strand.
CTTTGATCAGGCTAGACTTTCTGGAACACGCGCCCCGATCATGAGTGACGGATCCAGGTTGCGATCGCGCCATTTCATGCGCCAGCACAGGTGGGGGCCGGTGGCGCGGCCGGTCATGCCGACGCGGCCCAGCGCATCGCCGCGCCGGACGCGCTGACCCAGCGCCACGTCCAGCCGCGACTGGTGCAGATAGCAGCTGATCAGGCCCTGACCGTGGTCGATCAGGGTCAGGCCGCCCTCGAAATGCATGTCCGGACGGACGAAGGCGATGCGGCCGTCGGCGGGCGCGCGGATCACGCTGCCCTGGGGGGCGGCCAGGTCGATGCCGTAGTGCGGCCGGCCGGGCGTGCCGTTCAGGACACGCTGGGCGCCCCAGGCGCTGGAAACCCGGTAGCTCTCCAGCGGCCAGACGAACCCGTCCTTGAAGTCGTCGGCGTCGATGCGGCTGGCGAAGCCCTCGGTCTTCAGCGCGATTTCCTGCTGGATGCGGGCCAGGAGGGCGGGATCGCTGGGCTCGACGGTCGAGGGCGGCAGACCGTTCACGCTGGTTGACGGGAAGGCGTAGGGGGCGATGTCGAGGGTGCGCCGAGCCGACCGGTCGCCAGCCCGCGCTTCGACTTGAGTGGTCGGACCGGCGTCGCGGTCGAAACCGATCACGAAGAGGCCGGCGGCCGAGGCGGTGGTCAGGGCCTCGCCGTCGACGAAGATCAGGGCGCGCGGCGCAGTGCGACCGAAGGCGTAGCCGCCCTGACGCCAGGCGCCGTTCAAGGCCAGCGGCAGGGCGTTGCGGTCTTCAGCCACTAGCGGCGCGGCGATCAGGCTGGCGCCCGCGCCGGTCAGCAGGGCGCGGCGCGACGGGATCATCGATCGCCTTGCTGGGCCGCGATGAATTCGGTCGGGCCGAAATAGGGTTGCTGACGGCTGGGGCTCCAGTAGCGGAGGACTTCCAGCGGGATCGGTTTGTCCGTCACGGCGCAGCGCACGAAGCGGCCGGGCTTCAAGACGGCGAACTCGCCGTCGCCATAGTGAAGCACGGCCTGATCTGCGGCGATTTTGTCCATGAGCGAACGATAGCGGGCGGCGCGCGGCGCGGAAAGGGGCTCAGGGCGCCGCGACCGCATCCGTGATCGGGCCGTCCGCGGCTGCGGGTCGGATCGCGCCGGCCGCGGGCGGCTTCGGCTTTCCACCCATCCGGTCGGTGAACAGGAAGACGAAGGGGTTCAGCGAGATCGACAGCAGGGCGGCGGCTAGGATCAGGTCGTGGGTCTCGCGGCTCATGGCGCCCAGCGATACGCCGAGCGCGGCCAGGATGAAGGAGAACTCGCCGATCTGGGCCAGGGACGCCGCGACGGTGAAGCCGGTCGGCCGATCCAGTTTGAAGGTCTGGGTGATGACCAGGGCCGCGACCGACTTGCCGACGATGACGATGCCCAGCACGCCCAGAACCGCCCACGGCTGGCGCACCACGATCATCGGGTCGAACAGCATGCCGACCGAAACGAAGAACAGCACGGCGAAGGCGTCGCGCAGGGGCAAGGACCGCTCGGCCGCATTGTGACCCAGGGGCGAGGCGTTCATCACCAGGCCGGCCAGGAAGGCGCCCAGCGCGAAGGAGTGGAACAGGAAATAGGCCAGCCAGGCGATGCCCAGGGCGATGGCGAGGACGCCCAGGGTGAAGAGTTCGCGCGACTTGGTGTGGGCGATGCGGATCAGCAGCCAGGGAATGACCTTGCCGCCGACCACCAGCATGCCGACGACGAACAGCACGACCTTGAGCAGGGTCAGGCCGACGTCTGCACCCAGGGCCGCAAAGTCCGTCTGGGTTCCAGCCGGAACCAGCACCATGGGCAGCATGACCAGGGCGATGACGATGACCAGATCCTCGACGATCAGCCAGCCCACGGCGATGCGGCCGATCTCGCCCTTGACCTGTTTGCGCTCCTCCAGCGCCCGCAGCAGGACGACCGTCGAGGCGACGGACAGGGCGAAGCCCATCAGCAGGGCCTCGACATCGCCCAGCCCCAGCACGAACCGGCCGAGCCCCCAACCCAGCACGGTGGCGACAGCGATCTGAACGAGGGCGCCGGGGATGGCGACCTTGCGGACCTGCATCAGGTCCTTGGGCGAGAAGTGCAGGCCGACGCCGAACATCAGCAGAATGACGCCGATCTCGGCCAGTTGCGGCGCCAGTTGGGTGTCGGCGACGAAGCCGCCCGTATAGGGGCCGACGATCACGCCCGCGACGAGATAGCCCACCAGGGGCGACAGTTTCAGCCGATGCGCCAGCATGCCGAACACGAAGGCGAGGACGAAGCCCCCGACCAGGGTGAGAATCAGGCTGTCGGCATGCGGCATCAGGGCTCCTGTCGCGAGCGAAGGTGTGATTTGGGTAGGCTTTGCAGTTGGGGCGCGAGGGGCGGTTTGACAAGATGACGCAGTGTCGCGCGGGACTGAAAACGGCTTTGTCTTCGCGGCGTTCGGCCTGCGAAGTCTGGAGGGCTGGACGGAGCGCCGGGCCTTCGCCCGGAGTGTGAGTTTTTAAGTACCGTTTCGACGAAGGGTTGTGACGCTCCGCGCGGTGGGGTTGGCCTGCAAGCTCGGGGCGCCGAGCGGTGGCGGTCTTATCGCCTAACCCCATAAGCCTGCGACGGGCGGGTCGGAGCAGCGATCCCCAATCCCCGGTGCGGCCGAGTATCCCCCTCGACCCTG